>NC_019973.1:3975267-4293162 GCF_000230995.2 Mesorhizobium australicum WSM2073 | reverse complement strand
TCATCGTTTCAACCGCGCCCAGCAGGATTCATTCCTCCCCGTCATGGAGGATGGGACGGTCGTGCTGGTGGGCGCCACCACCGAAAACCCGTCCTTCGAACTCAACGCGGCCTTGTTGTCGCGCGCGCGGGTCATGGTCTTTCATTCGCTGGGTGAGGACAGCATCGCCAAGCTGATGACGCGGGCGGAGGAGGCGGAGGGCAGGGCGCTGCCGCTTGATGATGAAGCACGCACGATGCTCATTCGTATGAGCGATGGCGACGGACGCGCATCGCTGACCCTGGCAGAAGAGGTCTGGCGCGCGGCCAAGCCGGGCGAGATATTCGATCCCGAAGGGCTTCAGCGCATCGTCCAGCGCCGTGCGCCGATCTACGACAAGGGCCAGGACGGCCATTACAACCTGATCTCGGCCCTGCACAAGTCGGTGCGCGGCTCGGATCCCGATGCCGCCCTCTACTATCTCGCGCGCATGTTCGATGCCGGAGAGGATCCGCTCTATCTCGGCCGCCGGCTGGTTCGCATGGCGATGGAGGACATTGGTCTGGCCGATCCGCAGGCCCTGGTCGTCGCCAACGCGGCCAAGGATGCCTATGACTATCTCGGCTCTCCGGAGGGCGAACTCGCCTTTGCCGAGGCCACCGTCTATCTCGCCACCGCGCCCAAATCCAATGCCGTTTACACTGCCTTCAAGGCTGCCACGCGGGCCGCCAAGGAACATGGCTCGCTGCTGCCGCCGAAGCACATTCTCAACGCGCCGACCAAGCTGATGAAGGAAGAGGATTACGGCGCCGGCTACCGCTACGACCATGATGAGCCAGATGCCTTTTCAGGCCAGGATTATTTTCCGGAAAAGATGGGCCGCCAGACCTTCTACGATCCGCCCGAGCGTGGTTTCGAGCGCGACATCAGGAAGCGGCTCGACTACTGGGCAAAGCTGCGCAAAGAGCGGGAATAGCCGGCTTGCGGAGCCCGGTGGCCTTGTCAGTGCGAAACGAGGCCTCGCCCTGGGGGATTTCCACTTCGGTTCTCCTGCATGGGCTGCTCGCCGCCAGCGTTATGTTGTTACCATCGCCGAAGCGCTCGAGCGGGCCAGAGGAGGAGCGCGTGTCGGTCGCCATCCTGACGCCACAGCAATTCGAGGTTTCGACAAGGCCGCCCGCACCTCCCATCGAGGAGGCACCCCGCGCACCCATGCCCGAGGCACCGGCGCCTGCTCCAAGCGCTCCTCGATTTCCCGCCACGCCCGCCATGATCCGCCCAACGCGGATGCTATCGGCCAAGACCCTCGCCGATCCGCGCAGCAAGCAGGCCCGCGCCGATCTCAAGACCTTCGCATCCGATGAGCGCATGGTGCAGCTTTGCAATCTGGAGGCCATGGACCAAATCCGCCAATGGCATGCGGATTTCCAGCCGGAGCGGGTGGTGCCCTACGCGACCGCGGAGGAGAAGATCACCGGCACGACGATCGCCGCTAATGGTGCGGCCTTTCGCAGCCGTAAAAACTGGTACAGTCTGAAGTTCAAATGCCAGCTCGCCAAGGACGGCGAAAGCGTCATTGGCTTTGAATTTCTGGTCGGCGATCCCGTGGCCAGGGACAAATGGGACGAGCTTGGCTTGCCGGCAGTGCATTGACGCCCGGCAAACTCCACCAGGCAACCAGCCCGGCCAGACACCATGGCCGTTGTGCGGTGACCCAAAAAACCTTATCAAGGCGCACGGTCGGGCGGTGGCCGTTGCCATGATTGGGCACCTCATTCGCAACAGGATCGCGCTTCGCGCGTGGAAAAATGACAAAAACCCTTCGCAAATCCCTTCGCAAATTCGCCATTGCCATCCCGCTTCTCGCCCTTGGCTTCTATTTCATCCCGATCCTGACGACGATCTTCATCGTCTGTGGTCTGATCGACGTGTTGCGCAACGACAGGAAGGATTTGGCGTTGTTCAGCGGCTACTTCCTTGGCAACGGGCTCTTCACCTGGTTGCTGTCGCCCTTCAACCTGCTGGTCGATCTCCTGTGCTACAGAAATCCGGGCGTGTGGAAGCTGGAGCAGTTTCCCGCCGACTATCAGCGCGAGGTCAATGAGGTCCTTGATGTCTTCAAGGCGCGCAAGGATGAGATCATCGCCGACATCGACGCCAATTTCGGCGCCGGCCGGCGCGGCATGTATGTCTACCAGTGGTACGGCAAGCACAGGATCGACAACGTCGAGGAATTCAACAAGGATTTCAAATACATCAAGACAATTGCCGTTTCCGTCTTCAGCAAGCGCGAATCGACCTCCTGGCATTTCGGACCGCTGCGGCTCAGCCTGCGCATCCTCTACAATCTGATCCCGGTGAAAGCGGAGATTTTCGTCGAATGCGGCAACGTCAAGAACTACTGGTACGACAATCCGCAGTTCATTTTCGACGACACGCTGCTGCATCGCTCGGTCAACGAGTATGATGGCCGCCGCTACTGCGTGTTCATGGATATTATCAGGCCATCCCCGGTGCCCCGCCTGATCGCTGGCATGCTTGCGGTCGTCTCGGTGAGCGTCGAGCGCATCAACTCGATGTTCTACAAGAACTGGAAGATGATTGGCTCGACAAAGCCAAAGAAGGTCGAAACCACCTAAGTTGAAGATCTGTCGATATTGCCGGCGGAGCCGGCAGTATCCTGAATGCGTCACGGCAGTGATTGCGCTACGTGAGTTGGAAGCCCGGTTCTTGATAGGTCGACTATCTCTGCCATCCCCGAAGCTGCGTCACCTCGCTCAAGGGATTGACGCCGGCGTCCTCGCGGGGGCAGTAACGTTCTATGTTCAATCTGCTTCTCGTAGCCGTCGGCGGCGGCATCGGCGCCGGCATCCGCCATCTGACCAGCATGGGCGCGCTGCGCCTCGTCGGTCCCAACTATCCCTGGGGCACGATGGCGATCAACATCGTCGGCTCGTTTGCGATGGGGCTGTTCATCGCCATCCTTGCGCGTCGCAGCGGGTCCGATGAGGTCAGGCTGTTCGTTGCTACCGGCATTCTCGGAGGCTTCACCACCTTCTCCGCCTTTTCGCTCGACTTCGCCGCCCTGTGGGAACGAGGCTCGACACTGCCGGCATTCGGATATGCGCTTGCCAGCGTCGTTGGCGCGATCATTGCCCTGTTTCTGGGACTTTGGCTCGCAAGAACCGTTTCATAATGTTATTGCCGCGCCAAGCGCAGGCCAAGAGCCCTGCTCGGGAAACGGATAAGCGAAGAAGACATGGCAGGCGTTGAACAGATCACTGTGGAGGCCGGCGAGGCGGGCATGCGGCTCGATCGCTGGTTCAAGACGCATTTCCCGGGCCTTGGCTTCGGCCATCTACAGAAGCTGCTGCGCTCCGGCCAGATCCGCGTCGATGGCGGCCGGGTCAAGGCCGACACCCGCGTCGAGCCGGGGCAGATGGTCCGCGTTCCGCCGCTCGAGGTGGACAAGAAGGGCGAGAGCGCGCTCACCGGCCACTCGATCCGCAACCAGGGCGACGCCGATGTGCTCGCCAAGATGCTGATCCACGAGGACCCAAAGGTCTTCGTCTTCAACAAGCCGGCGGGCCTCGCCGTTCAGGGCGGCTCCGGCGTTACCCGCAATGTCGACGACATGCTGGAAGCCTGGCGCAGCCAGAAAGGCGAGAAGCCGCGGCTGGTGCACCGGCTCGACCGCGACACGTCGGGCGTGCTGGTGGTGGCCCGCACCAGGCTGGCCGCGATGAAGCTTTCAGAGGCGTTCCGGGCGCGGGAAACCAAGAAGACCTACTGGGCGCTGGTCAAGGGCGTGCCGCCCAAGCGCGAGGACAAGATCTCGACCTGGCTGATCAAGGAGGCTACGCCGGACGGCGACCGCGTGCGCATCGCCGCGCATGGCGAAAAAGGCGCCGACCATGCCGTGTCCTATTATCGCATTATCGAGCAGGCGGCGCAGACCATGACCTGGCTGGAGATGGAACCTTATACCGGCCGCACACACCAGCTTCGCGTCCATGCCGCCCATATCGGCTGCCCGATCATCGGCGATCCGAAATACTTCGAGGCCGACACCAACTGGGATTTTCCTGGCGGCATACAAAACCGCCTGCATTTGCACGCGCGCCGCATCATTATCCCGCACCCGGACAAGGGCGTCATCGACGTCACCGCTCCGATGCCGCCGCATATGCGCCAGAGCTGGAACCTGATCGGCTTCGACGACGCCAGCGCGGAGGACTAACCGTGAGCGGCGCCACCGATGCGCTCGATCGGCGCGACGCGGTCGACATGGCCGCAGCCGCCATCATGGTCGGCCTGACCTTTTCCTGGGGGCTGAACTACGTCGCCGCCAAGATCTCCTATGCAGGCTATGATCCCGTCTTCCTATCGATCGCGCGTTCGGTCATCGGTGGTTTCTGCGTCTTTCTCTGGTGCCGCTGGCGCGGCATTGCGCTGTTCAGCAGGGATGGGACATTGCCGGCGGGCATTGCGGTCGGCGTGCTTTTCGGCGTTGAGTTCCTTTGTCTCTACGTTGGCCTGGAGCATACGACCGTGGCGCGCAATACGCTGCTGGTCAACTCAATGCCGTTCTGGATGCTGATCGGCGGCCATTTCCTGCTCGGCGAACAGATCACCATGCGCAAGTTTCTCGGCCTGCTGTTGGCCTTCGCCGGTCTTGCCACGGTCTTTTCCGACAAGCTCGGCGGTAGCGGAGACATGCTGTTCGGTGATCTCCTGAGCCTCGGTTCGGGGTTTTTCTGGGCCCTGACCAATATCCTTATCAAACGATCAAAACTGGTCGAGGCGAGTGCGGAAAAACTGCTGCTCTATCAACTCGCCGGCGCGGCGATCGTTGGCATGATGGTGCTGCCTCTTGCCGGCCCACCGGTGCGCGATCCGTCCCTGTTGCCGACATTGGCGCTGCTTTTCCAGGCGGTCTATATCGTCGCTTTCACCTATGTGCTCTGGTTCTGGCTGCTGCGCCGCTATCCGGCTTCAGGCTTGTCCAGCTTCACCTTCCTGTCGCCGGTCTTCGGTGTCCTGTGCGGTGCGATCATCTTGAACGAGCCGCTGACCATTCGCATTTTTCTTGCACTTGGCTTGATTGCGGCCGGCCTGATCATCGTCAACCGGCCGGCACGCAAGCTGATACCGGTGTAAGAAAGGCACTTCATGCGTGATATCCTCAACGACCTCGAAGCGGGCAAGTATCTTTCCGATCCGGATCCGGTGCGTCGCGCCCAGATTCAGATGAAGACGCCGCTGCCCAAGCGCTTCTATAAGGAGGTCTCGGTCGCGTCGGCGGAAGGTGGCTTTGCCGTCCATCTCGACGGCAAGCCGGTGCGCACGCCGGGCAAGGCAATGCTGGCGCTGCCGACCGAGGCGGCCGCGACGCTGGTTGCCGGCGAGTTCGCGGAACAGGGCGAGACGATCAATCCGATGACGATGCCGGTGATGCGGCTGGTCAACACCGCCATCGATGGCGTGGCCAGCGATCCGCAGGCGGTGCTGGAAGACATTCTGCGTTTTGCCTCGTCGGATCTGCTCTGTTATCGCGCCGATGCCCCGCAAGGGCTGGTCGAGCGGCAGAACGAGCGGTGGGATCCCGTCATCGACTGGGCTCGCGCAGCACTTGGGGCCCGTTTCAACCTTGCCGAGGGCATCATCCATGTCGAGCAGCCACGCGAAACCATTGCCGTGCTGGGCAGCCATCTGGCGCAACGCGCCGAACCGCTGCGCCTTGCCGCCATCCATGTCATGACATCGTTGACCGGCTCGGCATTGCTGGCGTTGGCGGTCGATTTCGGCGAGCTCGACGGCGAGGAGGCCTGGGCCGCCGGCCATGTCGATGAGGACTGGCAGATCGCACAGTGGGGACAGGACGCCGAAGCCGTCGCGCGCCGCGCCGCTCGCAAACGGGACATGATGGCCGCCGTCAGCTTGCTCGAAGCGCTGCGGGCCTGAGGGCTTCGCTCCGCCTTCGCACTGCACCTAATACGAAAGTCATAATCCCATCGTCGCGGTGCCCTTTCCCCGCCCTTTCTGCCATTTTTCCTGTGTTGGCTGCGTCTTTGAGTCCGCGTTCGGAGGAGAACGCGGACGTCGGCGCACAGCATCGAAGTCTCACGGGAGGATAGCTCTATGGCAATGGCATCGACCGCCGGCGGAACGAGCCGCGGCATGACGCGGGAGGAGAAGAAAGTCATCTTCGCTTCCTCGCTCGGCACTGTTTTCGAATGGTACGATTTCTATCTCTACGGCTCACTGGCGGCTTTCATCGGCTCGACCTTTTTCAGTCCGACCATTCCCGAGGCAACGCGCAACATCTTCGCGCTGCTGGCCTTTGCCGCAGGCTTCCTGGTTCGCCCGTTCGGCGCGCTGCTGTTCGGTCGCATCGGCGACCTCGTCGGCCGCAAATACACGTTCCTGGTCACAATGACGATCATGGGCCTGTCGACCTTCCTGGTCGGTCTGCTGCCCGGCTATGCAACCTTGGGCATCGCGGCTCCGGTGATCCTTATCGTCCTGCGCATGCTGCAGGGTTTGGCGCTGGGCGGCGAATATGGCGGCGCGGCGACCTATGTCGCCGAACATGCACCCGATGACCGCCGTGGCTTCTACACCTCGTGGATCCAGACAACAGCGACGCTCGGCCTGTTCCTGTCGCTGATCGTCATCCTGATCGTACAGGGATCGCTGAGCAAGGAGACCTACGCCGCCTGGGGCTGGCGCATTCCGTTCATCGTCTCTTTCCTGCTGCTCGCCGTTTCGATCTGGATCCGGTTGTCACTCTCGGAGTCTCCGACCTTCCAGAAGATGAAGGACGAAGGCAAGGGCTCAAAGGCGCCGCTCTCGGAAGCCTTTGGTCAGTGGAAGAACGCCAAGATCGCGCTCCTGGCGCTGCTCGGCCTCACCGCCGGTCAGGCCGTGGTTTGGTACAATGGCCAGTTCTACGCGCTGTTCTTCCTGCAGAACGTGCTGAAGGTCGACGCGCAGTCGGTCAACATCATGATCGCCATCGCGCTGGCTATCGGCTCGATCTTCTTCGTCGTCTTCGGCTGGCTCTCCGACAAGATCGGCCGCAAGCCGATCATCATGGCTGGCCTTGCGCTGGCCATCGTCTGTACCTTCCCGCTGTTCAAGGCGTTGACCTGGGCCGCCAATCCGGCGCTCGCCAAGGCTCAGCAGAGCACTCGGGCAACGGTGACGGCAGCTCCCGGCGACTGCAAGTTCCAGTTCAATCCGGTCGGCACGGCGAAGTTCACGACGTCCTGCGACATCGCGACTTCGTTCCTGACCAAGAACTCGGTTCCCTATGAAGTGGTGTCGACGGCAGCGGCCGGGACGCCTGCGTCAGTCAAGATCGGTACAGAGACAGTGGCGTCCTACGATGCGGTCGCCGCCGGCGATCAGGCCAAGGCCAAGGACGCCGCCTTCGTCAAGGCAGTCAACATGTCCTTGCAGGACGGCGGCTATCCGTTGAAGCGAGGGGCGATCAAGGTCGCGGACCAGAAACTCGATGCCTTCATCGCAGCCAATCCTGAACTTAAGCTCGACGCAGCCGCCATCCGCGGCGGCGAAAAGGCAGCGGTGCCGACCGACCAGGCGGTTAAGGACAAGCTCTTGACCGCCGATGAGGCAGCGGGCGCACCCGAGGTCACCGTCTACAACATACCGGGCGGCGGCGCCTTTGCCATGTTCGCCGATCCGGCGGCGGTTAACTGGCCGATGACGATCGGCATCCTGTTCATCCTGGTCCTGTTCGTGACCATGGTCTATGGGCCGATCGCGGCGATCCTTGTCGAGATGTTCCCGACTCGCATTCGCTACACGGGCATGTCATTGCCCTACCACATCGGCAATGGCTGGTTCGGCGGCCTGCTGCCGGCGACGGTGTTCGCGCTCAGCGCCTACAAGGGCGACATCTACTACGGCCTTTGGTATCCGGTGGTCATCGCGGCGATGACGCTGATCATCGGCATGATCTTCGTCAAGGACACGCTCGGCACCGACCTGCACGCCAAGGAATAGTCGGTAGGCCAGAACGAAAAGCCCGGCGCGAGCGATCGCGCCGGGCTTTTTTATTCAAGATCGACGTGGAAGGGTTCAGCCCTTCCGCCGCAGGTCTTCTTCCTCGACGGCGGCCTCGTGGTACCAGCCATCGAAATCGGCGTGCTCGCCGCGAAGCGCGGCAAGCTCTGCCGCGAATTTGGCCTTGGCGCCTAAATTTAAGGCAGACCTGCGCGCTGCCAGCGGGAACATCAGGATTTTCGCCGACGGACGCGATTGCGTGACTTGCATTGCCGGTCTCCCCGCTTTTTCAGGCGCTCGTTGATTCAGCTTTCACCAAAATAGGTCCTGCGATTCATTTAGGCAATATGCCTATGAAAAGATCATGATTTGCCTATGATTTAAGCAATATTGCTGCCTGGATCATCCGCAAGCATTGCTGAGGCGGCTCATTAAAATAATCGCCTGGGCACGATCATTTTGCCGCACCCTGCGAGAGCCGAGTGGCACACGAATTGCTTTTTATCCATCGGCAGGCCGGCCTGTTTCGGCCATGCATCGACATCCGCCTGCTTGCGGTGTCCAAGCAACGAGAGGCTCTAGAATGACCAAATACAAGCTCGAGTATATCTGGCTCGATGGATACACCCCGGTCCCGAATCTTCGCGGCAAGACGCAGATCAAGGAATTCGCTGAGTTCCCGACGCTCGAGCAGCTGCCGCTGTGGGGTTTCGACGGATCCTCGACGCAGCAGGCCGAGGGCCACAGCTCCGATTGCGTGCTGAAGCCGGTCGCGGTCTATCCCGATCCGGCCCGCACCAACGGCGTGCTCGTCATGTGCGAAGTCATGATGCCCGACGGCGTTACGCCGCATGCATCCAACAAGCGCGCCACTATCCTCGACGACGAAGGCGCCTGGTTCGGCTTCGAGCAGGAGTATTTCTTCTACAAGGACGGCCGTCCGCTCGGCTTTCCCGAGAGCGGCTATCCCGCACCGCAGGGGCCGTACTATACCGGCGTCGGCTACTCGAATGTCGGCTCCGTTGCGCGCCAGATCGTCGAGGAACATCTTGATCTCTGCCTCGCGGCCGGCATCAACCATGAAGGCATCAACGCCGAAGTGGCGAAGGGGCAGTGGGAATTCCAGATATTCGGCAAGGGTTCCAAAAAGGCCGCCGACCAGATGTGGATGGCCCGCTATCTGATGCAGCGCTTGACCGAAAAGTACGGCATCGACATCGAATACCACTGCAAGCCCCTCGGCGACACCGACTGGAACGGCTCGGGCATGCATGCCAATTTCTCGACCACCTATATGCGTGAAGTCGGCGGCAAGGCCTATTTCGAAGCGCTGATGGCGGCTTTCGACAAGAACCTGATGGACCACATCGCCGTCTACGGCCCGGACAACGACAAACGTCTGACCGGCAAGCACGAGACCGCGCCGTGGAACAGGTTCAGCTATGGCATCGCCGATCGCGGCGCCTCGATCCGCGTCCCGCATTCGTTCGTCAAGAACGATTACAAGGGCTATCTGGAGGACCGCCGTCCGAACTCGCAGGGCGACCCCTACCAGATCGCCTCGCAGATCCTGAAGACGATCGCTTCGGTGCCGGCGAGCGCAGAGATTTCGGCCGCCGCCTGATCCGTTTTGCGGGCGCTTCAATGCGCGGCAGATGGATGTTCTTGCAGACAGGCCTGGGCGGAAGCGCCCGGGCCTTTCTTTTTACCGACCCGACATGACGCCACGCGCGGTCAGCGTCGTCACCGACTGCCCCGGAGCGGCGAATTCCCCCAAAAAAAGTCAGGTTGAAAAACAACGAGCGGTTTCACCAAAACGAGCGGCTTTGGCTGACGCTCCTTGCCGCTACTCGTCTCGTGCGGTTCCAAGTTTTCATTGAAAAAGCCCGGAAAACAGCCTGTTTCAGCTCGGTTCGTACGCGGCGGTCCTTTATATAAGCCACTGTTCATACATTGAAATCGGCGATTTATGCCTCCGTGTGGCGGCGTTGACAGGCTACGCCGCGGCATGCGTATTCGTGGCCTTGGGGTTACGCCAAGCGATGCTGTTCGAACGGGGCGGGGGTTTCGTGAACGACGGCATTGGCGGGGGCGCCGGACGAGCGGGCATTGCAGCCTGAGGCAGTGTGCCGCTCGCTCCTGGCGATTGATTGCGTCCCCCAAAAAAGCAAGTTGACCATCGTTGCGTGGCTGGCCGCACGCAATCCATAGATGAGCCTTTGGATCAGCAAAAAGCCCTTGAAGGGGAAAACCTTCAAGGGCCTTGAAACATTATTCGAGCGGAATCCTAGACCGAATAGTACATGTCGTACTCGACCGGATGCGGGGTCATTTCGAAGCGCATCACTTCGGCCATCTTGAGCTCGATATAGCTGTCGATCTGGTCGTCGTCGAAGACGCCGCCGGCCTTCAGGAAGCCGCGGTCCTTGTCGAGGCTCTGGAGCGCTTCGCGCAGCGAACCGCAGACGGTCGGGATCTTCTTCAGTTCCTTCGGCGGCAGGTCGTAGAGATCCTTGTCCATCGGCTGTCCCGGATGGATCTTGTTCTTGATGCCGTCGAGACCTGCCATCAGCATGGCGGCGAAAGCGAGGTAGGGGTTCGCGCCCGGATCGGGGAAGCGGACTTCGACGCGCTTGGCCTTTGGTGAGCTGCCGAACGGGATGCGGCAGGAAGCCGAACGGTTGCGCGCCGAATAGGCGAGCAGCACCGGCGCCTCGTAGCCCGGCACCAGGCGCTTGTAGGAGTTGGTCAGCGGGTTGGTGAAGGCGTTGATCGCCTTGGCATGCTTGATGATGCCGCCGATGTAGAACAGGCAGCTCTCCGAAAGACCGGCATATTCATTGCCGGCGAAAGTCGGCTTGCCGCCTTTCCAGATCGACTGGTGAACGTGCATGCCCGAGCCGTTGTCGCCGAAGATCGGCTTCGGCATGAAGGTGGCCGTCTTGCCATAGGCATTGGCGACCTGGTGCACGACGTACTTGTAGATCAGCATCTTGTCGGCGTTGCGGACAAGCGTGTCGAACTTGATGCCGAGCTCGTGCTGGGCGGCTGCCACCTCGTGGTGGTGCTTTTCGACGCGAACCCCCATTTCAGCGAGCACCGTCAGCATCTCGGAGCGCATGTCCTGCGCCGAATCGATCGGCGGCACCGGGAAATAGCCACCCTTGATGCGCGGGCGGTGGCCGAGGTTGCCGGTCTCGTAATCGGTGTCGTCGTTCGACGGCAGTTCCGTCGAATCGAGCTTGAAGCCGGTGTTATAGGGATCGGCCTTGTATTTCACGTCGTCGAACACGAAGAACTCGGCTTCCGGGCCGACATAGATGGTGTCGCCGATGCCTTCCGACTTCATGTAGGCCTCGGCCTTCTTGGCGGTGCCGCGCGGGTCGCGGTTGTAGGATTCGCCCGAGACCGGATCGAGAATGTCGCACAGGATGACCATGGTCGACTGCGCGAAGAACGGATCCATGTGGACGGTGTCCGGATCGGGCATCAGCACCATGTCGGATTCGTTGATGGCCTTCCAGCCGGCGATCGAGGAGCCGTCGAACATGACACCGTCGGCGAACATGTCTTCCTCGACCTCGACGACATCCATGGTGACGTGCTGCAGCTTGCCCTTCGGGTCGGTGAAGCGCAGGTCGACGAATTTCACGTCGTTGTCCTTGATCTGCTTCATGATGTCTTTGGCTGTCGTCATGTCATGTAATCCCTGTGTGCTGACGTTTTTTGATAGATGACGTTTCTTAGAGGATGGCCGGCTCGGATCAAACCGCGTCCATTCCGGTTTCGCCGGTGCGGATGCGCACCACTTCCTCGATGTTGGAGACGAAGATCTTGCCGTCGCCGATGCGGCCGGTCTGGGCCGCCTTGCGGATTGCCTCGATCGCGCCTTCCACGGCATCGTCGCCAAGGACGACCTCGATTTTCACCTTGGGCAGGAAATCGACGACATATTCAGCGCCGCGGTAGAGTTCGGTATGACCCTTCTGGCGGCCGAAGCCTTTGGCCTCGGTCACCGTAATGCCTTGCAGTCCGGCCTCCTGAAGCGCTTCCTTCACTTCGTCCAGCTTGAATGGCTTGATGATCGCTTCGATCTTTTTCATGTAAAAAGTGGCCTCCACTGCCAAAAAAACGGGTTGTGAGCCCCCGCTTGCGCCTCAATCAAGCACGAACTGTGCCAGTCGGAGGGAACAGAAGCGGTGTCATACGATTTCAAAGTCATGTCACGCCCATATGCAAATCCGCGTCATTCGCTGCATCGGAAGCGGCATAGATGGCTGCAGCCTACCCGGCACGACTGTGCATGTCTGCCCAATATTCGGGCAAATTGCTCATCCTGCGGGCAGATCGGTGCCTGCAATCCTCGCGCCGATCGACGTGCTCATGACAGCGCCAACTCCTCCCCGTTTGCGTCGAGCCGAAAACTGGACAATGCTTGATCGAATGCGGATCGGCAATCCATGAGCCACGAACTTCTTACCTCCGCCGAGATGGGCGAGGCGGATCGGCTGACAATTGCAGCAGGTCCAACCGACGGCGTTGGATTGATGCGCCGTGCCGGGCGGGCCGTCGCGACCGAAGTGCTCAGCCGCTATCCCTCGGCAGCGCATGTCCATGTGTTATGCGGCCCGGGCAACAATGGCGGCGACGGTTATGTCGTCGCTCGCATTCTGGCCGGCAGCGGTGTCGCCACCACGGTCTGGACGTCTGGCCCGCCGAGGCCGGGTAGCGACGCGGCAGTCGCCGCCGCGGAATGCCCCATCAAGCCCCGACCGCTATCGGACTTTGATCCCGGTCCCCGCTCGATCGTGGTCGATGCGCTTTATGGGGCAGGGCTGTCCAAGCCGCTGTCCGGCGAAGCCGCCAGGGCGGTCAATCTGGCCGCCAAGCTGCATTTGCGGGTTGTCGCCGTCGACCTGCCTTCCGGCATTTCCGGTGACAGCGGCAAAGTGCTCGGAACGTCGTTTTCAGCAGACCTCACAGTGACCTTCGCGCGCAAGAAACCCGGCCATCTGCTGCTGCCGGGCCGGGAAAGATGCGGCGAGATCGTGCTTGCCGATATCGGCATAGTGGCGGAGATCATCGCAAGGCTGCAGCCCCGCACGTTCGAGAACGGACCAGCGCTTTGGTTGCGCGATTTACCGGTGCCGGCAATCGATGCCCACAAATACAAGCGCGGTCATGTCGGCGTCTTTTCCGGCGGGCCGAACGCCACCGGCGCGGCGCGGCTCTCAGCCCTTGCCGCTGCCCGAAGCGGGGCAGGGGCGGTGACGGTTCTGTCGCCGGGCAACGCCATGCAGGTCAATGCCGCGCACCTGACCTCGATCATGCTGCGCAAGGCCGACGAAGCTGCCGACATAGAAGCATTCGTCGGGGAGCGCCGGCCATCGGCCTTCGTTCTCGGGCCCGGCTTTGGCATCGGCGAAAAAACCCGGGCGTTCGCACTTGCGCTACTCGCGTCGGGCAAGCCGGCCGCGTCCACCGGAATTGACGGCCTGGTCTTCGACGCCGACGCGATCACCTCGTTTCGTGAGGCGCCGGATGTCTTGTTCGAAGCCGCCCGCAGGCCGGACGCGCCCGCGCTGGTGATGACACCGCACGAAGGCGAATTCGCCAGGCTGTTCGCAGATATCGCCGATGACAATGTCTCGTCCAAGCTGGACAAGGCACGCGCGGCGGCAGCGCGCGCCAATGCCGTCATCGTCTACAAGGGCGCCGACACGGTGGTCGCCGCTCCCGATGGCAGGGCGGCGATCAATTCCAACGGCGCGGCCTGGCTTGCCACCGCAGGATCGGGCGATGTGTTGTCCGGCATCACGACCGGACTGCTTGCCCAAGGCATGCCGGCTTTCGAAGCGGCCTGCGCGGCGGTCTGGATCCATGCCGAGACCGGCAGAAGGTTCGGACCGGGGTTGATCGCCGAGGATTTGCCGCTGGCGATGGTGCCGGTGCTGCGCGAACTGGTGGCTGCCGGAGGAGGGCGCTGTTCAACCGCACTTGAGCGATGACCTCGATGCCGTTCACAGCGGGATGTTGTCGTGCTTCTTCCAGGGGTTCTGGATATCCTTGTTGCGCAGCATGCGAAGCGCCCGGGCCATGCGGCGGCGGGTCGAATGCGGCATGATCACCTCGTCGACATAGCCGCGCTCGGCGGCCACGAAAGGCGACAGGAAGCGGTCCTCGTAAGCCTTTGTATGAGCCGCGATCTTTTCGGCATCGCCGATGTCCTTGCGGTAGATGATCTCGACCGCGCCTCTCGCCCCCATGACGGCGATCTGCGCCGTCGGCCAGGCATAGTTCATGTCGCCGCGCAGATGTTTTGACGCCATCACATCATAGGCGCCGCCATAGGCCTTGCGGGTGATCACGGTGATCTTCGGCACGGTCGCCTCGGCATAGGCGAAAAGCAGCTTGGCGCCGTGCTTGATCAGCCCGCCATATTCCTGCGCCGTGCCCGGCAAAAAGCCTGGAACATCGACGAAGGTGACGATGGGAATAGAAAAACAGTCGCAGAAGCGCACGAAGCGCGCCGCCTTGCGGCTGGCGTCGGAATCGAGCACGCCGGCCAGCACCATCGGCTGGTTGGCGACAAAGCCGACGGTCCGGCCTTCGACCCGGCCGAAACCGGTCACGATGTTCTTGGCAAAACTCTGCTGGATCTCGAAGAAATCGCCCTCGTCGGCGACCTTCAGGATCAATTCCTTGATGTCGTAAGGCTTGTTGGCGTTGTCGGGGATCAGCCGGTCGAGCGACATGTCATGGTCGGTGACCGACTGGTAGCATTCGATCTCGGGGATCTCCGACGTGTTGGAAGCCGGCAACAGGTCGATCAGCCGCCGCATCTGCAAGAGCGCCTCGACGTCATTGTCATAGGCGCCGTCGGCGATCGAGGACTTCGTCGTGTGCACCGACGCGCCGCCGAGGCTCTCGGCGGTCACCGTCTCATTGGTCACGGTCTTCACCACGTCCGGTCCGGTGACGAACATGTAGGAGGTGTCGCGCACCATGAAGATGAAGTCGGTCATGGCGGGCGAATAGACGTCACCGCCGGCGCATGGGCCCATGATGACCGAAATCTGCGGAATGACGCCGGACGCAAGCACGTTGCGCTGAAAGATCTCGGCATAGCCGCCGAGGGCTGCCACGCCCTCCTGGATACGCGCCCCGCCGGCATCGTAGAGGCCGATGATTGGCGCACGGTTGCGCAGCGCCATCTCCTGCACCTTGATGACCTTCTCGGCATGGGCTTCCGACAGCGAACCGCCGAACACGGTAAAATCCTTGGCGAAGAGGTAAACGGGACGGCCATTGACCGTGCCCCAGCCGGTGACGACGCCGTCGCCGGCGATCTTGGTCTTCTCCATGCCGAAATCGGTCGAGCGGTGCTCGACATACATGTCGAATTCCTCGAATGAGCCTTCGTCGAGAAACACTTCGATGCGTTCGCGCGCGGTGAGCTTGCCCTTCTTGTGCTGCGCATCGATACGGGCCTGGCCACCACCCATGCGGGCGATGTCGCGCCGCCGCTCGAGTTCCTTCAGCACGTCCTTCATCGTTCGATCCCCAAAATCGGAAGCCGCGTTTGTGGTAATGATGCCGGTCGGGGAGTGCAAGCGTCGGCTTTTTGGCTGGTTTTTGCTGCACCGCAACATCGCGCCCCTTGCATTCCGGGGCGAACTCAGCCATATCCAGCCCATAGGCGCTTGGGCCGGGAGATTCCGGCCTTCTCGACAAATGAGACTGGTTGCGTCTGTTTTCCCTCTTTCCGGTATATCGGCCCTCTTCCGGTACATCACAAAGTGGCGAAAAAGCCCCGTGGCATGAAGCCTGCGGGCACGACAGCGCAGCCGAGTGGACGCACGCGTCCGCCCGCCTTGTCGTTTCATATCAAATTTTCGACGGCAGGTTGCGCCCTGCCGCCATTGACGTTTGCGGCCAGAGGCCGCGTGAAAGAAGATTATTTTGACCAACGAAAACACATTGCCCGGCAACGACACCGCGGAACTCTCCGGTTTCGCGGCGCTGGGAATTACCGGTGCGCTGCTCAAGGCCACCCACAATGCCGGCTTCGCCGAACCGAAGCCGATCCAGATGCAGGCGATCCCGCCGCAGCTGGAAGGCCGTGACATTTTCGGCATCGCCCAGACCGGCTCCGGCAAGAC
Source organism: Mesorhizobium australicum WSM2073 (assembly GCF_000230995.2). NCBI lineage: Bacteria > Pseudomonadati > Pseudomonadota > Alphaproteobacteria > Hyphomicrobiales > Phyllobacteriaceae > Mesorhizobium > Mesorhizobium australicum. Next base: position 4,276,990 of record NC_019973.1, on the reverse strand, counting down.
CGCTGCCTTCGCGCTGCCGATCCTGTCGAAGATCATCGCACTCGGCACCAAGCGGCGCGCCAAGACGACCCGCGCGCTCATCCTGGCGCCGACCCGCGAACTCGCGGTGCAAATCGAGGACACCATCAAGATCCTCGCCAAGGGCGCGCATGTCTCGACGGCACTCGTGCTGGGCGGTGTCTCGCGCTTCAGCCAGGTGAAGAAGGTTGCTCCCGGCGTCGATATCCTCATCGCCACGCCCGGCCGGTTGACCGACCTGGTGCGCGAGGGCGACCTCATCCTCTCCGACACCAAATGGCTGGTGCTGGACGAGGGCGACCGCATGCTCGACATGGGCTTCATCAACGACGTCAAGCGCATCGCCAAGGCGACCGCGCCCGATCGTCAGACGGCGCTGTTCTCGGCCACCATGCCGGACGAGATCGCCGAACTCGCCAAGGGCCTCCTGAAGAACCCGGTCCGCATCGAGGTCTCGCCGCAAAGCACCGCGGCGGCAGAGATCGTCCAGGGCGTCGTCTTCGCCCGCACCAAGCAGAAGCGCCAGGTGCTGTCGACGATGCTCGCCGACGAAGCGATGAAGTCCGTCATCATCTTCTCGCGCACCAAGCATGGCGCGGACCGGGTGACCAAGGACCTGGAACGCGACGGCTTCAAGGCCGCCGTCATTCATGGCAACAAGTCGCAGAATGCCCGTCAGAAGGCACTGAATGATTTCCGTGATGGATCGGTGCGCATTCTGGTCGCGACCGACATCGCCGCGCGCGGCATCGACGTGCCCGGCATCAGCCATGTCGTGAATTTCGACCTGCCGGACGAAGCCGAAAGCTATGTCCACCGTATCGGCCGCACCGGCCGCAACGGTATGGATGGCATCGCGATCACGCTCTGCGATCCTTCGGAGAACAGCAAGCTGCGTCAGGTCGAGCGCATCATCCGCACGAAGCTGCCAATCGTTGCCGACCATCTCGGCAGCCCCGATCCCGCACGCAATCCTGCGGAAAAGAACGAGCGCTTCGAACCTGCCAACGATCGCGACCGCAATGGCCGTCGCGACGGCAGGCGGCCGGGCGGCGAGAAGAAGCCGAACAACGGCTTCGGCAAGAAGCGTTTCGGCGACAAGCCGGCCTTTGCCGGTGAGCGCAAGCCGGAAGGTGCAAAACCCTTCAAGGGCAACAACAAGCGCCGCTTCGGCGGCAAGCGTCCGGCCGCACGGGCTGCCTAACGAAACCTCGCGGCAACCGGCCAGTTCCTAACGGTTGCCTGGTGCCGACTACGAATGAAACGGCGGCTGAACATTGCTTCAGCCGCCGTTTTGTCTTCGAACCTCACTTCGCCACCGCTTCGATCCAGACGGCAATCCGTTGCGCCAGGAATGCGGTGGTGGATGGCGATAGCGCGTCGCCGGCAATGACATGGTTGTCTGGATCGCCAGTGCTTTCGATGGGCACCAGCTCATGCGCGGCACCCCAGCGCGCGGCGATCTCACGCGTGCGGTCGGGTCGCACGACCTTGTCTATATCCGAGAAGATGAACAGGGCGGGAATGGTCGCCTTCTCCACCGGCGCGCCATAGGCAAGGTCGGTCAGCGCCTGCATCGGCATCGTCGCGGCGATCGGATATCTGGTGGTCCAGAATTTCTCATGCAGCGCGTTGCGCGGCGCGAAGCTGCGTTCCTTGCCGGCGACGAGTTCGGCGATCTGCTTGCCCCAGGGCATGGTCAGGATCTCGGCGCCGGATGCTTTCACGCCGAAATTGGGCGAGATGAATGCAATGGCCGCCACACCCTCGGATGCCCCGGGCTGCGTCGCTGCCCAGGCCGCCAGCGCGCCGCCGGTCGACGTTGAGATGACGATCACCTTGTCGCCGATTGCCCGGCCGATGGCGAGCGCCTCCTCATAGTCGTTGATCCAGGCGTTGACGCTGCCTTGCGTCATCGCCGCGCCGTCCTGCCCGTGGCCGGTGAGGCGGGTGTAGAACAGGTTGGCGTCGAGCTGGTCGGCCACGTCGTCGGGCAAGGGTCGGATCTCGCCCTTCGATGCGGAAAAGCCGTGGATGTAGACGATCGACAGCGGTGTCTTTGCGTGCACCATTGGGTTGGCCCAGACGATCTCCTTCTCCAGCCCGTCGCGGATACCAGGTACGGCAGCCTCCACTTTTGCCACATAGGCCTGTGGGTCGTCGCCGATGGCGGAAGGATCGAAATGGATCGTGGTGTCGACGGGTACGCGTGCACCCAGTAGGAAGGTCAGTGCAAGGACGGCGATCAGGCCCAGCACAGCAAGCACGATCCGTCGCCCCATCGCAGACTCCACACAACAACATTCAAACTATGGTGGTGGCCATGAACAGGCAACGGCCGTTCAGGCGGCCAAGCCACCAATCCTGTGGGCATTATTTGTTGGGCGGTTTGCGCTCATAATGCAGCGGGCGCGCTTTCCAGCTGGTCGTCAGGCCGATCACCCATCGGCATAGCGGCCTTGGCAGCATGCCGAGAATTTTCAACGGCCAGCTCGTTCTGTACGGGAACGTCACTTCGAAGCCGCCGGATTTGATTCCCCGCACCATGCGGCGCGTCGCGCGGCCGACCGGCATCAGGCCAGGCATCGGCAGCATGTTCTTTTCGGTCAATGGCGTGTCGACAAAACCGGGGTTAATCACCTGGACGCGGATGTTCATCTTGTCGAAATCATATTTCAGCGACTCGGCCAGAATGTTGATAGCCGCCTTGGTACCGCCATAGGCCGCCGTGGTCGGCCAGCCGAAATAGGCGGTCACCGAGCCGACCAGAACGACATGCCCACGCGCGCGCACCCGCATATGCTCGACGACAGGCACCAGCCCATTGATGATGCCGAAATAGTTGACTTCGAAGGAGCGGCGGAAATCCTTGACGACGAGGGACTCTCCGGGTGTCGAGATGTAATTTCCGGCATTGAAGATAGCGAGCACGATCGGCCCGAGGCCGTTCTCGATCGCCGCCACCGTTCTTGCCATGCGCGGCTCGTCGGTGACGTCGCAGGGAAAGGACACGACCTTGCCCGGCATCTGCGCGGTCTCGACGATGAGCGTGTCGATCGGATCGTCGTCCAGCGCTGTCACCGCCACCGCATAGCCTTGTGACGCCAGATCCCTGGCCAGCGAGCGGCCAATGCCGCTGCTGCCGCCGGTGACCCAGGCTACGCCGTGGTTCGGATCGGCCCGATAGAGTGTCATGCTGCGCCTGCCGAGTTGTTGATGTCTTGCTCTAGCGGTGGAGAAATCGAATGAAAAGAGTGCTTCTCGACGCCGGGTGCAAATGAACTGTCCGGTGTCCACCGGTCCCCAGCGACATCCATACACCGCAGCGCCGGAAATGCGACTGGACCAGACGAATTCTTGCCTTGAAACCGAAGCGTTGGGTTTCTAGGGTTTCGGCGCACGCATACAAGGAATCCCGAATGCCCCGTTCAGTGATCGACGCGATCGGCAACACGCCCCTGATCCGCCTCAACAAGGCTTCCGAAGAAACCGGCTGCGAGATCCTGGGCAAGGCCGAGTTCATGAATCCGGGGCAGTCGGTTAAGGATCGCGCCGGCCTGTTCATCATCCGTGATGCCGAACAACGCGGCCTGTTGCTGCCGGGCGGTGTCATCGTCGAGGGAACCGCCGGCAACACCGGCATTGGGCTGACGCTCGTCGCCAAGGCGCTGGGCTATCGCACTGTCATCGTCATTCCGGATACGCAGAGCCAGGAAAAGAAGGACACAATCAGGCTGCTGGGCGCCGAGCTGATCGAAGTGCCGGCCGTGCCTTACAGGAATCCCAACAACTACGTGAAACTGTCGGGACGGCTGGCGGAGCAGATGGCCAGGAGCGAACCGAACGGCGCGATCTGGGCCAACCAGTTCGACAATGTCGCCAACCGCGATGGCCATATCCGCACCACGGCCGAGGAAATCTGGGCCCAGACCGGCGGCAAGGTCGACGGTTTTGTCTCGGCGGTGGGGTCGGGCGGAACGCTGGCCGGTGTCGGGCTCGGATTGAAGGCCAAGAGCAAGAACGTCAAGATCGCGCTCGCCGACCCTCTCGGCGCCGCGCTCTACAGTTTCTACACCAGCGGCGAGCTGAAGTCAGAAGGCAGTTCGATTACCGAAGGCATCGGGCAGGGGCGCATCACCGCCAACCTCGAAGGCTTCACGCCTGACTTCTCCTACCAGATCAGGGATGAGGACGCGCTGCCGATCGTCTTTGACCTGATCCAGGAGGAAGGCCTGTGCGTCGGCGGCTCGACCGGCATCAACATCGCCGGCGCGGTGCGGCTGGCTGCGGAATTGGGTCCGGGCCACACCATCGTGACGATCCTTTGCGACTACGGGACGCGCTACCAGTCGAAGCTATTCAACCCCGAATTCCTGCGCGAAAAGCAACTGCCGGTACCAGGCTGGATGGAATTGCAGAGCAAGATTTCAGTGCCCTTCGAGAAGGTCACGTGATGGCGCACCGGACCGAAGCGCTGTTTCGCGACGACGCCTATCTCCGCACGGCGGATGCCACGGTCGTCGCCATCAATGAGCGCGGCGGCATCATCCTCGACCGGACGATCTTCTATGCCACTTCCGGCGGCCAGCCGGGCGATAGCGGCACGTTGGAGCGTGCCGACGGCAGCCGCGTCGCAATTGCCGCCACGATCACTGGCGAGACCAAGGACGAGATCATCCATGTGCCGTCACCGGAGCAGGCCTTGCCGGAGGTGGGCGAGACGGTGAAGCTCGCCATCGACTGGGAGCGCCGGCATCTGCTGATGCGCATGCACGCGGCTTGCCACCTGCTCACCGTTGTCTGCCCGTTCCCGATCACCGGGGCGGCGGTTTCCGAGGACGACAGCCGTGTCGATTTTGACATTCCAGACGCCAGCTTCATCAAGGAAGAGGTGACCGCCGGCATGATGGATCTGGTGCGGGCCGATCATCCCATCTTCACCAGGCTGATCAGCGACGAGGAATTGGCCGCGAATCCTGGCTTGGTGAAGTCCAAGAACGTCCGACCGCCTGTTGGCACCGGCAAGATCCGTCTGGTCTGCATCGGTGACAATGCCTCGGTGGACAGCCAGCCCTGCGGCGGCACCCATGTGAGGAGCACCGGCGAAATCGGCGAAATCCACATCGGCAAGATCGAAAAGAAGGGCCGGGAGAACAGGCGCTTCCGCATCCGCTTCGGCCCGATGCCGGCGAACTGAACAGACAGACACCATCAAAAGGCGGCAGGAGAAAAGAATGGCCGAAGACAGTCCTTTTACCGTCGATGCGGACTGGCTGCAGGAACGCCTCGGCCAGCCGGGCCTGACGATCATTGACGCCTCCTGGTATCTGCCTGCACAAAGGCGCGACGCGCGCGCCGAGTATGATGCGGCTCACATTCCTGGCGCCCGTTTCCTGGACCAGGACGCGGTTTCGGATCCTGACGCTGCCTTGCCGCATACACTGCCATCCCCGCAGCATTTCGCCCAATATGTCGGCGCGATGGGCGTTTCGGCCGATGATACCATCGTCGTCTATGATGGCCCGGGCTTTTTCTCCGCACCGCGGGCATGGTGGATGTTCCGGATCATGGGTGTCTTCCAGACCTATATTCTGGACGGCGGCTTTGATGGCTGGAAGGCGACCGGCCGGCCGGTAACGGCCGAGCCGACGAAGATCGCGCCAAGCGTCTTTCATGCCGATTTCGACGCCGGTCGCGTCGTCGGTCTGGCCGATATGCGCCGGATTGTCGATACAAAGACAGCACAGATCGCCGATGCCCGTGGGCCGGGCCGCTTCACCGGCAGCGAACCCGAGCCCCGCGCTGGCATCCGCTCCGGCCACATGCCGGGCGCGCGCAATGTGCCGTACTCCGCACTGTCGGAAAACGGCAGGCTGCTGCCGAAGGACCGTTTGCGCAAGGTGATAGAGGACGCCGGTATCGACCTATCCAAACCCGTGGTCACATCCTGCGGCTCCGGCGTCACCGCCGCGGTGGTCACGCTGGCGCTGGAGACGCTTGGCCATACCGACAACAGGCTTTATGACGGCTCATGGACCGAGTGGGGCGGATTGCCCAATACACCAGTCGTGACCGGCCCAGCGACCACCGGCCCTACAACGACCGGCCCAGCAACGACCGGCAAGGAATGAATTGATGGAAAACGGCGTGCTGCAGGACATTGAGGTCACGGTGACTTTTCTCGAAATGCATGCCCCACCGCCCGTCTCGCCGCCGGTACCCTACAACCGTCAGGTCGCACTTCTGAAGACCAGGGACATTCCCTTGCATTTCTATCGCTACCTGATGGACCGGGTGGGACGCAAATGGCACTGGGTGAATGTTCTGAGGCTGAATGACGATGAGCTGTCAGCCGGAATCCACCGCGAGGATCGCGACATCAGGGTGCTCTATCTCGACGGTGCGCCGGCCGGCTTCTTCGATCTCAAGCCGCATCTGCCCGAGGAAGTCGAACTCGCCTATTTCGGCATGATGGAACATGCCACCGGTCAAGGCATCGGTCGCTGGTTCCTTGGTTCGGCGATTGCCGCAGCATGGTCGTATGGGCCGAAAAGGGTGACGGTGCAGACCTGCACGCTCGACCACCCGGCCGCGCTACCGCTCTACCAGAAGCTCGGTTTCAAGCCGGTGGCGCAGAAGAAGGAAGTCGTGCATCCCCTGCCTTTCGCCGAGCGCTCGGCCAGCGTCATGCGGCCGTAAGTTCAGCCGGAATCTGCCGCCGCTTCGATGATTCATCAAGGGATTGTCGAACTGATTAGCCGATTAACGACTTCGTGCCCTCCCGGAGCTCGAAGGGAGGATCCGACATCGGATCGGCTCATGCACGCTTGGCGGGAATCGGGTGGGAAGCACGGCGGCGAGCGCATAGTTTCCGGTCGCCAGTTCCGGAGATCTTACGATGACCATCCAATTCACAGCTCTGCCGACCGAAAATGTCAGGGCGCTGCAGCGCGGCGGCCCCGATGCCTATGGCCGTACGCCCGAGCGGAAAATCTCTGACGGCGACGGGATGCCTTGCCGTCATTGTCTCAGGAATATCGCCGCCGGCGATGTCTATCTCATCCTCGCCTACCGGCCATTTCCAGACCCTCAGCCCTATGCAGAAACCGGGCCGATCTTCCTGCATGCCCAGGAATGCGAGCGTGCCGTCGGGACAAGGGAGCCGCCGGAGATCCTCGACAGCCCGGACTATATCGTGCGCGGCTATGGCGGCGATGATCGCTTCGTCTACGGCAGCGGTGGCATTATCCCGACCGGAGCAATTGCCGCACGAGCCGAGACTTTGTTGGAGCGTGAGGACATTGCCTATGTGCATGTCCGCTCGGCGCGCAACAATTGCTATCAGTGCCGCATCGAGCGCGCATAAGATCAAGGGATTGGCGGCAGAAAGTCTCTGTCGCACTGCTGTCGCATAGACGCGCTAGAAAGCCAGTGTCGATCGATTGGCCGACCGCGGATGAACCGGCGGCAATCTCGATATCGAGGAAGCGGGGCTTTGGCTCCGCTTTTTTGTTGCCCGCGTTCGGCCCTAACGTCTTTCGCCGCAAAAAAGCCCGCCGGCATGGCCGACGGGCTTCGACTGTTTGCCTGGAGGGGGCTTAGTTGAACTTGTACTTCGCGCCGATACGCACGGTATGGAAGGAAGCCTTGGAAGTGATGGAGTCGTCGGGGAGGCCGAGATCCGACGAGAAATCCTTCTTGGCAAACTGCGAATAGCGGTATTCCAGACCGAGCGTGACGTTGCTTGACACTGCCGTTTCCAGGCCACCACCGACTGAGAAGCCGCTGGAACCCCAGTCGATGATATCACCGACCGGATCGGAAGCGTTCAGATCGAAATGCTGCCAGCTATAGCCAGCCAGTGCATAGGCAAGGGTCGATTCGTTCATCTTCATGCCGACGCGGCCCAGCACATCGAAGCCGTAGTCCGTATCCAGATTGATCGAGCCGCCTGGGATGTCGAGCTGGCTGGTCATGCCCGAATAACGAGCATCGACCATGACACCCGCAACCCAGCTGCCGAAGTCATGATCATAGCCGACGTTCAACTCGCCAAGCACGCCTTCACCACCAAGGCCGTTGAACTTGGCACCGAGAAGCGGCGGGATTTCGAGTTGGTGCACCGATGCGCCGGCGCCCAAGCCACCACCGATATAGAAGCCGGTCCAGTTGTAGGCGGGTGTTTCAAACGAAGCGGCGGCTCCGTTCTGCGCACCGAAGCGATAGCTGGCGGCAACCTGGAATGTGTGACGCGACGTGTCGAGATTGAGTGCGCCGTCCGGCGAAGGAATGCCAGCTTCGGAAAGGAGATCGTCCTTGGTGCCGAAGCGGGTGTAGCGGTATTCTGTTTTGATCGTCCAGTTGCTGTTGATCGCGGTTTCGAGACCACCCCCGACGAAATATCCGCTCTGGTCCCAATCGAAGCCGAAACCGGCATTGGTATCGAGCTTGTACTTCTGCCAGGAATAGCCGCCCATGACGTAGCCCAGCGTAGTCGGCGTGATCAGGTAACCAGCACGCAAACCGGCATCGAAGCCGTATGTCTCCTGAATAGACGCGTCGAAAGGGCCGACATCCAGCGACGTTTCAATGTTGCCAACATGGACATCGACAAGCCCACCCAGAACGAAGCGGGGCGACACCATATAGTCGTAACCAGCGGTAAGTTCGCCGTAGACCCCTTCACCGCCGATGCCATCCAAAGACAGACCGGGGATGAAATCGCTGCTGAGCTTGTGCGAGTTGGCTCCGGCGCCGATACCGAAGCCAACATAAACGCCACTCCAGTTAAAACCGGATGCCTCGACCGGTTGCACAACATCAGCGGCATGCGCGACCGACATAATTGCCACCGCCGATACTGCACTAAGAAGAATAGATTTCGCTGAAACGCGAAGAAACATAGCCCGTACCCCTAATCAATAAGCCCAAGATGTTCCTAGCAGGGAGTCGGCCAAGAAGGGTATGACAAAAATGCAACAATAGGGGGTAAAGTGCCCTTACGGCACACGCTTCGATGGTCCTCTGGGAAGCGGGTTTGGCGCATCATTGCCCAAAGCAAAAAGCCCGCCGGAGTGAACCGGCGGGCAAGAGTGTGAGTTGACTTTTTCCGGGTATATTAAGCCGCCAGCACTGCTTTCGGCTCGACCAGTTCGTAGCCGAGCGCTTCGGCGACCGCGCGGTTGGTGATCTTGCCCTTGTGGACATTGAGGCCGTTGCGCAGGTGATGGTCATCGACCAGAGCCTTCAGGCCCTTGTCCGCGAGTTGCAGACCATAGTGCAGCGTCGCGTTGTTGAGCGCGTGGGCCGAGGTGACCGGCACGGCACCTGGCATATTGGCAACGCAGTAGTGGATCACGCCGTCGACCTCGTAGGTGGGCTCGGCATGGGTGGTGGCGTGCGAGGTCTCGAAGCAGCCGCCCTGGTCGATGGCGACATCGACCAGTACCGAGCCCTTCTTCATGCCGGACAGCATTTCGCGGCTGACGAGCTTCGGTGCGGCGGCGCCCGGGATGAGCACGGCGCCGACGACGATGTCGGCCGAGAAGCATTCTTCCTCGAGCGCCTCGACGGTCGAGTAACGGGTGTGGACCCGGCCGGCGAAGAGGTCGTCAAGCTGGCGCAGGCGCGGGATCGAGCGGTCGATGATAGTGACATCGGCGCCAAGGCCGGCGGCCATACGGGCCGCGTGCAGGCCAACGACGCCGCCGCCAAGCACGGTGACCTTGCCCGGCAGCACGCCGGGTACGCCGCCGAGCAGCACGCCGCGGCCGCCATTGGCCTTCTGCAGCGCCGTGGCGCCGGCCTGGATCGACAAGCGGCCGGCGACTTCCGACATCGGGGCCAGCAGCGGCAGGCCGCCACGATCGTCGGTCACGGTTTCGTAGGCGATCGCCGTCACGCCCGAGGCGAGCAGGCCCTTGGTCTGCTCCGGATCCGGAGCCAAATGGAGATAAGTGTACAGGATCTGGCCTTCGCGCAGCTGTGCCCATTCATTGGGCTGCGGCTCCTTGACCTTGACGATCATGTCCGACTTGGCGAACACGTCGGCGGCCGTCTTGGCGATGATGGCGCCGGCGGCGCGGTAGGCGTTGTCATCGGCGCCGATGCCGGCGCCCGCGCCGGTCTCGACCAGCACTTCATGGCCATGGGCGACATATTCGCGTACCGAGCCCGGCGTCAGGCCGACACGGTATTCGTGGTTCTTGATTTCCTTGGGGCAGCCGATGCGCATTTTCTTCTCCTGATCCGGGCCCTTTTGGGCTCACTCCCTGTAGTGCTGGAGTGAACCATGAATCGGCGTGCAGGTGTTTGCGAATGCGCTTGCGCGAACAGGCCGGTTTCGATATTCGTTGCAAAAAATAAACGGATTTTCGCAGGAATCACGAAAAATGCCGCTCGACAGGATTGATATCGCCATTCTTGAGACTTTGCAGAAGGACGGGCGGATGCCGAACGCGGCCCTTGCCGAGAAGGTTGGCCTGTCGCAGTCGGCCTGCTCGCGGCGGCTCGACAATTTGGAGAAGTCCGGAACCATCCGCGGCTATCACGCCCGGCTGTCCAACGCGGCCCTTGGCCACCAGATGACGGCGATCGTTCACATATCGCTCTCCGGCCAGTTCGAAAAGACGCTGTCGGATTTCGAGGCGGCGATCAAACGCTGCCCCAACGTGCTGTCGTGCCACCTGATGTCGGGCGAGTACGACTATATCCTGAGGATCGCGGCCAAGGATCTCGTCGACTACGAGCGCATCCACAAGGAATGGCTGTCGGCGATGCCGCATGTGACGAAGATCAATTCGTCCTTCGCCCTGCGCGAAATCGTCGACCGGACGGCAATGGGTCTGAAGCCGGAGATGGCCTAGAGCCCTATACCGTGGCCGCCTCCGTCACGATCCGATCCATCGGGATGTCGTGCGGCTGCGGATAAATGGTGGCGATGCGCTGCAATTCGTAGCCGACACCGATGACCAGCGGCTTGAACGGCATGGCGGCCAGCGTACGGTCGAAGAAGCCGCCGCCATAGCCCAGGCGATAGCTTGCCGGATCAATGCCGACAATGGGCGAGATGACGATGTCCGGCAGCACCGGATCACCCTCTGCCGGAATCGGGATGTTCCAGACGCCCTTTTCCAACCGGTCGCCCGGTTTGTAGGCGCGGAAGATCAGCGGTTGCCCTTTCTCGACAACGATGGGCAGCGCGGTGCGACCGCCACGCTCATTGACGGACGCCATCCAGGGCCGCAGATCCGGCTCGCCGCGAAACGGCCAGTAAAGGCTGACCATGCGGCCCGCGATCTCGCCGACAAGTGCATCCAGCCCGCCGGCGATGCGTTGCGACATTGCTGTTCGGGCGTCGGCGGAAACTTCAAGCCGGGCGGCGATTAGCCTTTCGCGCTCGGCTTTGCGCCAACGCCGCACGTCGGTCCAGTCGCTGAGTGGTGCCTGGAACGCAGGGTCGAGCTCGTGCATGAAGCAGGGCGGCGAAGAGTATTGCGCCGGGCCCTGGTTGTCATGATCGTTAGCCATGCCTCACCTCATCTCATGTTCGATGACGCTATACCTCGCGATACGATAGAACATGTGCATTCACGACATGGAACGACGAGTCTCAAGCACTGTCCTGCCATTGTTGCATTGCACAAGATACCTACATCTAGGGCAGGCAATCTTGCCCATCAGGGGTGAATCAAATGAGCGATGCCAGACATCATGTCGTGGTCGTCGGTGCCGGGTTCGGCGGTCTCGAATTCACCCGCGCACTGGCCGGTGCACCGGTGCGCATTACCATGATCGACAAGCGCAACCATCATCTGTTCCAGCCGCTGCTCTATCAGGTGGCAACCACGGCGCTGGCAACCTCGGAGGTTGCCTGGCCGATCCGCCATCTCCTGCGCAAGCGCAAGGATGTGACGACACTGCTCGCCAATGTCACGGATGTCGACCGGTCCGGCAAACGCGTTCTGCTCGACGACGGCAGCGCCGTCGCCTACGACACGCTGGTGCTCGCCACCGGCGCGCGCCATGCCTATTTCGGCCATGACGAATGGGAGCCTTTCGCGCCGGGCCTGAAGACTTTGGAGGATGCCACCACCATTCGGCGCCGCATTCTTCTGGCCTTCGAGCAGGCGGAGCGGGAATCTGACCCTGCCAGGCGCCAAGCGCTGCTGACCATTGTCATCGTCGGCGGCGGGCCGACCGGGGTCGAACTCGCCGGAACCATTGCCGAACTGGCACATGACACGCTGCGCGGCGAATTCCGCAACATCGATACGCGCCAGACGCGGGTGGTGCTGATCGAGGCCGGCGACCGCATTCTGGCCAATTTCGCGCCAAAGCTCTCCGACTACGCTCGGAAGGCGCTGGAACGGCTTGGCGTTTCGGTCGAGCTCGGCCGGGCCGTTACGCGCTGCGATGCCGACGGCGTGGTTTTTGGCGACACGATTCTGCCGGCCCGCACGATCCTGTGGGCAGCCGGCGTTGCCGCTTCGCCAGCCGCCGAATGGCTGGAAGCGAAGGCGGATCGGGCGGGCAGGGTGTTGGTCGAGCCTGATCTCAGCGTGCCCGGCAGCCCGGAGATTTTTGTCATCGGCGACGCCGCCCACGTGCTGCGGCCCGACGGGCGGCCCGTGCCCGGCGTCGCGCCTTCCGCCAAGCAGGAGGGACGGCATGTTGCCGCGACCGTCAAGGCCAGGCTTGCCGGCGACACCAGCCCGCGGCCTTTCCACTACAAGCACGCCGGCGATCTGGCGACGATCGGCAAGCGCGCCGCCGCCATTGATTTCGGCTGGATCAAGCTCACCGGTTGGCTTGCGTGGTGGCTTTGGGGCATTGCACATATCTATTTCCTGATCGGTTTTCGCAACCGGCTTGCGGTTTCGCTGAGCTGGCTATGGATCTACGTCACAGGCCAGCGCAGCGCCCGGCTGATCACCCAGGGCGACGACGACAGGACCTGACTTTCTTCACCGCGCCTTTCATCCGGCCGTCATCTGTTGCTGATGGATTGGCGTGCCGATGCGCGCGACTTCTTGAGTGGACTTGAGCTGATTTCAGCGCGAAGTTCGCTTCGGGGCAGGACTCGTCAGGTCGTTGAAGAAGGAGAAAACATGTCGCAACTGCTCCATCCCGTCTCTCGCCGTGGTCTCCTAGCCGGGGCCGCCGCCACAGGGGCGCTGATCGTGCTTCATCCCTTCTCCGCCCGGGCGCAGGCCAACCAGGCGCATCTAAGGATCATGGAAACCACCGATATCCATGTGAACGTGCTGCCTTATGACTACTACGCCGACAAAGCCAATGACACGATGGGCCTGTCGCGCACGGCCTCCCTCATCGACGCGGTGCGCAAGGAAGCCGCCAATTCGATGCTGATCGACAATGGCGACCTTTTGCAGGGCAACCCGATGGGCGACTACATCGCCTATGAGAAGGGCCTGAAGGAGGGCGATCTCCATCCGATCATGAAAGGCATGAACCTGCTCGGCTACGAGTGTTCGACACTGGGCAATCACGAATTCAACTATGGCCTGTCCTTTTTGGACAAGGTGCTGGCCGGCGCCAATTTCCCGTTCGTCTGCGCCAACCTGATCCGGGGTACCGAGCTTGCCGCCAACCCGCGCGACGACAAGCTCTACCTCAAGCCTTACGTAATCCTGGACAAGAAGATCAAGGACGGGTCAGGCTCGGAACAGCCGATCAGGGTCGGCATCATCGGTTTCGTGCCGCCGCAGATCATGGTCTGGGACCTCAAGAACCTCGAAGGCAACGTCAAGACACGCGACATTGTCGAAGCGGCGAGGGCGTGGGTGCCGCGGATGAAGGAGGAGGGCGCCGACATCGTCATCGCGCTCTCGCATTCCGGCATCGACGTCAAGCAGGGTGACATGATGGAGAATGCCTCGTTCTTCGTCGCCGGCGTCGAAGGCATCGACGCGGTCTTCACCGGCCACCAGCATCTGGTCTTCCCCGGCAAGAAAGATTTCCAGGCGCTCGAGGGCGTCGACGCACAGAAGGGGACGCTGCAAGGCAAGCCCGCCGTCATGGGCGGGTTCTGGGGCTCACATATGGGCCTGATCGACCTGATGCTGGAGCGCGACGGGTCGAAGTGGAAAGTGGTCTCGGCGACATCGGAGGCACGGCCGATCTTCGAGCGTGTCGACAACAAGAACAAGCCGACCGTCCCGGACGACAAGCGCATCATCGCCGCTCTCGAGCAGGACCACCAGGCGACGCTCGCCTATGTGCGCCGCCCTGTCGGCAAGACGTCCGCGCCGCTCTATTCCTATTTCGCGCTGGTCGCTGACGACCCGTCGGTGCAGGTCGTCAGCCAGGCGCAAACCTGGTACCTGAAGGACATATTGAAAAGCACACAGTGGAAGGACGTGCCGTTGCTGTCGGCGGCGGCCCCGTTCAAAGCCGGTGGACGCAACGGCGCCGATTACTATACCGATGTGCCGGCGGGCGACATCGCCATCAAGAACGTCGCCGACCTCTACCTCTATCCCAACACGGTGCGCGCCGTGGAAATCACCGGGGCTCAGGTCAAGGAATGGCTGGAAATGTCGGCCGGCATCTTCAACAAGATCGAGGCGGGGAAGGCTGACCAGGTCCTGATCAACACTGATTTTCCGTCCTACAATTTCGACGTCATCGACGGCGTCACCTACAGGATAGATCTGTCGCAGCCGCCGAAATACGATGCCAAGGGCGGCATCGCCAATGCCGGTTCCAATCGCATTGTTGAGCTTATGTTCGACGGAAAACCGATTGATCCGGCAGCGAAATTCGTCGTCGCGACCAACAATTACCGGGCTGGCGGCGGTGGCAATTTCCCCGACATCAATGCCGCGAAGATCATCTACGAGGCGCCGGACACCAACCGGGACGTCATCGTCCGCTACATCGTCAGCCAGGACACCATCAACCCGTCGGCCGACGACAACTGGTCGTTTGCGCCGTTGCCGGGAACCAGCGTCGTCTTCGACACCGGCGTCAAGGCAAAGGACGTCATCGCCGATGTGAAGTCGCTGAAGATCGAACCTGCCGGCGAGGGCGAAGCTGGCTTTGCCCGATATCGCATCCTTCTCTGATCAGCTGTCAAAGCTGGATGCGGTCAGCCTTGGAGGCCGGCGGCACGAATCGCCCGGCATGACAAGATCCAGCGCATCGATGGAAATGCCGCCCGCAAAAGGAAGTCGACGTGCGTACCCAGCTACGCCTTGTAGACCACCTGGCGCACATCGATGTAGCTGGCTCGGAAGCCGGCTTCGCAATAGTGCAGGTAGAACTCCCAGAGTTTCTTGAAACGATCGTCGAAACCGAGCGGTA
Organism: Mesorhizobium australicum WSM2073; assembly: GCF_000230995.2. Taxonomy (NCBI): domain Bacteria; kingdom Pseudomonadati; phylum Pseudomonadota; class Alphaproteobacteria; order Hyphomicrobiales; family Phyllobacteriaceae; genus Mesorhizobium; species Mesorhizobium australicum. Next base: position 4,261,645 of record NC_019973.1, on the reverse strand, counting down.
CGATTTTCTCCCAGGACCCTCGAAAACGCTGGCGCCATTCGGCAAGTGTACGGGCATAGTCTTCGGGGAAAACGCGTTCGCGCAGATGAGCAAGGCCGTGCGCGGCGCCAAGTGATTTCAAGATGGACGGCGTCGGCAGCATGCCGCCCGGGAAGACGTAGCGCTGGATGAAATCCGGCCTTGCGCGATAGGTGTCGTAGGCGGCTTCGTTGATGGTGATGATCTGCAGTCCAGCCATGCCGCCGGGCTTCAGGCAGTCCTTCATCTTGGAGAAGAACACCGGCCAGTATTTCTCGCCGACCGCCTCGAACATCTCGATCGAGGCGATGCGATCGTAGGTGCCCGTTTCGTCGCGGTAATCCTGCAACTTGATGTCGACCTTTTCGTCAAGGCCGGCCTTGGCGATGCGCGCCTTGGCGAAGTCGTGCTGCTCGCGGCTGATGGTCAATCCGGTAACCCGGCAACCGATTTCGCGTGCCGCGAATTCGGCAAAGCCGCCCCAGCCGCAGCCTATCTCCAGCACATGATCCTTCCCGCCTATGCCGGTATCCCTGGCCAGCGCCTGGTATTTGGCGGCCTGGGCGCTCTCGAGATCGTTGACGCCATTCGCGTAAAGCGCCGAGGAATAGGTCATGCTCGGGTCAAGCCATTCCTTGTAGAAGGCGTTGCCGAGATCGTAGTGCGCGGAGATATTGCGCTTCGATCCCGCGCGTGTGTTCTCGTTGAACCAGTGACGGATGCGCTGGACTGTGTTGATGAGCCAGCTGGCGCCGCCGGCAACCCTCTCACCGAAGGCGGAGTTGACCACGAATAATTCCAGGAAGCTGGTGACGTCAGGGCTTTCCCAATCGCCGTCCATATAGGATTCGGCAACACCAATTGTGCCGCCGGAAAAGGCGCGGCCCGGCAGGCGCCAGTTCTTGAGCACCAGTTCGGCATCGGGCCCCGGCGCCTTTCCGCCGACGAGAACGGCGCGGCCGTCCGGCATCCAGACTTTCAGCGAGCCGCGCGGCAGGTTCATCGCCGCCGACAGCACCATGCGCGCCTTGGCCGGCAGGCCCTTGACGATCTCGGCGAAATTGAACTCGTCGAGCCTGACCGCGTCGCCCGGTGCTATGCCATGATGTTCCCCGTGTGTCATTCCAAGCCCCTGGATCTCCGTGGTGCCGGCGCGATCGCCGAGCCGCGGTTCTCTTGGTTCATCCGCCGGGTTCGAACGCCATTGCCTGGTCCCGGTAGCTTGCGGATCCGGCGACAGGCGGGCTCGAACGAAGCGCGCGCCCCTTAGCCAGAGCTTCAGCGCTTCCCGATGAATGCCTGCGCCAATCTTCCACGCCATGAGGCGGAACTTCAAGAGGCATGCCAAGAGCTGGACTGTGCCACGCGGGCGGCTGGCATCCGCCGCCTTGCGGCAGGCTGCTGCCCAAAATCGAAAACGTCTATGGCAGCCGCGGCGCTAGTGCGATAGCTTTAGCCATGCGTTATGTGATTGTCATTGCCGCCATCGCGTTCTTCCTGATCTGGGACGGTCTCTACAATCAGGGCCGGTATCTCGACGTCACGGTCAGGGAACTCTCCCATGTCGTGCGCTACGTCACCGGAAAAGCCTGATATCCCCTCTTGAGATAGCAGCCTGGCGCCTCATTTGAGGTGCTCACCGGTGTGAGACGAGGTCCAGCCCGATCGAGGCGCGTCGCAAGGACGCGTGGCGCCATGACCGGTTGACGCAAAGAGACCGCCGTCACAAAAGACACCGACATTTCAGATCGAGGAGGCGGGATTGATCCGGCATATCGTTTTCTTCAGCGCGCGCCGCAAGGAAGATGTGGAAGCAGTTCGCACCGGACTGCTGGCGCTTGGGGACATTCCTCATTCCAGTCTCTTCGAGGTCACGTTGAACACCAAGGTCGACCCGCTGTCGGATGAAGTGGATGTCGTCGTCTACGCGGAATTTGCCGATGACGCGGCGCTGGCAGCCTACAAGTCGCATCCGCTCTATGCGCAGACCACCAGCAAGGTCAAACCATTGCGCGAGCTGCGCTATTCCGCTGATGTCGTGGCTGGAAGCTGATCCCGTGCCGGGATAGCCTCATGTCAAGTCCAGTTGCGGCGGAAGGGAAAGTCCACGACTGTTTCAGGTGGTTGTTGCGGGGCCGCCGCCGGCGGCATTGCGATCAAGTCTTGAACCGATCTTCCGAATGATGCACATCGCGCTTCCATGACCTCGTCAGGCATTCATCCGCTCGATCATCTGGTTCTGCCGACGCAGAGCCTCGATGTGGCGCGTGCCCGGCTCAACGCCCTTGGCTTCGTCGTCGCTCCGACCGGCATCCATCCGTTTGGCACGGAAAACTGCTGCGTTTTCCTCGCCGATGGCACCTATCTGGAGCCGCTTGCGATCGGCCGTGAACAGGCTGCGACAGAGGCGGCTGCCGAGGGCAATGTCTTCGTTGCGCGCGATCGCCTCTATCGCGAAAGTCGTGGCAACGAGGGATTTTCCGCGGTGGTGCTTGGCACGGACAATGCCGATGACGACCATGAACGCTATGTCGAAGCGGGTCTGTCGGCGGGAGACAAGCTGAGCTTCTCCCGAGCCTTCACCGACACGGCGGGCAAAAGCGATACGGCGTCATTCAAGCTCGCCTTTGCCGCGGCTCCCGGCCAAACGGACGCATTTCTTTTTGCCTGTCAGCGCATCAACGCGCCGAGAGTAGACCGAGGAGCCTTGCAGGCTCACCCCAATGGGGTCGACGGAATTGTCGAGGTGGTTGCAATCAGCAGCGCTTCCGCCGAGCAGCATCGGCTGATTTCAGTGGCGGTCAATGATCAGGCCGCCGATGCGCACGACGGCGTCTTTCATCTGCCGAACGCGGCCTTGACCGTGCTGGAGGCCGCCGCTTTCACGGCGCGCTTCGGCATACCGGCCGGTACGCCATCAGAATTGCACTTCGCCGCCGTGGTTTTTTCGATCCGCGACATTGGCGCCACCGCAGGCCTGCTTGCGGCCAATGCCGTCCAGCACGATATGTCGGGCAATGACATCATCGTGCGGCCGGCATCCGGGCAGGGCGCGGCTTTCATCTTTCGGGAGATCCCATGAGCAACCCCCTGGCGCCCAATTCGTCGGTAACCGTCGGCAACGTCGTCTTCGACAATGCGGGACCCCTGGCGCTGATCGCCGGCCCTTGCCAGTTCGAATCGCGCCAGCATGCCTTCGACATGGCCGGCACGCTGAAGGAGCTGACCGGCAGGCTCGGCATCGGCCTCGTCTACAAGACGAGTTACGACAAGGCCAATCGCACCTCGCTGTCGGCGACGCGGGGTGCCGGCATGGATGCCGCGCTTCCCGTCTTCGACGAGTTGCGCAAGGAATTCTCGCTTCCCGTGCTGACCGATGTCCACACCGAGGAACAGTGCGCGATCGTGGCGCCGCATGTCGACGTGCTGCAGATTCCGGCCTTCCTGTCGCGCCAGACCGATATGCTGGTCGCAGCCGCGAGGACGGGCAAGGTCATCAATGTGAAGAAGGGGCAATTCCTCGCGCCCTGGGACATGAAGAACGTCGTCGCCAAGATCACCGGCTCGGGCAATGCCAATGTGCTGACCACCGAGCGCGGCGCTTCTTTCGGCTACAACACGCTGGTGTCGGATATGCGGGCGCTGCCTGTCATGGCCGAGATCGGCGCCCCGGTGATTTTCGATGCCACCCATTCGGTGCAGCAGCCGGGCGGGCAGGGCGGATCGTCTGGCGGGGAGCGCCACTTCGTCGAGACGCTGGCCCGCGCGGCTGTTGCCGTCGGTGTTGCCGGCGTCTTCATCGAGACCCACCAAGACCCCGACAATTCGACTTCCTCCGACGGTCCCAACATGCTGCCGCTAAAGGATATGCCGGCACTGCTGGAAAGGCTGATGGCCTTCGACAGGATTGCAAAGGGCTGAAAAGCCAATGTCTTGTAGCGGATAAGCCCCGGTTGTAGGCTCGTCCGGCAAATGAGCGCTTTGGCAGGAGGAAGCCAATGTCCGTCGCCCGCGTCACCGAAATCACCTCGTCGTCCAGGAAAAGCTTTCAAGACGCCATCGAGAAGGGAATTGCGCGCGCCGCGAAGACCCTGAAGAACGTCGAAGGCGCCTGGATCCAGGACCAGAAGATCGTCGTCGAGGATGGCAAGATCGCGGCCTATCGCGTCAATATGAAGGTGACTTTCATCCTCGCGGAGTGATTGGGCAGCCGCCAAAAAAGTCGGGAACTTTCGCCCGCGCCCCTCATTGTCAAAGTGCGGATTAACGACAACGAGGAGCAAACAATGACGACGCAAACAGGCCACACCGAAGCCATTGCCGCTTCGCGAGTCATCGGCACGACCGTCTACAACACCCAAGGCGACAGCATCGGCAGCATCGAGGACGTCATGCTCGACAAGACGTCGAACGGCATCATGTTCGCGGTGATTGGATTTGGCGGCTTTCTCGGCATTGGCGAGAAGTACCACGCCATCCCCTGGGCAAGCCTCGACTATGATGAGGCAAGGGGCGGCTATGTCATACCCTTCTCCAAGGAACAGCTGAAGGCAGCGCCTGCCCATTCCATCAACGAACTGGCCGGCGCGGATGGCGAGAGCGCGCGCGACGAGTCATACGAATACTATAAGGTCGCGCCCTACTGGCATTGACGCCACAATCGAAAAAGGGGGTCGTTTCCACGGCCCCCTTTTTGATTCAAATGCAACGCTACTCGCTGATGTGCAAATCCGGCAAAGACGCAATAGCCTTTGGCGGCGACTGCTGGTTGTCGCATGACGTCAGGAACGCCGCGGCGATCAGGAACAGACTGACAATACCGCTCAACTCAGACATGGCGAACCCCTCCTGTTTCGCCCCGCGATAACATTCCTAACCCGAAATGCGCGTCCGGTGGCATGACTTATGATGACAGGAAATTGCGCTTCGTGAATCGGGCGGGCGGCACTATTCGATCAGGCCCCGATTGCCTTTTGCGTCGCTTTGGCTAAGACGGGCGCGACGTTTTCTCCAGATCAATCGAGGACATCGCAATGACCGCCATCATCGACATTGTCGGGCGTGAAATCCTGGACAGCCGTGGAAACCCGACCGTCGAGGTCGATGTTGTTCTCGAAGATGGTTCGATGGGCCGCGCCGCGGTGCCGTCGGGTGCCTCCACCGGCGCCCACGAAGCCGTCGAGCTTCGCGACGGCGGCGCCCGCTACCTTGGCAAGGGCGTGCTCAGGGCCGTCGAGGCGGTCAATGGCGAATTGTTCGAGGCGATCGGCGGCATGGAAGCCGAAAACCAGATCCATATCGATCAGACCATGATTGAGCTTGATGGCACGCCCAACAAGAGCCGGCTCGGCGCCAACGCCATCTTGGGCGTTTCGCTGGCGGTCGCGAAGGCCGCGGCCGATGCAGCCGGGTTGCCGCTCTACCGCTATGTCGGCGGCACCAAGGCGCATGTCCTGCCCGTGCCGATGATGAACATCATCAATGGTGGCGCGCATGCCGACAATCCGATCGACTTCCAGGAATTCATGATCCTGCCGGTCGGTGCGCCGACGCTGCGCGAAGGCGTGCGCTGGGGCTCGGAAATCTTCCACACGCTGCGCAAGAAGCTGAAGGATGCCGGCCACAACACCAATGTCGGCGACGAGGGCGGCTTCGCCCCGAACCTGAAGAGCGCGCCGGTGGCGCTCGACTTCATCATGGAATCGATCGAGAAGGCCGGATTCAAACCAGGTGAAGAGATCGCGCTCGGCCTCGATTGCGCCGCGACCGAGTTCTTCAAGGACGGCAACTATGTCTATGAGGGCGAGAAGAAGACGCGCGATCCCAAGGCGCAAGCCAAGTACCTCGCCAAGCTCGCGGCCGACTATCCGATCATCTCGATCGAGGATGGCCTTGCCGAGGACGATTGGGAAGGCTGGAAGTACCTGACCGACCTGATCGGCAAGAAGACGCAGCTCGTTGGTGACGATCTCTTCGTCACCAACACGGCGCGCCTGCGCGACGGCATCCGCATGGGCGTCGCCAACTCGATCCTGGTCAAGGTCAACCAGATCGGCTCGCTGACCGAGACGCTGGATGCGGTCGAGACCGCGCACAAGGCTGCCTACACCGCCGTCATGTCGCACCGTTCGGGCGAAACCGAGGATTCGACCATCGCCGATCTCGCCGTCGCCACCAATTGCGGGCAGATCAAGACCGGCTCGCTGTCGCGCTCCGACCGCATGGCCAAATACAACCAGCTGATCCGCATCGAGGAAGAACTCGGCAAGCAGGCGCATTATGCCGGCAAGTCCGTGATCAAGGGCTGATCCGGCCGCACATCGTTGATACGGAGAGGGCGGGACATCCCGCCCTTTTTCATTTCAGGCCGGCATGGCGGTCTCCCGTAACCGTCCGTTAAGCACAATCAGGCGAAAAAGACTTCGAGCCGTTTGAGTTCGCGGCACGGGGAATCGGTTATGTGGACGCGTCAGCACAAGCAGAGAAACACCGGCCGGCTGATCATTCCCTCGCTGTGCGTGCTGTTCCTGGCTTATTTCGGCTTCCACGCCTATCACGGCGAATTCGGCATCAATTCGAAATACAAGCTTGAGGCCGAGACGGTTGCGTTGCAGGGTCAGCTCGATGCGATCAAGGCACGCAGGATGGAACTCGAGCGGCGCGTCAAGCTCATGCATGACGGCACGCTGGAGAAGGACATGCTCGACGAGCAGGTGCGCAAGGCACTCAATCTGTCGCAGGCCGACGAGATCACCATCATGCTGCCGGCTCCGGCGAAGTAACCAATTTCAGGTTAATCGCCAATATTTTCAATGATTTTAATTGCTTAGGCGCATGCCAGCTATGCAATTTCGACATGGCGGAACGCCTTTCTACGTGTTAGCCTCCCATAAATCGAAGGGGAGGGCGATCTCCCCGGAGCAGTTTGATCTTGCTCCAGTGTCCGCAAAGAGACGCCAACAGGGAGTGATGCATGGCCACCGCAGCCAGAAAAGCGCCTGCCAAATCGAAATCCGACGGCAAACCCGGTCTATCAGCACCCAAGCCTGTTGACTTCACCAAGGACGAAGAGCTTGCCGCCTACCGGCACATGCTGCTCATCCGCCGTTTCGAGGAGAAGGCCGGCCAGCTCTACGGCATGGGCTTCATTGGCGGTTTCTGTCACCTCTATATCGGCCAGGAAGCGGTCGTCACCGGCATGAAGATGGCGCTGATCGACGGCGATCAGATGATCACGGCCTATCGCGATCACGGCCACATGCTGGCGATGGAGCTGTCGCCGCGTGGCGTGATGGCCGAGCTGACCGGACGCCGCGGCGGCTTGTCCAGAGGCAAGGGCGGTTCCATGCACATGTTCTCCAAGGAGAAGCATTTCTATGGCGGTCACGGCATTGTCGGTGCGCAGGTGTCGCTTGGAACAGGTCTGGCCTTTGCCAACCGCTACCGCGACAACAACAATGTCTCGCTGACCTATTTCGGCGACGGCGCCGCCAACCAGGGCCAGGTCTACGAAAGCTTCAACATGGCCTCGCTGTGGAAGCTGCCGGTGATCTACATCATCGAGAACAACCGCTACGCCATGGGCACCTCGGTGTCGCGCTCTTCGGCGGAAACCAATTTTTCGCATCGTGGCGCGTCGTTCAAGATTCCGGGCATCCAGGTCGACGGCATGGATGTGCGTGCGGTGAAGGCGGCTGGCGATCTGGCTACCGAGTGGTGCCGTGCCGGCAACGGGCCGATCATTCTCGAAATGCAGACTTATCGCTATCGCGGCCACTCGATGTCCGACCCGGCGAAATATCGCTCCAAGGAAGAAGTCCAGAAGATGCGCTCCGATCATGATCCGATCGAGCAGGTCAAGGCGCGGCTCATCGAGAAGAAGTGGGCGACCGAGGACGAACTCAAAACCGTCGACAAGGAGGTTCGCGACATCGTCGCCGACGCCGCCGAATTTGCCCAGCACGACGCGGAGCCGGATCCGTCCGAGCTCTGGACCGATATCGTATTGTAAGGGAGGGCCAGGACATGCCTATCGAAATTCTCATGCCCGCCCTCTCGCCGACCATGGAAGAGGGCAATCTTTCCAAGTGGTTGAAGAACGAGGGCGACAAGGTCGTCGCCGGCGACGTCATTGCCGAGATCGAAACCGACAAGGCGACGATGGAAGTCGAAGCCGTCGACGAAGGTACGCTGGGCAAGATCCTGATCGCCGCCGGCACCGAAGGCGTCAAGGTCAACACGCCGATCGCCGTTCTGCTGCAGGATGGCGAAAGTTCTGGCGACATCGACAAGGCCTCCAAGGCGGCTCCCGCCTCGACGCAAGACGCGGTGTCAACTGGTGGGCAGCGCGCCGACGCGGCCGAGGAAGGCTCGCAACGGGCGCCGCAGGATGCTGGAGAGGCGCCGAAAGCCTCCGTCCCCGCCGCCCCGGTGGTCAACCTCGCTGCCGATCCGGACATTCCTGCCGGCACCGAAATGGTCTCGACCACGGTGCGCGAGGCGCTGCGTGATGCCATGGCCGAGGAAATGCGCCGCGACGGCGATGTCTTCGTCATGGGTGAGGAAGTCGCCGAATACCAGGGCGCCTACAAGATCACACAGGGCTTGCTGCAGGAATTTGGGCCGCGGCGCGTCGTCGACACGCCGATTACCGAGCATGGTTTTGCCGGCGTTGGTGTCGGCGCGGCGATGGCTGGGCTGAAGCCGATCGTCGAGTTCATGACCTTCAACTTCGCCATGCAGGCGATCGACCAGATCATCAACTCCGCCGCCAAGACGCTCTATATGTCGGGCGGCCAGATGGGCGCGCCGATCGTGTTCCGCGGGCCAAATGGCGCGGCGGCCCGCGTCGCGGCACAGCACTCGCAGTGCTATGCCGCCTGGTACAGCCACATTCCAGGCCTGAAGGTGGTGATGCCATACACGGCCGCCGACGCAAAGGGCTTGCTCAAGGCAGCGATCCGCGATCCGAACCCGGTCATCTTCCTCGAGAATGAAATCCTCTACGGCCAGTCCTTCGACGTTCCGAAGCTGGACGACTTCGTGCTGCCGATCGGCAAGGCGCGCATCCACAAGGCAGGCAAGGATGTCACCATCGTCTCCTTCGGCATCGGCATGACCTATGCGGTGAAGGCTGAAGCCGAGCTGCGCGGCATGGGCATCGACGCCGAGATCATCGACCTCAGGACTATCCGTCCGCTCGATCTCGACACCGTCATCGCCTCGGTCAAGAAGACCAACCGGCTGGTCGTGGTCGAAGAAGGCTACCCGCAGAATTCGGTTGGCGACCACATCGCCAACCAGGTCTCGCAGCGCGCCTTCGATTTCCTCGACGCACCGGTCATCACCATTGCCGGCAAGGACGTGCCGATGCCTTATGCGGCGAACCTCGAAAAACTGGCTTTGCCGAATGTCGGCGAGGTCATCGAGGCCGTCAAAGCCGTCGCATATCGCTGAACCGGGTGGGAGGACAATATGCCAATCAACATCACCATGCCGGCGCTCTCGCCCACTATGGAAGAGGGCAATCTTTCCAAGTGGCTGGTCAAGGAAGGCGACAAGGTTTCGCCCGGCGACGTGATCGCCGAGATCGAAACCGACAAGGCGACGATGGAGGTCGAAGCCGTCGATGAGGGCACGGTTGCCAAGCTCGTCGTGCCGGCCGGAACCGAAGGGGTCAAGGTCAACGCGCTGATCGCGGTGCTTGCGGCGGAAGGCGAAGATGCCGGCGCCGCGGCGAAAAGCGGCGGCGCCACACCGGCGAAAGCCGAAGCTCCGAAAGCGGATGCGCCTAAAGCCGAAGCGCCTAAAGCCGAAGCGCCGAATGCTGAAGCGCCAAAGGCCGAGGCCGAGGCCCCAAAGGCGCAGGCGGCTCCGGCCGCCAATGGCAACGCGGCTGGCGACCGCACCTTTGCATCGCCGCTTGCCCGCCGTATCGCCAAGGACGCCGGCGTCGACGTCTCTGCGGTCACCGGCACCGGCCCGCACGGCCGCGTGGTCAAGGCTGACGTAGATGCCGCGATTGCCGGTGGTGGCGCCAAGGCGGCACCGGCTGCCAAGGCTCCGGCCGGCGCGCCTGCCTCCGCCCCGGCGGTAAAGGCGATGTCGGACGAGCAGGTGCTGAAACTGTTCGAGGAAGGCTCCTACGAACTCGTCCCGCAGGACAATATGCGCAAGACCATCGCGCGGCGCCTGGTCGAAGCAAAAACCACCATCCCGCATTTCTATCTGACGCTCGACTGCGAACTCGACGCGCTGCTGGCTTTACGCACTCAGCTCAATGCCGCGGCACCGGTGAAAAAGACCGACAAGGGTGAGGCGCCCGTCTACAAGCTGTCGGTCAACGACATGGTCATCAAGGCGATGGCGATGGCGCTGAAGGCGGTGCCGGATGCCAATGCCTCATGGACCGAGAGCGCCATGGTCAAGCACAAGCATGCCGATGTCGGCGTCGCCGTTTCGATCCCCGGTGGCCTGATCACGCCGATCATCCGGCATGCCGACGAAAAGACGCTGTCGGTCATCTCCAACGAGATGAAGGACCTGGCCAGCCGCGCCCGCAGCCGCAAGCTGAAGCCGGAGGAATATCAAGGCGGCACGACCGCCGTCTCCAATCTCGGCATGTTCGGCATCAAGGACTTTGCCGCCGTCATCAACCCGCCGCATGCGACGATCCTGGCGGTCGGCGCCGGCGAGGAGCGGGCGGTGGTCAGGAACGGTGAGATCAGAATAGCCACCGTGATGTCGGTGACGCTGTCAACCGACCATCGTGCGGTTGATGGCGCGCTGGGGGCCGAACTGCTGGTCGCCTTCAAGAAGCTGATCGAGAATCCGATGGGCATGCTGGTCTAGGAAAGGGAAAGGCTGTGCGGATATTCTTCACCAGCCTTTTCGCCTTTTTGATTTCCGGCTTGGCCGGCGGCCTTATCGCGCAATGGTTGGCTGTCGCCACCGGCGCCGAGGAAGAATACATCATCGTCTTCATGTTCTCGGTGCTGGTGACTTTTGTCGTCACCTTCATCTTCTTCGTTGCGCAATTGACGAACGATCCGGTCGCGGCCGTTGCCAGCGCAGGCAAGTGGACGCTGATTGCCTTTGTGGCGCTTCTCGTCCTGCTGGTCGCGCTGGTCCTCTACAGCGACAGCAGCGCCGCGGTGGTCAGGAAAGACATACCGATGGTTGCCGGTCTCGGTCTGCCGGGCCTGGTGACGATCGTCATCCATTGGTTGTTCGTACGCTGGCGCGTGAAGCGCGGCGTGGCCGACACAAAGGCAGGTTGAACGGATGAAGACGGTGCTTTGTTACGGCGACTCGCTGACCTGGGGCTACAATGCCGAGGGCGGCCGTCATGGGCTCGGGGATCGCTGGCCAAGCGTCCTGCAAGCAGGCCTCGGCGAAGGCGTTCAAGTCGTCGCGGAGGGGCTCAATGGCCGCACCACCGCCTTCGACGATCATCTGGCCGGAGCCGATCGCAACGGCGCGCGGCTGCTGCCGACAGTGTTGACGACGCATGCGCCGATCGACCTGATCGTCATCATGCTCGGTGCCAATGACATGAAGCCATGGATCCATGGCAACCCGGTTGCCGCCAAGCAAGGCATCCAGCGGCTGATCGATATCGTGCGTGGCCACGACTATCCGTTCGACTGGCCGGCACCGCAGATACTGATCGTTTCGCCGCCTCTTGTCAGCCGCACCGAAAATGCCGACTTCAGGGAGATGTTCGCCGGCGGCGATGAGGCCTCGAAGCAGCTTGCGCCGCAATACGCCGCACTCGCCGACGAGGTCGGCTGCGGCTTCTTCGACGCTGGCACGGTGGCGCAAACAACACCTCTCGATGGCGTCCACCTCGATGCCGAGAATACGCGAAACATTGGCGAGGCGCTGACGCCGGTCGTGCGCGTCATGCTGGAATTGTGATTGAAGGAGAAAACCCGTGGCTGAGAACTACGACGTCATCATCATCGGCTCCGGTCCCGGCGGCTATGTCACCGCGGTGCGCTCCGCCCAGCTCGGCTTCAAGACGGCGATCGTCGAGCGCGAGCATCTAGGCGGCATCTGTCTGAATTGGGGCTGTATTCCGACCAAGGCGCTGCTGCGGTCGGCCGAGATCATGCATTATTCCGATCATCTGAAGGATTACGGCCTGAAGCTCGATGGCGGCAAGATCAGTGCCGATACCGCTGCCGTCGTCGATCGGTCGCGAAAAGTGTCGCTCAGGCTCAATGGCGGCGTCGCCTTCCTGATGAAGAAGAACAAGGTCGACGTCATCTGGGGCGAGGCCAAACTATCCAAGCCCGGTGAGATCGTGGTTTCCAAGACGGCCAAGAAGCCGATGGAGCCGCAGCCGCCGGTGCCGAAAGGCGTCAAGGGCGAGGGCACCTACACCGCCAAGCACATCATCCTGGCGACCGGCGCCCGGCCGCGCGCTCTGCCCGGCATAGAGCCGGACGGCAAGCTGATCTGGACCTATTTCGAAGCCATGGTGCCGAAGGAGATGCCGAAGTCGCTGCTGGTGATGGGCTCAGGCGCCATCGGCATCGAATTCGCCTCCTTCTATCGCACAATGGGCGCCGACGTCACGGTCGTCGAGCTGCTGCCGGCGGTGATGCCGGTCGAGGATGCAGAGGTCTCGAAATTCGCGCAAAAGCAGTTCGAGAAGCAAGGCATGAAGATCATCCTCGAGGCCAAGGTGACCAAAGTCGAGAAGGGGGCGAACTCGATTACCGCGCATGTCGAGATGAAGGACGGCAAGGTCGAGAAGATCACCGCCGACCGTATGATCTCGGCCGTTGGCGTCCAGGGCAATATCGAGAACCTCGGACTTGAAGCACTTGGTGTTAAGACCGAGCGCGGTTGCGTGGTCATCGACGGGTATGGCAAGACCAATGTGCCTGGCATCTACGCCATCGGCGATGTCGCCGGTCCGCCCATGCTTGCTCACAAGGCCGAGCACGAGGGCGTCGTGTGCGTCGAGAAGATCGCGAACTTCCCCGGTGTTCATGCCACGGACAAGCTCAAGATCCCTGGTTGCACCTACTGCAATCCGCAGGTCGCCTCGGTTGGACTGACGGAAGCAAAAGCCAAGGCCGAGGGCAAGGATATCCGCGTCGGCCGCTTCCAGTTCGGGGCCAACGGCAAGGCCATCGCGCTTGGCGAAGACCAAGGCTTCATCAAGACCATCTTCGACAAGAAGACCGGTCAGTTGCTCGGCGCACATATGGTCGGCGCCGAAGTTACGGAACTGATCCAGGGTTTTGTCGTGGCGATGAACCTCGAAACCACCGAGGAAGAGCTGATGCACACCATCTTCCCGCATCCGACGCTGTCCGAGATGATGAAGGAAAGCGTGCTCGACGCCTATGGCCGCGCCTTGAACGCATGATAGATTCCCCGCAGGAGACTCAGCTGTCAAAGCGGTGGGATCTCGACGGCGAGGCAGTTCGTTTCCGAATGCATTTTTACTGGCGCAAGGAGAAGGCATATGCACTTGAACGGCGTGGGCTGGATCGCAGCAATCATTATCGGCGGCCTGGCAGGCTGGTTGGCCGAAATGGTCATGAAGAGCAACACCGGCATATTCATGAACATTATCATGGGCATCGTTGGCGCGGTGGTGCTGAACGCAGTCTTGCAGGCGCTCAACATCGGCGTGTTCGGCGTCGGCTGGACCGCCTATCTGATCACCGGCTTCATCGGTGCCTGCCTGCTGATCTGGGTAGGTCGCCTGTTGCGCCGTTAGTCGATATCGTTTTCGGCTATGCGAAAACGGTTGTAGCGGCATGCGCCGCTGCAGCCTTTTTCTTTGTCCCGAAAAGTCCTAGATGACGTTAAGGTGACGATCGCCGACGGGCGGTCGCAAGAAAGGCCAGGGTTCAGATGGTCACTGTCCTCGACACGATCGCCAACGCGCCGCGGCTGCGGCATCCCGAGAAGGCCCACAAGCCCGACCAGGAGGTATTGCGCAAGCCGGACTGGATCCGCGTCAAGGCGCCGGTGTCGAAGGGATATGCCGAGACACGGGAGATTGTGAAATCGCACAAGCTGGTGACGGTATGCGAAGAGGCCGGTTGCCCGAACATCGGTGAGTGCTGGGAAAAGAAGCACGCCACCTTCATGATCATGGGCGAGATATGCACGCGCGCCTGCGCCTTCTGCAATGTCGCCACTGGCATCCCGACCGCACTCGACTCCGACGAGCCCGCGCGTGTCGCGCATGCCGTCAAGCAAATGGGCCTCAGCCACGTCGTCATCACCTCCGTTGACCGCGACGATCTCGACGATGGCGGTGCGCAGCACTTCGCCGATGTCATCCGTGCGATCCGGGCGGCAACGCCTCTGACGACGATCGAAATCCTGACGCCCGATTTCCTGCGCAAGGAAGGCGCACTGGAGATCGTCGTGGCGGCCCGGCCCGACGTCTTCAACCACAACCTCGAAACCGTGCCGTCGAATTATCTTAAGGTCCGGCCGGGCGCCCGCTATTTCCACTCGATCCGGCTGCTGCAGCGGGTCAAGGAACTCGATCCGTCGATTTTCACCAAGTCCGGCATCATGGTCGGCCTTGGCGAGGAGCGGAACGAAATCCTGCAATTAATGGACGATCTGCGTTCGGCCAATGTCGACTTCATGACCATCGGCCAATACCTGCAGCCGTCGAAGAAGCACCACCCGGTGATCCGCTTCGTCACGCCGGAGGAATTCAAGTCCTTCGAGACGATCGGCAAGACCAAGGGTTTCCTGCTGGTGGCATCGAGCCCGCTGACACGCTCTTCGCACCATGCCGGCGACGATTTCGCCCGGCTGCGCGCCGCGCGCGAAGCGCAGCTCCAGAAATTGATCTAACGCCGGTTTCATGCCGAAATTCGAAGCCACCCGACGCGTCGCCCACACGCCTGAGCAGATGTTCGCGCTGGTCGCCGACATCGAAACTTACCCGCAATTCCTGCCGCTTTGCGAAGCGTTGGCGGTCCGCTCGCGCAAGGAGCGTGACGGCCGCACCATCCTCGTGGCCGACATGAGCATCGGCTATAAGGCGATCCGGGAGACTTTCACGACGCAGGTGCTGCTCAAGCCCGACGAACATGCCATCGACGTGAAGTATATCGACGGCCCGTTCAAATATCTGAGCAATGTCTGGCGGTTCGAGCCGGATGGTGCCGGCTGTGCCGTGCGCTTCTTCATCGACTATGAATTCAAGAGCCGCATCCTGGGTGCGCTGATGGGCACGATGTTCGATCGTGCCTTCCGCATGTTCGCCGAAGCTTTTGAAAAGCGCGCCGACATCATCTACGGCAAGAAACCGGCGGCCTGACTCTCGACAAGCGCCTGCAAGCCGATCTCAAGTGCATGATGGACCGTTTCCTGGCGGATGAAGTCACGGCCATTGTCGGCAAACAGCTTGCGTTCAGCCGTCACGGGTCGGCCGTTCACCGCAACGCCAAACCAGACCAGCCCGACCGGCTTTTCCCTGGAACCGCCACCCGGACCGGCAATGCCGGTGACAGCCAGCGCCAGCCCGGCACGCGAACGGGCGAGCGCTCCAGCGGCCATCTCGATGGCTGCCTCGCGGGAGACCGCACCATGCACGTCGAGCGTGGCGGCGCGAACACCGAGCATGTCCATCTTGGCTTCATTGGAATAGGTGATGAAGCCGCGATCGACCACGGCGGAAGAACCGGCAATGTCGGTCAGCGCGGCGATGATCATCCCGCCGGTACAGCTTTCCGCGGTCGCCAGCATGATGCCGCGCTCCCGGCACGCCTCAAACAGGGCGATTGCCAGTTCGCTGTTGGTCATTCCGGAACCTCGCCTGGAAACACCACACTGGCGGTGGCGATCGCCGCGATACCTTCCTCGCGGCCGACAAAGCCGAGCTTCTCGTTGGTTGTCGCCTTGACCGAGATGCGGTCGGCGGAAATGCCCAGCATCTGCGAAAGGACTGATGTCATCGCCTCGCGGTGCGGGCCGACGCGCGGCGCCTCGCAGATCAGCGTGATATCGGCATTGGCGATGCGTCCGCCGCGCTCGCGCACCAGTCTTGCCGCATGTTCGACGAATATCCGCGATGCAGCGCCTTTCCACTGCGGATCGGATGGAGGAAAGTGCGTGCCGATATCGCCGGCCCCGCAGGTCGCCAGCAGCGCGTCGGTCAGGGCGTGCAGGCCGACATCCGCGTCGGAATGGCCCGACAGTTTCCTGTCATGCGGGATGGCGACGCCACAAAGCGTAACATGGTCGCCGGGCTCGAAGGCGTGGACATCGTAGCCATTGCCGGTGCGGATGTCGGGAAAGTGTGTCCGCTCGCTAGAAAGTCGCTGGTGCGCCATGGCGATATCCCGTGCCCATGTGAGTTTGACATTGTCGGGCGATCCAGGAACGAGCTTCACCGGCATTTGCATCCATTCGGCGATCGACGCGTCGTCTGTAAAGTCGGATTTGCCGCTGTCATAGGCTTGCTCATGCATCGTCATGATCGCGAGGAAGGGAAAGCCTTGCGGCGTTTGCGCCGCGTGCAGCCCGCTCCGTGGCACCGTTTCGCCGACCATGCCGGTCGCCGATTCGCGTTTCAGTGTGTCGGCGACCGGCAGGGCGGGAAGCGCGCCTTCACGTTCGCCGATGGCCGCGATGGTGCGGTCGATCAGATCCATGTCGACAAAGGGGCGCGCGGCGTCGTGGATGAGGACCTTGTCCGGCGCGTAGCTTCTCAGCGCCTGTAGCCCGAGCCGAACCGAATCCTGCCTGGTGGCGCCTCCGGCAATTGCCGTTACCCGATCCGCATCGGTTCCGACCGCTTGCTGAAAAAGCTCGCGGTCTTCGGCATGGATGGCCACGACGACCCGGCCGATGAGCGGGTGCGCCAGAAAAATGTCTATGACACGAGCGATGACGGCGCGTCCGCCAATTCGTTGATATTGCTTAGGACCATCGGCTTGTCCGGCGCGCGCGCCGCGACCGGCCGCGACGATAACCACCGCGACTTTGCCACCCGGATCCGGAGCCTGATTTTCGGTTGCGCCAGTCATGCAGTCCGGTCCTAGTCGCGGCCAAGGCCGAAGGCCAGCATTTTCCCAATTGCGCCTTAATGTGGCGTCATTCCGCGTTGCACATTTCTCTCGATCTGGCTAGAGAATGTGCAACGAATGGACGTGCTTGGTTTTTGTGCATGGTTAACTTGACCGGATTGGCCCAGTCTCTCGACGTCGGCGGCGTCAGAATACGCAACCGCGTCTTCCTCGCGCCAATGTCGGGGATCACGGACGAGGCGTTCAGGCAGCGCGCCCATGGGCATGGCGCAGGCCTGGTCGTGTCCGAAATGGTGGCCAGCGGCGAGCTCGCCAAGGGCAGGGCGGGTTGTGGCCTGCGGATACGCCATTCCGGACTGCCCGTCCATATGGTGCAGCTTGCCGGGCGCGAGGCCAAGCATATGGCCGAAGGCGCGCGGATCGCCGCCGGCGAGGGCGCCGACATCATCGACATCAACATGGGCTGCCCGGCCAAGAAGGTCACCGGTGGCTATGCGGGTTCGGCATTGATGCTGGATCTCGACCACGCGCTCTCGCTGATCGAGGCCGTGGTAGGCGTGGTCCAGGTGCCGGTGACGGTCAAGATGCGGCTGGGTTGGGACGAAGGCGTGCTCAACGCTCCTATCCTGGCGCGCCGGGCCGAGCAGGCGGGCGTCAGGATGGTCACGGTCCACGGCCGCACACGCTGCCAGTTCTACCAGGGCAAGGCGGACTGGCGCGCCATCGCTCGCGTCAAGGAGGCTGTTTCCATTCCGGTCGTCGCCAATGGCGATGTCTGCTCCCCAAGCGAGGCAGTCGCCGTTCTCGAACAGTCCGGCGCCGACGCGTTGATGGTCGGCCGCGCCCATTATGGCGCGCCGTGGGTCGCCGGCGGCATCGCTGCGGCTGCCACCGGGACATTTTCGCCGGGCATTCCCGAGACCCCGCAAGCGCTTACCGACTATGTTGCCGCCCACTACGAGGACATGCTGGCGCTTTACGGCATCGAGAGCGGCCTGCGCCAAGCGCGCAAGCATCTGGGCTGGTATCTCGACCGACATGCCGAGGGTGTCGCTGGCGAGAGTAGGAAAGCGATATTGACCGCGTCCGAACCGGCCCGCGTCATTGCCTTGCTGCGTGACGTGTTTTCGCGCGATCCGCAAACCTTGAACCTGCGGAGCGCCGCATGACCGCAACCCCTGGCCAAGGCGTTGAAATGGCGGATGCTGCCCAGATCGTGCTAAACACGATCCGCCGCCCGGTGATCATGATCAGCGAGGAAGGCTTCATCACCTTCGCCAATGCCGATGCCGAGGACTTCTTTCGCTCCAGCGCGACCATGCTGGCGCGCAACACCCTGTCCAAGCTCATACCCTTCGGCAGTCCGCTGCTGACACTGGTCGACCAGGTGCGCGAGCGCCGCGCGCCCGTCAACGAATATCGGGTCGACGTTTCGTCGCCGCGCCTCGGCATCGAAAAGGTCGTCGATCTCTATGTCGCGCCGGTGCCGGAGTTTCCGGGCTCCGTCGTGGTCATGTTCCAGGAGCGGTCGATGGCCGACAAGATCGACCGGCAAATGACGCATCGCGGCGCGGCGCGCTCGGTGACCGGTCTGGCGGCGATGCTGGCGCATGAGATCAAGAACCCGCTCTCCGGCATCAGGGGGGCGGCTCAGCTGCTCGAGCTGTCCGCTTCCGATGAGGATCGCGCGCTGACGCGGCTGATCACCGACGAGACGGACCGTATCGTATCGCTGGTCGACCGCATGGAGGTGTTTTCCGACGAGCGGCCGATCGACCGCTATCCCGTTAACATCCATGTGGTGCTCGATCATGTGAAAGCGATCGCAAAGAACGGCTTCGCTAGGAAAATCAAGATTTTGGAGGACTATGATCCGTCATTGCCTCCGGTATTTGCCAATCGCGACCAGCTGATCCAGGTGTTCCTCAACCTGATCAAGAACGCCGCCGAGGCAATCGGCAGCGACCCCCAGGGCGAGATCGTGCTGTCCACCGCCTTCCGGCCCGGTATTCGCGTTTCGGTTCCGGGGACGCAGGACCGCGTGTCGCTGCCGCTGGAGTTCTGCGTGCGCGACAATGGTTCCGGCGTGTCGGAGGATATCCTGCCAATCCTGTTCGATCCCTTCATCACCACCAAGCCGAACGGCTCGGGGCTCGGGCTGGCGCTGGTCGCCAAGATCGTCGGTGAACATGGCGGCATCATCGAATGCGATTCGACGCCGCGCGCGACAACATTCCGGGTCCTGATGCCGGCCTGGAAGGAAACGGCGCTTGGCGCTGATCAAGACGGTGAAGGAGGCCGCAAATGACCGTTCGCGGCAATATTCTAGTCGCCGACGACGATGCTGCGATCCGCACCGTTCTCAATCAGGCCCTGTCGCGTGTCGGTCACGAGGTGCGCGTCACCTCCAACGCGTCGACCCTGTGGCGCTGGGTCGCGGCCGGCGAGGGTGATCTCGTCATCACCGACGTCGTGATGCCGGACGAGAACGCTTTCGACATGCTGCCGCGCATCAAGAAGGCGCGGCCGGACCTGCCTGTCATCGTCATGAGCGCCCAGAATACCTTCATGACGGCGATCCGCGCTTCCGAAACGGGCGCCTATGAATATCTGCCGAAGCCTTTCGATCTGACCGAACTCCTCAACATCGTCAACCGCGCTTTGTCCGAGCCCCGGCGGCCGAAGATCGATGCCAGGCAAGAAGAGCCGCCCGAAACGATGCCGCTGGTCGGCCGTTCGGCGGCCATGCAGGACATCTACCGCATGCTGGCGCGCATGATGCAGACCGACCTGACGGTGATGATTTCGGGCGAATCGGGCACCGGCAAGGAACTGGTGGCACGAGCGCTGCATGAATATGGGCGCCGTCGTGGCGGCCCGTTCGTTGCCATCAACATGGCGGCTATCCCGCGCGACCTTATTGAATCGGAACTGTTCGGTCACGAGAAGGGCGCCTTCACCGGCGCGCAGAGCCGCTCGACTGGCCGTTTCGAGCAGGCGGAGGGCGGCACGCTGTTCCTTGACGAGATCGGCGACATGCCGATGGAGGCGCAGACGCGCTTGCTGCGCGTCCTGCAGCAGGGCGAGTACACGACTGTCGGCGGCCGCACGCCGATCAAGACCGATGTGCGCATTGTCGCCGCCACCAACAAGGACCTGCGTACGCTGATCAACCAGGGCCTCTTCCGCGAGGATCTTTTCTACCGTCTCAATGTCGTGCCGCTCAGGTTGCCGGCCCTGCGCGAACGCTCCGAGGATGTGCCCGATCTGGTGCGCCATTTCTTCAAGCTCGGCGAAATGGAGGGGCTGCAGACCAAGCGCATCTCTTCCGGCGGCATCGAACTGATGAAGCGCTATCCCTGGCCAGGCAATGTGCGCGAGCTGGAAAACCTGGTCCGCAGGCTCGCCGCGCTTTATTCGCAGGACGAGATTTCCGCCGAGATCATCGAGACGGAGCTCAAGACGGGCGAACGCCCCGTGGTACCGGGTGGCGGCAACCTCATTCCCGACGATCTTTCCATCGGGCAGGCGGTGGAGCACTTCCTGCAGCGCTATTTCGCCTCCTTTGCGGGCGAATTGCCGCCTGCCGGTCTGTACGAGCGTATCTTGTCCGAAGTCGAATATCCGTTGGTGCTGGCTTCGATGACGGCAACCCGCGGCAACCAGATCAAGGCCGCGGAGCTCCTGGGACTCAACCGCAACACCCTGCGCAAGAAGATTCGCGAATTGGGCGTCAACGTTTACAAGTCCTCCCGCCAGACCTGAGCCCGCGCTGCATACAGGATCTTTTCAGGGGACCGACCGGGGAAAGAGTCCTGTAGTTGTCACACTTGTTGCATAATCGCCACAATGCGTTGCATAGATCGGACGCAATCACTGGCTCTAGACGGCGACATGGCTCCGCAGACACCTGTACTCAACAAACCGCTCTTCAGCGAACCTGGCGCGCGCGACGGGCGCCGGCTGCTGGCACTCCCCGGCGTGGTGGCGGTCGTCGGTGCCTTGGTCATGGCGGCTATTTCGTTCGCCATCCTGGTCGGTGCGACACCGATTGCGCCTGACGCCAAAACGACCTGGGCGCTGATCGCTCTCAACGCCGCCTTCGTGCTCTTCCTCATCGCGCTGGTTGGACGCGAGGTGCATCGCATCGTCATGGCGCGCCGGCATGGCAAAGCGGCTTCTCGGCTGCATGTGCGCATCGTTGCCATGTTCGCTCTCGTTGCCGCCATTCCCGCCATCATGGTGGCGATCATCGCCTCGATCACGCTCGATATCGGCCTTGATCGCTGGTTCGAAATTCGCACCAAGACGATCGTCAATTCGTCCCTGTCGATCGCCGACGCCTATGTGCAGGAGAACGCGCGCAACCTGCAGGGTACGACGTTGTCGATGGCCTACGATCTCGATGCGTCGCGAACGCTCTACGGCCTCGATCGCACCGGCTTTCTCGATCTCATGAACAAGGAAGCCGTGGGGCGCTCGCTGGCGCATGCCGCCCTGATCAAGCCCGATGGCTCCTTCGTCATGAGCGCCAAGACCGATGCCGATTTCGCCATGCCGGAACCGCCGGAAGGAGCGGTGGCCACCGCCACCGACGGCAAGCCGGTGCTGATCGAGCCGCGCACGCGCAACATCATGGGCGCCATCGTCAAGCTGCGCGAGCTCGATGGCCTCTATCTCTACACCATCCGTCTGGTCGACCCCGAGGTGATCAAGGCGCGGCAGATCGTCAGGTCCAACACCGACGAGTATCGCAATCTCGAGGACAACAGGCGTACCTCGCAAGTGGCGTTTGCGCTGCCCTATCTGTCGCTGACCCTGATCATCATCCTGTCGGCAATCTGGACCGGCATAGCTGTTGCCGACCGGCTCGTGCGGCCGATCCGTCAGCTGATCGGCGCTGCCGACGAAGTCGCGACCGGCAATCTCGACGTCGCGGTGCCGGTGCGGCCATCCGATGGCGATGTCGCCTCGCTCGGCGACACGTTCAACAAGATGCTGCTGGAGCTCAAATCACAACGCAACGAGATCCTGTCGGCGAAGGACCTGATCGATGAGAGGCGGCGTTTTTCCGAAGCCGTGCTTGCCGGTGTCACCGCCGGCGTCATCGGCGTCGACCCTTACGGCATCATCACCATCGTCAATCGTTCTGCCGAATCGATGCTGGCCGTTTCCGCCAGCGCGGCACTTGGGCAGAATCTTTCCGCGATCCTGCCGCATGTCGGCCGCGTCTTCGAGATCGGCCGTAAATCCGGCAAGCCGGTCTACCGCGAACAGGTGACCTTCTATCGCGCCGGCGCCGAGCGGACGTTCAATGTGCAGGTCACCATCGAGGCAGGCGACGACGGCTCGGAGGAAAAATCCTACGTCGTGACCGTCGACGACATCACCGATCTGGTTCAGGCCCAGCGCTCATCCGCTTGGGCCGACGTGGCGCGGCGCATCGCCCACGAGATCAAGAATCCGCTGACGCCGATCCAGCTTTCCGCCGAACGCATCAAGCGCCGCTACGGCAAGGTCATCACCGAAGACCGCGAGGTTTTCGACCAGTGCACCGACACCATTATCCGGCAGGTGGAGGATATCGGCCGCATGGTCGACGAGTTCTCGGCTTTCGCGCGCATGCCAAAGCCCGAGATGAAGGCCATCGACCTGCGCGAATCGCTGCGCGAGGCTTCCTTCCTGGTCGAAGTCAGCCGCGCCGACATCACCTTCGAGCGGATATTCGGCAACGAGCCGCTCAAGGGCACGTTCGACAGCCGGCTGATGGCCCAGGCTTTCGGCAATGTGATCAAGAATGCCGCCGAGGCGATCGACGGACTGGAACATAAGGACGGTTCGCACGGCATAATCCGGATTCAAGCCGGCCGTCAGAATGGCGCGATTCGCATCGATGTCATCGACAATGGCAAAGGCCTGCCGCGCGAGAATCGCCAACGGTTGCTGGAGCCCTATATGACCACGCGTGAAAAGGGCACCGGGCTTGGTCTCGCTATCGTCAAGAAGATCGTGGAGGACCATGGCGGCAGGCTGGAACTCCATGACGCGCCTGCGGATTTCCACGGCGGGCGCGGCGCGATGATCAGCATCATCCTGCCGCCTGCAACCAGCGCGCTGCCGCGCGGCGAAACCAAGGCGGACCACGAAAGAGAAACTGAAAAGGTCGATAATGGCGTCTGATATTCTCATCGTCGATGACGAGGAAGACATCCGCGAACTCGTCGCGGGCATCCTGAGTGACGAGGGTCACGAAACCCGTACGGCATTCGATGCCGACAGCGCACTGGCGGCCATCGCCGACCGAGCACCGAGGCTGATCTTCCTTGATATCTGGCTGCAGGGTTCGCGTCTGGACGGCTTGGCGCTGCTCGACGAGATCAAGACCATGCACCCGAACCTGCCGGTAGTGATGATTTCAGGCCACGGCAACATCGAAACGGCGGTTTCCGCCATCCGTCGCGGCGCCTATGATTTCATCGAAAAGCCGTTCAAGGCCGACAGGCTGATCCTCATTGCCGAACGCGCACTCGAGACCTCGAAACTGCGCCGCGAAGTTTCCGACCTCAAGCTGCGCAGCGGCGAGACTTTCGATTTGATCGGCATGTCCTCGGCGATGAGCCAGTTGCGCCAGACCATCGAGCGTGTCGCGCCGACCAACAGCCGGGTGATGATCGTTGGCCCTTCCGGATCGGGCAAGGAACTGGCCGCCCGCGCCATTCATACGCTGTCGACGCGCAAGGGCGGGCCGTTCGTGACACTGAGCGCCGCCAATATCACGCCTGAACGCATGGAGATCGAACTGTTCGGCACCGAATCGAACGGGGTCGAACGCAAGGTGGGGGCGCTGGAGGAGGCCCATCGCGGCATTCTCTACATCGACGAAGTGGCCGACATGCCGCGCGAGACGCAGAACAAGATTTTGCGCGTCCTGGTCGAACAGCAATTCGAGCGGGTGGGCGGTACTAAGCGGGTCAAGGTCGACGTCCGCATCATTTCCTCGACCTCGCAGAACCTCGAGGCGATGATCGCCGACGGGCGTTTCCGCGAGGATCTCTATCACCGGCTCGCCGTGGTTCCGGTCATGGTGCCGGGACTGGCCGAGCGGCGCGAGGACATTCCCTATCTCGTCGACAACTTCATGAAGCAGATCGCCCGCCAAGCTGGCATCAAGCCACGCCGTATCGGCGACGACGCGCTGGCCGTGCTGCAGGCGCACAACTGGCCGGGCAACGTGCGCCAGTTGCGCAACAACGTCGAGCGACTGATGATCCTGGCGCGCGGCGAGGACGTGGACGCGCCGATCACCGCGGATCTGCTGCCGTCCGAAATCGGGGATGTCATGCCGCGCACGCCGAACCAGTCGGACCAGCATATAATGGCGCTGCCGCTGCGCGAGGCACGCGAACAGTTCGAAAAGGACTATCTGATCGCCCAGATCAACCGGTTCGGCGGCAACATTTCGAAGACGGCCGAGTTCATCGGCATGGAGCGTTCCGCCTTGCACCGCAAGCTGAAGTCGCTGGGCGTCTGACCCAATCCTCGGTGGCCCACGCGATTGTCCATTACCTGCACGGCGGAATCGCTTAAACAGGCCGAACCAAATCTCCCGAGGTGACCATGCCGCGCATTGCCTATGTGAACGGGCGCTACATCACTCATGCCGATGCCGCCGTGCATATCGAGGATCGCGGCTACCAGTTCGCCGACGGCGTCTACGAGGTCTGCGAGGTGGCGCGCGGCTTCATCGTCGACATGCCGCGTCACCTTGCCCGGCTGAACCGCTCGCTGACCGAACTGTCGATCGCCTGGCCGGTGACACGCAATGTGTTGCCGCTGATCCTACGCGAAGTGGTCAACCGCAATCATGTCGTCAACGGCCTGGTCTATGTTCAGGTGACGCGCGGTGTCGCCAGCCGGGAATTTGTCTTCCCATCGGCGAACGTCAAGCCCGCGCTGGTGGTGACAGCCAGGAAGGCCGATCCTGCTGCGGGAGCCAAGCGAGCCGAGACCGGCATCGCCGTCATCACCGTGCCGGAGAACCGGTGGGACCGTGTCGACATCAAGACCGTCGGGCTGCTGCCCAATGTATTGGCCAAGCAGAAGGCCAAGGAAGCGGGCGCACAGGAGGCGTGGTTCGTGGATGCCGACGGCAACGTCAAGGAAGGCGGGTCGTCGAATGCCTGGATCGTTAACAGGGATGGCGTTCTGGTCACCCGGCCGGCCGAACATGGCATTCTGCGCGGCATCACGCGCACCACCATGTTCGAAGTCGCGGCAAGGCTCGGCCTGAAGATCGAGGAACGGGAATTTTCCGTCGCCGAGGCCAAAGCGGCCCGCGAAGCATTCATCAGTTCCGCGACGACTATTGCCATGCCGATCGTGGCCATTGACGGCGATCCCATAGCCAATGGCCACCCCGGCTCAATAACACTTTCGTTGCGGCATGCCTTTTTTGACATTGCGGAAAAAAGTCCAGCCTGATAACCGCACAGGTGGAATGAACATCAATATATCTCGTTCTGCTTGTCGTTACTGACGGCAAGAGGGTGTTTGCGCGCTTGACATGTGCCCGCTAATTTGGCGCATTGGCTGCAAACCGAAGGGGATCGGCGAAAGACAAAAACAATGGCGGAACGATCGCAAAACCTTCAGGACCTGTTCCTGAATTCAGTTCGCAAGAGCAAGAACCCGCTCACCATCTTTCTTATCAACGGCGTGAAGCTGACCGGCGTGGTCACTTCTTTCGATAATTTCTGCGTCCTGCTGCGCCGCGACGGTCACTCCCAACTCGTCTACAAGCACGCCATTTCCACGATCATGCCGAGCCAGCCGGTTCAGATGTTCGATGGCGAGGAAAGCCAGGGCGCCTGATTGGCACGTGAGAAGGACGCGGACGGCACGGTTCGCGGAAAACCAGCGCATCATCCCGGGACGGAAGCCAAGGGTCCGACCCGGGCTGTTGTCATTGTGCCTGTGCTTACGCGCCAACCGCGTAACGACGATGACACGAACCGTCCGCGGCTGACGCGCTCGGCCGAGGCGCGCCACGACGAAGCGGTCGGCCTTGCCCGCGCCATCGACCTTGATCTGATCCATACGGCGGTCGTGACCGTCAACGACCCGCGCCCGGCGACGTTGCTGGGCAGCGGCAAGGTCGAGGAGTTCGCCGGGATCGTCAGGGAAGGGCACGCGGAAGTGGTCATCGTCGACCATCCGCTGACGCCGGTGCAACAGCGCAATCT
The DNA here is from genome assembly GCF_000230995.2 of Mesorhizobium australicum WSM2073. Classification (NCBI taxonomy): domain Bacteria; kingdom Pseudomonadati; phylum Pseudomonadota; class Alphaproteobacteria; order Hyphomicrobiales; family Phyllobacteriaceae; genus Mesorhizobium; species Mesorhizobium australicum. The sequence goes on along the minus strand of NC_019973.1, from coordinate 4,235,361 downwards.
CGAGAAGCAATTCAACGCCAAGGTGCTGGATCGCACCGGGCTGATCCTGGAGATTTTCGGCGAGCGCGCGCGCACCAAGGAAGGCACGCTGCAGGTCGAGCTTGCCCATCTCAACTACCAGAAGGGCCGCCTGGTGCGCAGCTGGACCCACCTGGAGCGTCAGCGTGGCGGTGCAGGCTTCCTCGGTGGCCCCGGTGAAACGCAGATCGAATCCGATCGGCGGCAGTTGCAGGAAAAGATCATAAAGCTGAAGCACGAGCTGGAAACCGTGCGCCGCACCCGCGACCTGCACCGCGCCAAGCGCAAGAAGGTGCCGTTTCCAGTGGTGGCGATCGTCGGCTACACCAACGCTGGCAAGTCGACGCTGTTCAACAAGCTGACCGGAGCAGGGGTGCTGGCGCAGGACATGCTGTTCGCCACGCTGGATCCGACACTGCGCCGCGTGCGGCTGCCGCATGGCACGCCGATCATTCTTTCCGACACGGTGGGCTTCATTTCGGACCTGCCGACGCATCTGATCGCAGCGTTCCGGGCGACCTTGGAAGAGGTGGTCGAGGCCGATCTCGTCATCCATCTGCGCGACATTTCCGATCCCGACACGGCGGCGCAGGCCGAGGATGTCGAGCGCATCCTCGCCGATCTCGGCGTCGACGCCAGCGACACCAGGCGCGTGATCGAAGTCTGGAACAAGATCGACCTGCTGGACGAAGGTAACAGGCAGCGGCTGCTCGCAGATAGCACCGACGGTTCCAAGGAGCCGCCGATTGCCGTATCGGCGGTGTCAGGCGAAGGCATCGATGCGCTGAAAGCGGTTATCGAAACGCGGATGGCCGGCGAACTGCAAGACCTGACGGTGACCATCGAGCCGGCACAATTCGGCCTGGTCGACTGGCTTTATCGCAATGGCGATGTCGTTTCGCGAACCGACAATGACGATGGCAGCGCCACCGTTTCGCTGAAGGCCACGCAAAGCGCCCGAGAAGAGATTGAAAGCCGATTGCGTCGCAAAAACAACGGCTAACGCGCAGAAATTCCAAGATAAGTATCGCGCTTTCCGTCCGGAATTGCCGGAGCTATAGAGGCTTACCTTGCAGTCTTTGCTTCCTGCCAGAGCGCTTCCATCTCCTCCAGGCTAGCTTCCTCCAGCGAGCCGCCTGATTTTTCCAGGGCCTGCTCGACATAGTGGAAGCGTGAGCGGAATTTCTCGTTGGTGCCGCTGAGTGCCGCCTCCGAATCGAGCTTCAGGTGACGGCCGAGATTGACGACGGCAAACAACATGTCGCCGAACTCGTCCTTGATCGAGGCCGTCTCACCCCTGGCCAAAGCCTCGCGCAACTCCCCGATCTCTTCCTCGATCTTGTCCAGGATGGGAGCCGCCTCGCTCCAGTCGAAGCCGACACGGGCGGCTTTTTCCTGAAGCTTCAGCGCTCGCGTCAAGGCGGGCAGGGCGACCGGAACACTGTCCAGGAACCCCTTGCCGTTGTCCTCCGGGTCGAGGCCGCGTGCGAGGCGGGCTTGTCGCTTCTCGGCCTTCTCCTGCGCCTTGATCTTCTCCCACATGCCCTTGGCCATGCCGGCGCTGCGGGCCTTCTCATCGCCAAAGACGTGCGGATGGCGGCGGATCATCTTGGTGGTGATGGCCTGGACAACGTCAGGGAAGGCGAATTCGCCGGCTTCCTGCGCCATCTGGGCATGGTAGACGACCTGCAGCAGGAGGTCACCGAGTTCGTCGCGCAAATCGTCGAGATCGCCGCGCGCGATGGCATCCGCCACCTCGTAGGCCTCCTCGATCGTGTAGGGCGCGATGGTGGAGAAGTCCTGCTCGATGTCCCACGGGCAGCCGGTCTTCGGCGCGCGCAACGCCGCCATGATCTCGATCAGGCGTGAAATGTCTTTCGATGGCGTCATGGTGCGGATGCTATCGCGCGAACCGCCACTCGGCCAACGCTGTCAGCCGGCGAGGGGACCTTGTCCACAGGCGCACCGTACCCGCCTCGTCAGTCCAGCACGGAAACGATCGCCTTGGCGAGGTCATCCATGCCGTCCTCGGGCAGGCCGGCGACGTTGATGCGGCTGTCGCCGACCATGTAGACGGCGTGCTCGGCGCGCAGCCTTTCGACCTGCGCTTCCGTGAGGCCGAGCCGCGAGAACATGCCACGATGGCTGGCAACGAAGTCGAAGCGGTCGGAATTGGATTGCCGGCGCAGCGCCTCGGCGAATGCGACCCTAAGCCTCAGCATACGAAGACGCATCTCTTCCAGTTCTGCTTCCCAGTCGGCACGCAGCGCGGCGTCTTCCAGGACGATGCGAACTGCCGCGGCACCATGGTCGGGTGGCATCGAATACATGGCGCGCGCCGCCGACAGCATCTGGCTCATCGCGACGTCGGCCTGCGCGCCGTCCCTGGCCAGGATCATCGCCGCGCCGACACGGTCGCGGTACACCGCGAAATTCTTCGAGCAGCTCGACGCGACAACCATTTCCGGAACTTTCGCGGCCAGCAGCCGCAAGCCGAGGGCATCGGCCTCCAGGCCGTCGCCAAAGCCTTGATAGGCGATGTCGACAAATGGCAGCAGGCCGCGCTCGACGACGAGATCGGCGATGGCCTCCCACTGGGCCGCATCCAGATTGGCGCCGGTCGGATTGTGGCAGCAGCCATGCAGCAGCACCACGTCGCCGCTGTTGGCCGACCGCAGCGCCGCCAACATATCGTCGAAACGAACCGCTCCGGAGGCAGCATCGAAATAGGGATATTCGCGAATCTGCAGGCCGGCGGCACGCATCACCGGCATATGGTTCGGCCAGGTCGGGTCGGAGACCCAGACCGTGGCATCCGAAAGCGTCCGCTTGAGCAGTTCTGCCACCAGCCGCAGCGCGCCGGAGCCACCGGGCGCCTGTGCCGCCCGGATGCGCGACAGGTCCGCGCCCGGACCGAAGGCGAGCTTGGCCATCACAGTGTTGAACCCGGTATCGCCGGCAAGGCCGAGATAGGTCTTGGTATCCTGGCCCTGCAGCAGCCGCTTCTCGGCCTCGCGCACGGCCCGCATAACCGGCGTCTTGCCGTCGCGATCCTTGTAGACGCCGACACCGAGATCGACCTTGCCAGGGCGTGGATCGGCGCGATAGAGGCCGATCAGCGCAAGAATCTTGTCGGCGGGAGCTGGCTGCAGGTCTTCGAACATCATCATGGTTCCGTTGGCGCGGCGGAGTGATACGCAAATTGGCCACGTTTCACCAGCGGTTTTGATCGCGCCGGCGCGAAAGGCGGCGCCTTGTTGGTGCGGCTTTTCAACCACTTCAGAGAAGGCATGCCATGCTCGTCCGTCTGACCATGATCTGCGCCGGTGCCACGGCGGCGACCCGGAAAGGGCGGTTTCCCTCGGATGAACCGCTGGAGCCACGATCGCTGACATTGGCAAAGGCGATGCGCGGGACGCTGCGTCGCGCCGACCGTGTGTGGACAGCGCCGGCGCTTCGCGCCTGTCAGACCGCCGAGGCGCTGTCGCTGAACGCGTCCGTCGATCCGATGCTGGCCGACCAGAATAACGGACGATGGGCAGGCAAGAGCTTTGAAGAGGTGCAGGCGCGACAGCCTGAAGAAATCGCCGCATGGCTTACGGATCCGAATGCGGTCCCGCATGGTGGTGAGTCGCTGGCCGATGTTGCCCGGCGGACCGCTGGATTGATGGATCGATTAATCGCCGAACGTGGCCATACCATCGCCGTGACCCATGCCAGCGTCATCCGCGCCGCGATCCTGCATGTTCTCGGGGCGTCGCTTGCCGCCAGCTCAAAGATCGACGTCGAGCCACTGAGCATCACCGATTTTCGTAGCGACGGCCGCCGGTGGGTGTTGCGCGCGTGCGGTGTCACGGTTCCCCAGCCGGCAAAACCACTTGGACCTAAGGGCGCTCACGGCACCTAGGCGAGACGAAATACCTGCAACCGATATTTTCGCGCGAAGAAAAATCGGCAGGGCCGGGATTAAAATCCCCACATGCTCCGTAAACAGGGCATGAAACGGTCGATGCCACGCTTTGACATCCTAGGACAGCTCGGGTCGCTGCGGCGCTACGCCCGTTCGCTGACGCGCGACGGCGTCGAGGCCGAGGATCTCGTGCACGACGCGCTGGTGCGCGCCTATGAGCGGCGCGGCACGTTCCGCTCGGGCGGAAACCTGCGCGCCTGGCTGCTGTCGATCGTCCACAACACCTTCATCGACCGTCTGCGCTCGCACCGCTCGGAAGCGGCACGCCTCGAACAGGCCCGATATCTGGCCGACGGCAGCACTCCGGCGCCGCAGGACCATTCCGTGCGCCTGGCGCAGGTTCGCGAAGCCTTTTTCAGCCTGCCGGAAGAGCAGCGCTCGGCGCTGCATCTGGTCGCTATAGAAGGGCTCTCCTACCAGCAGGCCGCCAACGCCAGCGGCGTGCCGCTGGGCACGCTGATGTCGCGTATCGGCAGGGCGCGCACAGCCTTGCGGCAGATGGAAGAGGCGCCCGCCCGGGGCAAAAATCATCTCAGGATCGTGGGAGGTGACTCATGACCGCTCTTGTCGACCCGGTTACGGACGCCGATCTCGACGCCTATGTCGACGACCAGCTCGACGTTAGCCGCCGCATCGAGGTCGAAGCCTTCCTGTCGGCGCGTCCGGGCACGGCCGCGCGTGTGATGTCGGATCTGCGCACCCGCGATGAATTGCGCGTGGCGCTGGCCGGCTCCGAAGGCATGGCGCGGCCGGCGACGGCCGATGCCGCGCGGCGGCTGGAGAGGGGGCTTGGCCGGGGCCGCATCTTCGGTGTGCTGCAACGCGCGGCAGCGGTCGCCGCTTTCGTTGCCGCCGGTTGGTTGGCCAACGGCATCGTCGGGCCGATGTCGGTGACCAAGGTCGTCGCTTCACCGCAGCCGCCCGCCTATGTCGACGAGGCGGTACAGGCACACAGGACGACGCTGCTGCGCGAAAACATGCCCTCGCAGACCGAGGCGCCTAATTACAATGCCGGCGAGATCCGCGCCGCCACCGCCATCGTCATGCCGGCACTGCCGAAGGACTGGAAGGTCCGCGACGTGCAGATCTATCCGTCGCGCTTCGGCCCGAGTGTCGAGATTGCGGTCGACACCAAGGAGATGGGCCTGGTTTCGCTGTTTGCGATCCGGCCGGGCACTTTCGATGTGGTCAAGCCGACCATGGCGCCCTCGGGCGACATCTCCTCGGCCTATTTCCAGATCGGCGATGTCGCCTACGCTGTCGTCGCCAAGAGCGAGGTTCATGATCTCGACCGCGCCGCCGAAACGCTCGCCAGAACGCTTTACTGACCAATCCACAAAGGAGAGCTCGAATGAATACGCCCAATCTTGGATACCGCGTGGGCACAGGCGCCCGGACTGGAGCCGTCTATGACGAGGGCCTGCGCCAGCACATGCTGCGCGTCTACAATTATATGGGCCTTGGCCTGGTGGTTACCGGCCTTGTCGCCTTCCTGGTGTCGTCGACGCCGGCGCTTTATGTGCCGATCTTTTCCAGCCCGCTGAAATGGGTGGTGATGCTGGCGCCGCTCGCCTTCGTGCTCCTGTTCTCGTTCAAGATGCAGACCATGTCAGCGGCAAGCGCTCAGGCGATGTTTTGGGCCTTCTGTGCCGTCATGGGCCTGTCGCTGGCTTCGGTGTTCCTCGTCTTCACCGGCACCAGCATCGCGCGCACCTTCTTCATCGCCGCCACCATGTTCGGCGCCACCAGCCTCTACGGCTACACGACAAGGCGCGACCTGACGCAGTTCTCGTCCTTCCTGATCATGGGCCTGATCGGCGTTGTGATCGCCAGCATCGTCAACATCTTTCTCGGCTCGACCGCGCTGCAGTTCGCCATCTCGGTCATCGGCATCGCCGTGTTCATCGGCCTGACGGCCTGGGACACGCAGACGATCAAGGAGCAATACGCGGAGAATTTCGATGCGGAGTCGCGCCAGAAGCTCGCCGTCTTCGGTGCCTTCTCGCTCTACCTGAACTTCATCAACATCTTCCAGCTGCTGCTGAATTTTACCGGCGAGCGGGAATAGTCCGGACCGTAGCAGGCAACAGCTTTGAGTCTTGGCTGGCCGGAGGGAAACCTCCGGCCTTCTTCTTTCGAAAGGGGCGCCTGGCCCACCATCAAGGTTCATCGCGATCGCGTGAAATGCAAATGCCGTCCGCCACCTTGAGTTCACGCCCGGCCATTTGCTAGCCTGCCGGCCACGCCGGACGAACCGCGAGAACATATGGAACAGGACAGTCTGACGCTTCATGGCGAGGGCATATCGGCAACCATCATCGCCCACGGCGCAGAGTTGGTTTCCCTGCGGGATGCACGAGGATTTGAGTTCCTGTGGCAGGCTGGACCGGCCTGGCGGCGCCATTCGCCGGTGCTGTTTCCGATCGTCGGCCGGCTGAAGGGCGATCACCTGCACCATCGCGGCCAGACCTATCCGATGACGCAGCACGGCTTCGCCCGCGACAAGCCTTTTATGTGGGCGGAGAGGGGGCCTCGATCCTGCACGCTGGTGCTCACCGACGACGCGGAAACCCGAACGCACTACCCGTTCGCATTTCGACTGGCCGTGACCTATACGCTGGGCGAGGCGCAACTCGACATAGAATTCGAGATTACCAACCCGGGCGACGAACCGATGCCGGCGTCGATCGGGGCGCATCCGGCGTTCAACTGGCCGGTTCTGCCCGATATGGCCAAGGACGCCTATCGCCTGACGTTTGCCCAGGCAGAGCCAGCGCCGATCCGCCGGCTGAAGGATGGCCTGCTCATCGCAACGCCGCAGCCAACGCCGGTCAAAGGCACTGTGCTCGAGCTGTCCGAACGGCTGTTTGACGACGACGCTGTGATCCTGGACCGGCCGGCCAGCAACAGCGTTCGCTATGGCGCCGATGACGGTCCGGCGATCGAGGTCTCATGGCAGGGATTTCAGGAAGTGGGCATCTGGTCCAAACCCGGCGGCGCACCGTTCCTGTGCATCGAGCCCTGGCACGGCATTGCCAGTCCGTTGGATTTCGATGGCGAGTTCACCGACAAGCCCGGCCTGATGCTGATCGCGCCGGGCGCGAGGCGTTCGCTGAGTTACCGGATCAGCCTGGAGCAGGGGCCTCGGTAAAGTTTTCCTGCAAGCCATGAAGCGGGCGCAAAGCCGGACCGGGGCTGTATTCGACCTCAGGTCGGGTCTCAGACCTGCCTGACCAAGGCGCCGATAACATTGACAAGAAGGCGCGCGGCGGTGAGCGCCGACAGGCCGTCAATGTCGGCTGGCGGATAGAGCTCCACAAGATCGAATCCGGCGATCCTCGCTCGCTTGCCCAGGCCCGCGATGAGATCGATGACCTGTGTGTAGGTAAGGCCGCCGGGCGTACGCGCGGCCACGCCCGGCATGATGCCGGGGTCGAGACTGTCGCAGTCGAGGGTAACGACGACTCGCGCGCCTTCCGGAATATGGCCGAGCGCCGCTTCGACACCCAGGCCGTGGACCTCGCGGGCGGTGACGAAACGGCTGCCATAGCGCCGCGCCGCTTCGATTTCCGTGAGGCGTGCGCTGCCGACGCTGCGCAGTCCGACCTGCACCATGCCGGCGACATGCGCCATCTCGCTCGCGCGGCGCATCGGGCTGGAGTAGCCGTGGCGTTCGCCATGCACCTCGTCTCGCCAGTCGATATGGGCGTCGATCTGCAGGATCCAGACAGGCCCGTGATCCGCGAAGCCGGCGAGGAAGGGACTGACCACGGAATCGTCGCCGCCGAGCAGGATGGGCACGGCCGGCAAGGACAGGACCTCGCGCGTCTTCGCCTCGATCCGGGCGCGGTTGCTGGCATTGTCATGCATGATGGTCAGGATGTTGCCGGCGTCGACGCAGCAGACCGGCTTGCCGTCGAACAGCGGGCCGCCGAGATCGAAATCCCAATGCTCGACGAGCGCGGCATCACCCTGGCTCGCAACGCGGATGGCATCGGCGGCCAAGGCATGACCGCTGCTGTCCTTGCCGGGATAGGTGCTGCCGTGCCCAGCGCCGAAGATCACCGCGCGGGGGGCCGTGTCATCGACGAGGCGATCGGGCAAGCCGAGAAAGGAAGATCGTGTGGTCATTCTTGATAAGCCTTTGAGTCCAGCCGAGGCGTGATGGATTGAAGCTAGCGTAGTTGCTGGGATGGTCGAATTCCATTGCCGAAATCGCCGTCCAGAAGTTCCGTCGGTTCCAAGCTGGAGGCGGCCCTGAGACGGGGACATTGAGCTTGCTAAAGTGGGTAAACGTTGCAGATTACTGGAACTGCGATAAAGCGAATGGACCGACCGAGGAAAATCCGCATGATCTATCTTTGTTGTCGAGTGCCGCGGTTCTTATGGCTGAACGCATCCGCATAGATGTGGTTGATGGGGAAGGGAATGACATTGCCAAAGTTCTCATGGCAGGCAGGTCTCCTTTTCGGCCTATGCGCTACTCCCGTTGCCTTCCTGCTGGCACTCTTTTCGGCCGGAGCTGGGCATGGCGACTATGTGCTAGCCCGCATTCTCTATCCAATCCCCATGTTGGCAACTCTTTTGACCGACAACACGATTACCGGCCTTTCCCTAGGGTTGGCTGTGGCACAGTTTCCTGCCTATGGGGCATTTGTTGCTCAAGCCGGCCGCGCCGGTTGGTTGGCGCTTGGCCTCGTCCACGTCATTGCAATAGCAACTGCTTTCAGCGGGGTGCTCGACTATTTTTAGGAACGCCTACGACGCCTCGCTGCCGCTACGCGCAACGGGACCAGCCAGCAGATAGCGCTGCGCTGGCAGCTATGCCTATTTGCGCGAAAGACAGCCGCCGACTCTCATCGCCTGGGGACCGGAAGATGGCTACATGCCGGCGCAGTGAAAGGCGCCGGCCACTGGCTTCTGGAAACCCATTTCGATAGCGCGCTTCCGCTGGTGCGGGACTTCCTGACGCGCGTCCATGGCTCAGCAGAAGGATTTGAAGAGGTGCAAAAGGAGAAAGATCGATGACGACAACGCCGACCATCGCACGCATCTGGCGCGGCCGTACCCGGGCTGACGTAGGCGACGCTTACGAAGTCTATTTGAGAGCCGAAGGTATTCCGCCGCTTGAGAAGACCGCCCTGGGCGTCCAGCCGTTTCGCGAGGATCGCGAAGGGGAAAGCTGGTTCACCACCATCTCGTACTGGCCCGACCACGAATCGATGACGGCTTTCACCAAGGGTGAGCCAACCAAGGTCCACCATCTCGACCGCGACCCGGAGTTCCTGATCGAATTACCGGAGCGAATCCAGATCCACCGCATCCTGCTCGACCACCGGAGGCTGCCCTGATGCGACCGGTCGCGATGTAGGAACACATGGAAAGCGTCGCGCGCCGCCGCCGCGTCATCTGGCATGATATGCTCGGTACGGGCGTCCGCCAAACCGGACGCGATGTCTCGAGCGACGTCCCGGTGTCGGCGGCGCCGGGTCAGGAGGTCGGGTGAAAATCTATAGTCCGCGTGTAGTGGAGGGACAGGAATGGGTTCTTCCCCAACAAGCCGAGGACTACCAGCTATTCGCGAGCCTCGGCGACCTGGGCCAGAAGCGATGGCGTCCGCCGCGGATGAAATTCCTGCGCGAGCAAGAAGACGGAACACCCCGGCTATATTCCGATTTTCCTTGGCTCGGCGAGCACGTGCTCATTCTGAGGAGCACGGCGTTGAAGTTGCTAAGGCCGATTCTAGAACCGTATGGTGACTTCCTGTCGCTTCGTGCTGACGAACCCATATCGCTGTTCAACGTCACCAATGTGGTCGATGCGATGGACGAAGAACGTTCAAGAACCGTCCGGTTTGACGATGGCGGTATCATGATGATCGAAAATCTCGTCCTTCGGCCGGAGGCCATCGGCGGGGCCGAGATATTCAAGTTGCCGGAGCGGCCCGATGGCGTGCGACTATCCGATATCTATCTGCAAGAGACCATCGTGCGTCAGATCGGCGAGCTCGGATTCAAAGGCATCGCCTTTGAATTGGTCTGGAATGACGAAGCGGTCGGTCGCGACAGGATCGAATACCGCGGCATGGAGCGGCGTGCGCCAGTTTCATTCGCGAGTTTGAGACGCTTTTGGTCCGGTCTGCTTCGGAAGCGCGGGCTGTGAAGCAGGGCTGTGAAGCAGGGCTGTGAAGCAGGGCTGTGAAGCAGGGCTGTGAGATGGATTCGAGATGCTTTTCACGCCGTGATAAAAGTCGCATAAGATAGATTATGGAACTTGCGCACGTAGCGCGGCCGGGGAATTGCTGCGGTTCTGACCGCTGCCGGCAATCATCGTGAATGCGCGCCACCGGCACTTCACGACCTCGAACCCATGCTCGAGCGTTCAAACGACGACTTGAAACGCCAACTGAGCAGCAGCCTCTAGCGGTTTGACTGGTATGGGATTTCGATCACCATGCCATCATAGGCTGGTTCGACATTGTCGGGCGTCTCGGCCATCACGGCGGTGTAATCGAGCGGCACGTGCATGTGCGTCAGCACGGCGCTCCCAGGCGAAAGCGCCTCGATCCAGTCCAGCGCCTGGCCAAGCGAAAGATGGCTTGGGTGCGTGTTGTATTGCAAAGCGTCGATGACCAGCATGTCGAGACCTCGCAGCCGTTCTGCGGTGGTCTTGGGAAAGTCGCTGACATCGGGACAGTAGGCGAGCCCACCGATGCGGAAACCCAGCGAAATGATGTCGCCATGGATCTGGGGCAGCGGCTCGAAGGTGAGGGCACCCCCCTCTCCTTCGATCACGACCGGCCTGGTATGATCGATGATGCGGGCGTCGACGATCGGCGGATAGGAACTGCCTGCCGGCGTCTGGAAGCAATAGCCGAACGCCTCGCGCAGCCGCAGCATGGTCGGCTCGTCGGCATGGATGCCGATGCGATGCCGTTGTTCCAGCACATAGCCGCGCAGGTCATCGATGCCGTGGATGTGGTCGGCATGCGGATGCGTGTAGATCACCCCGTCGATGCGCCTGACTGAAGCCATCAGCATCTGCTCGCGGAAATCGGGGCCGGTGTCGATGACGACCGTGGTGCGGCCGCCATTGGCGGCAATGCGCTCGACAAGCGCCGCCGTGCGCATGCGCCGGTTCCTGGGATTGGTGGGATCGCAATTGCCCCAGTCGCCGGTGATGCGCGGCGTGCCTGGGGATGACCCGCAGCCGAGAATTGTCAGGCGCAGCCGGTCGCTCATGTCTCGAGCGCCTGCTGGCGAGGCATTTTTCCAAACAGCCGAAAGAAATTATCGGTCGTCACCGCCGCGATCTCAGCCTCGCTGACGCCGATTGTCTCGGCCAGCACCTTCGCGGTTTGCGCGACGTAAGCCGGCTCGTTGCGCTTGCCGCGAAACGGCACCGGCGCCAGATATGGCGCGTCGGTCTCGACCAGCAGCCGGTCACGCGGCAAATCGGCGGCGATGGCGCGCAATTCGATCGAGTTCTTGAAGGTCAGGATGCCCGAGAACGACACATAGCCGCCAAACGACACGCCGACCTCCGCGAGCCGCCGTCCCGACGAAAAACAATGCAGGATGAACGGGAAGGCGCCCTTCCCTGTCTCGTCCTCGAGAATGGCGGCCATGTCGTCGTCGGCATCGCGTGAATGGATGACGAGAGGCAGCCCGGTCTCGCGGGCGGCGGCGATATGAGCGCGAAAACCCTGCGCCTGCGCATCGCGCGGTGCCTTGTCGTAGAAATAATCGAGACCTGCTTCACCGATCGCCACCACCTTTGGGTGAGTGGACAGGCGGACAAGGTCGGCGGTGGTGACGTCGAGCTCCTCGGCGGCATTGTGCGGGTGAGTGCCGACCGAGCAATAGACTTCGTCGAAAGTCTCTGCGATCTCAAGAACTTGCTGAAACCGCTTCACGCGCGTGGAGATCGTCACCATGCGGCCGATTCCGGCCGCCTTGGCGCGGGCGACAATGGCCGCCCGCTCCTCGGCGAAGTCCGGAAAATCCAGATGACAATGGCTGTCGACGAGCATCAGGCGTTCGCGTCCGTCTGTTCGACATAGCGCGGAAACACGCCTTCCGGCGCAGGCAGCGCCGTCCCGGAAACGAGCGCGTGGTCGGCGTGGACATGCACGAACTCGCGATAGTCCGCCGGCACCGCCAGCAGGTCGAGCAGCTTGCCGGCCGAGCCCGGAATGAAGGGCTGGCATAGAACCGCCACGCGCCGGACCACTTCGGCCGTAGTCCACAGCACCGTTTCCATGCGCTCGGGATTGGTTTTCTTGAGCGCCCAAGGTTCCTGTCCGGCGAAATACCGGTCGGCTTCCGCAACCACGCCGAAGATCGCCGCCAGTGCCAGATGGATGCCCTGTTCGGCCATTGCCTTGCGCGCGGTGGCGAGAGCGTCGATCGCTTGATCCAGGATCACCTTGTCGGCTTCCGCCAGGTCGCCGCGCTTCGGTACCACGCCGCCGCAATTCTTGGCGATCATCGACAGCGAGCGCTGCGCCAGATTGCCGAGACCGTTGGCCAGATCGGCGTTTGTGCGGTTGACGATCGCTTCATGGCTGTAGCTGCCGTCCTGGCCGAACGGCACTTCGCGAAGGAAGAAGTAGCGTACCTGGTCGAGGCCATAATGCTCGATCATGGTGAACGGGTCGATGACGTTGCCGACCGATTTCGACATCTTCTCGCCGCGGTTGAACAGAAAGCCGTGGCCGAAGACGCGCTTCGGCAGCGGGATGCCGGCCGACATCAGGAAGGCCGGCCAATAAACCGCGTGGAAGCGCACGATGTCCTTGCCGATGATGTGCGCATCGGCTGGCCAGAACTTCCATTTCTCATCTTTTTCATCGGGATAGCCGACGCCGGTGATGTAGTTGGTCAGCGCGTCGACCCACACATACATGACATGCTTTTCGTCGCCGGGTACCGGCACGCCCCAGTCAAATGTGGTGCGCGAGATCGACAGGTCTTTCAGTCCCGACTTGACGAAGCTCATCACCTCGTTGCGGCGCTCGGCCGGACCTATGAAGTCGGGCTGGCCTTCATAAAGCGCGACGAGCTTGTCCTGATAGGCCGACAGGCGGAAGAAGTAGCTCTCTTCCTCGACCCATTCGACCGGCGTTCCCTGCGGCCCGTAGCGGACATTGTCGGGACGGACCTCGGTCTCCTCCTCGCCGTAATAGGCTTCGTCGCGCACCGAGTACCAGCCGGCATAGCCGCCCTTATAGACGTCGCCATTGGCGGCCATCGCCTTCCAGATCGCCTGCGAAGCAGCGTAATGGCGCTCCTCCGTGGTGCGGATGAAATCGTCGTTGGAGGCGTTGAGCGCGGTCGCCATGCGCTTGAACTCGGCTGAATTGCGGTCGGCCAGTTCGCGCGCCGAAATGCCTTCGCGCTTGGCTGTCTGCAGCATCTTGATGCCGTGCTCGTCGGTGCCGGTAAGGAAGAAGACCTGCTTGCCGTCGAGCCGCTGGAAGCGGGCAAGCGCGTCGGTGGCGATCAGCTCGTAGGCATGGCCGATATGCGGCTTGCCGTTCGGATAGGAAATCGCGGTCGTGATGTAGAATGTGTCGCGTGACATGAATGAACCGTCATGAATGTCTGAATGGAGGCCGTGGCGGTGGATATCGCATCGGAATGGCGATTGCCATCCCGAGACCAGTGCATGCCGCCCAAAAGTGGCCCCGGTTTAAGGGGCAACGGCATGCACCAAAAAAGGCCCGTCACATTCGCATTGCAGAATTCAGGCGGTCGATCATGGTCAGGGCGTGCTGCTTTTTGTCGAGATTGTAGGTGTCCGTCTCAGATATAGCGTCCAGCGCCTCATGCCAACTGTCCGACAGCGTTTTGGCCCGCTTGAGATCGCCAGCCCGCGCCGCCTGGCTTGCCGCATCCGACAGAAGGTCCAGCGCCCGGCGATTGAAGATATCGAACTGTATCGCCTGGTCCTTGCCCGCGACCGCCTCGGCCAGGCGATAGGCGCCGCCAATATCGCTCTTTCCCGTCGCCACCAGTCCATCCAGCGTCCGCGCGATCTCCAGCCCGCCATACTGCGTCAACAGGATCGCGTTGCGGGCGCTGCCCCCTGCCCGCTCGGCCAATGCAGCCCTCGCGGCCGGATCGTCGGGCGGCGGCGGCTCCGCTGTCTCCAGCACCGCCATCAGTTCGTTGGCGTCGAGCGGTGTCAGCCGCACCACCTGGCAGCGCGAGCGGATCGTCGGCAGCAGACTGCCGGGTGCATGGACGATGAGAATGAACAGGGTCCGTGCCGGTGGTTCCTCGAGATTCTTCAGCAAGGCATTGGCCGCATTGGCATTCATGTCGTCGGCCGGATCGACGATCACCACCCGGTAGCTGCCGTCATGCGAAGTCAGCGACAGAAAGCGGCTGACCTTGCGGATTTCGTCGACGGTGACGACGGTCTTGAAACTCTTGGTCTTGTCGTTCAACGGGCGGGTCAGATGCAGTACGCCGGGATGCGCGCCGGTTGCGATCTGGCGAAACAGCGGCGAGGCCGGATCTGGAACTGCTAGGTTGCCAGGCGCCTGGTCGAAGGCCGGATGCTTCAAAAGGTGGTGGGCGAGATGGAAGGCGAGCGTCGCCTTGCCGATCCCGACCGGACCGGCGAAGATAAGCGCATGAGGCAGCTTTCCCGCACGATAGGCGGCGGCAAGCATGGTGACGGCCTGCCCGTGTCCGACCAGACGCGGTGTTTCGGAGGGTTCCGGCACACCGTCCAGCGTATCATGCTGTTCCGGCGCGATGCGTTCGAAGATCATACGGGTGCGACCTGCCTGTTGCGCTCGGACGCCCTTGCCTCCAGTGCCGCGAACACGGTCGCCGTGACGACATCCTCCACCGTGTCCGGATCGGCGGACGCATCGACGACGATGCAGCGTTCCGGCTCTGCCGCGGCGATCGCCAGGAACGCTTCGCGGCGGGCCTGGTGGATGGCCAGCGTCTCTTTTTCGAAGCGGTCGGCTGTGGCATCGCTGCCACGCCGCAATGTCGCGCGCTTCAAACCCTCGGCCGGGTCGATATCGAAGATCAGCGTCATGTCGGGCATCATGCCGTTGATGGCGACCTGTTCCAGCATGGCCATGAATGCCGGATCGATCCCACCCGTAACGCCTTGATAGACACGCGAGGAATCCAGGAAGCGGTCACAAAGCACGATGGAGCCGCGTTCGACCGCCGGACGGATGACCTGCTCGACGTGGTCGGAACGCGCGGCTGCGAAGAGCAGCGCTTCCATCTTGGGCCCGAACGGTTCGGCGGCACCCGAAAGCAGCACATGCCTGACCGCTTCGGCGCCCGGCGAGCCGCCCGGCTCGCGTGTCCGTACGACATCATACTTCTTGGCGCGCATCTTGGTGGCCAGCCGCTCGATCTGTGTCGACTTGCCTGCGCCTTCGCCGCCTTCGAAGGTGATGAAAAAACCGCGCGCCAACCGAGGGCCTTTGTTCGTGTTCGAGTGGATTGTTGGGCTGTAGATAGTCCGCGTTCGGGAAAACGTCCATGCCGTCGGCGCTATCGAAGCCACCCGATCGCCAGTTCCTTGACGGCATCGAGAGCGCGTTGCGGCAACGTGCCGACGCTGATCGACTCGGCGGCGAACAACGGTGTCTCCTGGCTCAGCGTGTCGCCGATCCAGACGCGCAGTGCGCCCACCGGCTGCCCCTCCTCCACCGGTGCCGCGACCGGGCCGGTGTAGATGATCCTGGCCGTCAGCTTGTCGCGGTTGGTGATCGGCAGGAAGATGTCGATCGGACCTTTTGCCTTGAGCGTCACGCCGGATTTCATGCCGCCAAAAACCTGGGCCTCTCCGACCACCTCGTCCTTGGCGAAGATTTCGGTCTTCTCGAACGAGCGAACGCCCCAATCGAGCAGTTTGCGTGCCTCTTCTGCGCGCTCCTTGTCATTTGCCAGCCCGCTCATCGCCGCGATCACCCGCGTGCCGTTGTGGCTGGCCGAAGCCACGATGCCAAAACCGGATGTCTCGCTTGCGCCGACAGCCAGGCCGTCGGCGCCGATGTCCATCGCCAGCAACGGGTTGCGGTTCCTCTGCGAGATCTTGTTCCAGGTGAAATCCTTCAACCCGTAATACCGGTAGAAATCGGGGTATTCGCGCCATAGATGCAGGGCGAGCTGCGCCAATTCGCGCACGTTTGTCTGCTGGCCGTCGGCCGGCAGGCCAGTGGAGTTCACGAAAGTCGACGTCTTGAGGCCGATCTGGCGCGCACGTTCGGTCATCTCTCCGGCAAAATTGTCCTCGGATCCGGCCATGCCTTCGGCGATGACGATACAGCCGTCATTGGCGGCCTGCACGGTCACCCCCTGGATCAGGTCCTCGAGCCGGATCGCCGATTTGAGCTTGGCGAACATCGTCGAGGTCCCCGACGGCGCGCCACCTTTGCGCCAGGCGTTTTCGCTGACCACGAACGTATCGTCGAGTTTGAGGCGCCCGGATTTGAGGGCGTTGAAAACCACTTCCATCGTCATCAGCTTGGCCATCGAAGCCGGCGGAATGGGTTTATCGGCATCTTTCGAAAACAGCACCGTGCCGGTATCGGCATCGATCATGAAGGCTTGCGCGGCCTTGGTCTCGAAAAGCTGCGCTTGGGCCGGCGAAAGCGTAAGCAGGAGGCTGAGGAGAAAAAAAACGGCGAAAGGCTGTAGCAAGCGAAACTGCATGAAAATCGACCCGTTGGCCGGCCCCTCCGGCGTCCCGAAACTATCGGGCTTTTTCGGTGAGGGATCAACTGCCGGGCGCAAACCGGCGCTGGATCAGTCGCGCACGACCAGCGCGTCGGGCGCGCCATGAGACCACGCCGCCTTCAGCAACTCGTCCAGACCGCCATGGCCGTCCGGATAGAGGTTGACCGCATACCAGTCATTGCCGTCGAGATCGGAGCGCTGGATTTCTATTCTGCCGAAGGGCTTTAGTGCCGAGGCCACACGTGTGGCTTCGGTGGCGTCGTCGAACGTGCCGGCGGCGACATAGTCGGCACTGGATGGCGCCGCTTGGCGGCCGGTGTTTTTCCACGACCGCAGGATGTCTGCGGGCGACATGCCGCTGTCGTCCAGAGCGGCAAAGACATCCGCGCGATGGACGCGTTCATCCGCATAGGACAGCGACGCCATGGCGAACGGCGATTGCGGCGGCAGGCTGATCTGCGGCCGTTCCGGCACGATCGGTCCAAAATCGGGCAGCGCCGGATCGCCGAAGGCCGGCTGCGCGGCCATCCGTCCCTGCATCGGTGCCGCGGCATCCGTCAGCTGACCTGGAAACGGCACGGCGGCCGCGCCGACCGGAAGGCTCGGCGAAGGCCCGTTCATGGCCACCATGACGCCGGTCGGCAGGCCGTCCGATGGGTCCGGTATGCGGTTGCCTGGATGGTAAGAGGCCATCAGGTACTGGTCATCATTGCCGTCGAGCGGCGCGCGGCCGACATATTCGACCTTCACCTTCGCGGTACCGACCTTGTCGTAGTCCAGCATCTGCGCGGCTCGCTCCGAGACGTCGATGATGCGGCCCTCATGGTAGGGGCCGCGGTCATTGACGCGCACGATGACCGAACTGCCGGTTTCGAGGTTGGTGACGCGGGCATAGCTGGGCAGCGGCATGGTCGGATGCGCCGCCGTCAGATGCGCCATGTCGTAGACTTCGCCATTGGCGGTCAGCCGGCCATGGAAGGCGTCGCCATACCATGATGCCAGACCCACCTTGGCGTACTTCTTGTCTTCCTTGGGATAATACCACTTGCCGCGCACCTGATAGGGCTTGCCAAGCTGGTCGCGACCGCCGCCGCGCCGCATGAAGGCAGCGCGCGGACTGGCCTTCACCCCATATTCGGTCTCGGCGAAATATTCCTTGGAGCGGGTCTTCTTGTAGACCATCCCTTTCGGCTCGGGCTGCGACGCGCAAGCGGCGAGCAATGCAGCCGACGCTGCAAGCAACGCAACCGTGGCAACGCGACGAAGACGCGGGTGCGTCACAGCCTGCATTCTTGATTGCCCCCTAAATCTCATGAAGACGTCGCATCCGACCATCAGAGGAGCCAAAGCACTCACTCGACAATGCCAACGACGCCTCGAACCCCGATCCTTTGTGCGCAGGAATTGTTTATCACGGTATTAACCGATTGTGGCCGGAACCGGGCAAGATTGTGACGCCGCCTGTCCTGTCCTAGGCTCAGGGAGCGACCTGCTCATGCAAGCCGGTTGACAGGCCTTTGCCGGGCACACTAGAGCAGTGGCCGGCAGTCGCTGGAGGGATGGCCGAGCGGTTTAAGGCACCGGTCTTGAAAACCGGCGTGGGCGCAAGTTCACCGTGGGTTCGAATCCCACTCCCTCCGCCATAACGTCTATGGTCCGTTCCGGACACATAGGTTACGGTTTATACCGGAGACATGGGTAACACTTTTGGCCCGAAGGGGTTTTGGAGTGGTTCGAGCCTGCATGTCTCATCGTCGAAATATCCCAAATCATAGTCCATGAAGCTAGCCAGCCAGATATGGTCCTCGACCTGTTTGATGCCGACGCTCTGGCCGGCGAAAACGAGGCTGAGGTTGATCTTCTTTCTGTTATAGCAGATGCGGCCGCAGGTAGTGACGATGACAGCCTTGTCGTGAAACGGATAATCGAGATCTGGCAGGCCGGCATAGGGTCGCGTTGAGGGTGCGTAACGCTCTGCCGGACAGTCCATGCCGAGGGCCTGGTGGGGGCGTTCTGAGTTGAACTCGTCGATGAAGTCATCGAACCTGGCCTGCTGCTGCAGAAAGTTGGCGCCTGCCGGTTTGGTGGTTTCCTTCTTCAGGGTCAGGTGCATGCGTTCATGGCGCCCGTTCTGCTGCGGGCAGCCCGGTTTGATGCGCTCGATGTCGATGCCCAGGCGCAGCCACCAGACCGACAGTTTGCTGAGGTTGAACAGCGCATTGGGGCTGGCGAAGGGAACACCATTGTCGGTCCTGATCGCGCTGGGCAGGCCGAACTCCTTGAAAACCCTTTCGAACACGGTGAAGGCATAGGCTTCCTTCGTGGTCGACAGCGCCTCGCAGGCGATGAGATAACGGCTGGCGAAGTCGGTGATCGTCAGCGGATAGCAATAGCGCCGATCGGCGAGCATGAACTCGCCCTTGTAGTCGGCACACCAAAGATCGTTGGGCCGACAGCCGTTGGAAAGCGGTGTTCCCGTCGCCCTGTTGCGCCTTCGCTTGCGGTGCTCGACCATCCCGTGCCGGTCGAGCACGGCGTGCACGGTCGAAATCGCGGGCCGGTGCACATCCGGATATAGCCGGGCCAGCCGCTCGCGTATCTTCGGCGCACCCCAAGTCGGCTTGTCTTGCTTCAGACGCACAATCAGCTTCTCGATTTGAAACGGAAGCTGATTGGCATGGCGGTAGGGCCGGCGCGATCGATCCGTCAGCCCCTCCAAGCCGCTATCATTGTAGCGCGTGAGGATCTTGTAGCCGGTCTTGCGCGAGATATCGAACTCACGGCAAAGCACGGCCATCTTCTCGCCGTCCAGCAGCCGCGCGACGAACTTCAGCCGCTCGTCCATGACGTTACACTCCTTCCAAGGCACCTTGCTCTCCTTGCAAAGGGCCGAAAGTGTAACCCATCTATCCGGAATGAACTGTCACCCATCTCTCGGGAAGGGCATATGAATCAGATAGGGACCCCACCGCTATCCCCAGCCCGCTTGGCTGCGATGGTGCCGCAACATCTTCACCAATCATCCGCGGGTGCCATGGTCGAGTTCGACACGGGCATCTGGGGCCGCCGATTTGAGAGCCGATAAGGGGTGACTGCAAGGGCCGTAAAGCGTCTCGTAGTTACCATTCACGATGATTTTGGGCATGGTGGGCACAGGGAACCGGTAGCTATCCACCGCGTTCTCTCGGCATGCTCAAGAAAATCGCCTTTGCCGCCGTGCTTGTTCAAGTTGCAGCCTTGTCAGCCCTCCTGACGCAAACATTCCTCCTAGCATCCACGCCTACCCAAGCGGCCAGTGTGCAAGGCGAGCCCGTGGTGGCCGTTACGGCATCGGAATGCGCCAAGGCGACATGGCCTAATATTCCCGTTCAGTGCCTTGAGAGGGTTGAGGCGAGAGCGCAATAAAACTGGAGAAACGCAAGCCGGCGGGCCGCCTCCGACACACGGAATTGCGTCCAAGGCGATCATTGCCATCGTCGAAAGCTACAGATTACTGCTGACGCCCGACCGGCGAAACTGTCACGATTAACGAATCATTGACCGCGCTGTCCTATTCTGAGACAGCGCGGTCAAATCCCAACCGGACTGCGCAGGCGGCTCCGGCAACCCAGCCCCCGCCGCACTGTCGGAGCCGCCACCATAAATGGAATACCAGCAATGGTTGAATCAACCGTTACTGCAGTTGTTGCAACTAGAACGAACGATTCCACTGTTCCGCATCATTCCACCTAGCGCGCCCGGTTCAAAAAACCGCAGGACGTCATAGGAGCCAAAAAAAGCCCGCCGGCGGAGCCAGCCCGCTCAGCGTGACAAACAGGAGACTGATAGCGAATCCGTTTCGATTTATGCTCTGAGCATGGAATGCGCCTTCGATGACATCGCCAGCGCCAGACAGCCCGCAAACGGCAAACGGCAATGGGAAGCGCTATAGCAGCGAGTCCTGCTCTAGCTCCCTCTCGCAAGGCGTGGGCCGTGCCACAGCCGGCTGACACTCTACAGAAGAGCCGAGCAGTCTACCTGATCGCGCATCGAGGCTAGATCGTCGCGAACGAGCCATTCCGAATAAGCCCTCAGTCGCCTGAGGCCAGCGGTCTTGGCGTCTCGCTCGGTTCGCTCAGTTTCCAGCGTTGCTGACGCTGGGAGCCACGCGATGCATTTAGGCTTCGGATGATACCGAAGTGATCCGACAATTTGATCCTTCACCGGCCATTCCCCTCATACGCCCTGTGAAGCTTTCACATGTGGCGGGGTAAGTCGTCCGTCATTGTGATGATGTCACGGCCAACTGCTATGCGTTAGCAATCGCTTGTTCCCTCTGGACTATCGCCGTGCCGACCGCGTTGTTTCCCGGCTGGTTCCAATGGCGGCACCTCCCAGCTGCGCGGGTGCAAAAGCCTTCGGCCGGGACAGGAGGCAGTTCAAAGGGGCGAACCGATAACAGGGAAGCGGACCAGTTCCGAACCTTCATGACCGGCACATATTTTTCAACCCACCAGCAAAAGGCCCGCCAGGTGGGAACCGGCGGGCAAGTTCTGGAGTGCTGGGATCAACCAGCATAGGTCAACGATGGGCGGCGAAGTTGGTTGCGGGGTCGACCCAACCGTAGACGGCTATTTCGACTCCACGCCCGGCTCAGGCTGAATGTCGATCGTGTCGCCATCTCCATGCACGGCATCACGGTCCCAGTCATTGGTCTTGTCAGGTGTTTTGGCAACCGCTTTTCGGGTGTCCCTTCCTCGGTCCTTGCGGGGTTCTGGACCTGGCAGTTCGCGTGATGACTTCGGCTCCACATGCGCCTCCTGTTCTCTACCAAAACAAAGTCGGGGGGCTCGGGTTCCAACAAAGCAAAGCCCGCCGCCTCCGGGAGGAGCGCAGCGGGCCATTCGGCTAGGAGTTGAGGGGACATCTCCACGCTGCCAAAACAACAGATCGGCAGCGGATTGGTTCCCTGATGACGGGACCGTGAGATAGCGGGTTAGCCCAACAGCCGCCGCAACCGCTCCGCCCCGGCAAACGATCGGCGTTTGCTATTTGGCTTTTAGCCGGAGACATGTCAGCCAGATTTCTTGGCTCGGTCGCTTTTCGCTGCGCGTTCGTCTGGTGGCCCCGACGCTTGGTGCAACCCGACCGTCTCCCGCCGTTTGAATGATGCCGTTTCTGGAAGCTGGCGTATTAACGGTCAAGCTGGCGGGTAATCATCCCAACCCAACACCGCTGGTCAGGCCCGGCGGCGTCCCACCCCTCCTCGCCGGGCCGCCCGCATGTTGCACAAAGGCGAAGGTCGCCACCTTGCTCAGTCGGACTGCTGTGTACGCTCCGCGATGGCAAACGCCTGCAGGTTCCTGGCCTTGCCGATGTCCCGGTCGGCGTTCGCGATGATCGAAAAGAAGGCTGCTCTGGCGATATCCTTCTTGGAGGCCTTGGGGTGCGCTTTCTGGGCAGCCTTGACGAGCTGCTTGGGAGACATGTCGGGCGTGACGATCCTCATGAGGGTATCGCCGATCGCACTCATTTCGCTTGCATCCATGATGGGCGTCCCTGCGCTGACCGCAATGCCACAATAGCAAGGACAACTCGCGACCGACAATATGGTTCTGAAAATGAGAAACCCCGCCGGCAGGGACCGGAGGGGTTAGTCCTGGAAGGACGCGCGTTGCGCTGCGTTCGACAAGCGCGCATTGTCCAGATATCGCGCGGTTGCGACACCGATGTGACACAAGGACAGATGGCTGCGTACGCCCTTCGCAAGGACGATCGGTACGCGTCTCGCGGTCTTACGACATCGGTGGCGATCACATGCCGGCCATAAGCATTATCGGAGATCCCTTCAGCCTTTGGAAAGGGAGATGTGGTTCTGCTGAGGAGTTGAAGCGCTGGCGGCGTGCCGGCGACAGGCTGGGCGATAGATGGACATCTTTGGCATCAAGGCGCTTTTGATCTGTGCGCTGATCTTCATTCCGTTCGAACATCTGTTTGCCGAGCAGCCGCAGAAGGTCCTCCGCAAAGGCTTGGATGTCGATCTGATTTATGTGCTGTTCAACACCTTCGTCATAAAGGCAGCCATGGCCATGATGGCGCTCGGCACCCTCGAAGCCGCCGCGATCCTTGTCCCGCAATCGGTAACGCGGGCCGTCAGCGGCCAGCCCATCTGGCTGCAGGTTGCGGAAATGATCCTGATCACCGATATCGGCGTCTATTGGGCGCATCGGGCCTTCCATAAAATCCCCGCTCTCTGGAAATTCCATGCGATACACCATGGCATTGAGGAGCTGGACTGGCTCGGCGCTTTCCATTCCCACCCGGTCGACGCGATCGTCACAAAGGCAATATCGTTGACGCCGATCTACCTCCTTGGCTTCTCCGACGCCTCACTCGCCGTCTTTTCGCTTATCTACTTCGGCCACACGATGCTTGTTCATTCAAACCTGCGGATTGCGTTCGGCCCCTTCAAGTGGTTGATTGCCAGCCCGCAGTTCCATCGCTGGCACCATGCCAACCAGCGCACAGCCTACGACAAGAACTTCGCCGGCCAATTGCCGTTCCTCGACGTGATATTCGGCACCTACAATGCCACCGGCAACAAGCTGCCCGAGAAATACGGCGTCGATGATCCCATCCCCTCCAGCTATTTCGGCCAGCTCGGCTATCCGTTCTTGCCTCACAGGAAGCCGTCGAAACGGGCAGCGCCGAGCGTCGAAGCAGGCTGGTTGCCGGACACGCCGGGCATCGAGCATGTCGACAGATGAGTTCGGGGCCACGGTGCCGAGGCCTTTCATGGCGAATCGGCTAAGCCTCGAGGCATGAACGAGACCTCACTCTACGCGCCGGTGAAGCGCTTCCTCGAAAACCTCGACTTCGTCGTGAAAGGGGAAATCGGCGGTTGCGACATCGTCGCGCTGCGCGAGGGAGAGCCGCCGATCGTCGTCATCTGCGAGCTGAAGCTGCAGTTCAATCTCGAACTGGTTTTGCAGGGCGTCGACCGTGCGGCTGCTTGCGATGAAGTTTGGCTGGCAGCGCGCATGTCGGCGCGGGGCAAGGGGCGCGAAAGCGATGCCAGGTTCCGCAATCTCTGCCGTCGGCTTGGCTTCGGCCTGCTCGCGGTGACCGCCAATGACAGGGTCGAAGTGCTTCTCAGTCCGGTCGCCCAGGCACCGCGCAAAAATGCGCGACGGCGTTCTCGCCTTGTCGATGAGCATCAGCGCCGCCGCGGCGATCCTGTCGCTGGCGGCGGATCGCGCACTCCGATCATGACCGCCTACCGGCAGAGCGCCCTCGCCTGCGCCGCCGCGCTTGCGGACGGCCCCAAACGGCCGCGCGATCTGAAAGCCTTGACGTCGATCGCGCCGAAGATTCTTCAGCACAATGTCTATGGCTGGTTCGCAAGGGTCGAGCGTGGTCTCTATGATCTCACGGATGCCGGCCGAGCTTCGCTGGTTCGTTGGCCGCAGGTCGCGCACGATGAAGCCCGACACGAGATTTTGATTGCGCCGGACCTCTGAATGCCGGGGTTTGCCGAGCATGAACCGCCGCTATTGGTTGATTTTTCAGACAAAACATGTTGCTTGTCCCGCCCATGAAGACACTCTGCATGATGGCCATTGCGTCCCTGACGCTGGCCTTTCCGGCCAGTGCGATGGACAACGCTTTGCGCGCCGGGCTGATGAAACTTGATCCGCAAACCCGCCTCGAACAACGTTGCGATGCCGAAATCCTGGACCGGATCACCCACGATGATCGCAAGTTCAAGGCCGACCGCGTCGTCGCTTACGCCTTCGCGACGCCGGAGATGAGCGCCGACGCAATCCGGAGTCCCGGTGCGGCGTTCCGCAGCAAGGGGCAATGGTACCGGCTGAAATTCAAATGCCAGACGGGACCGGACCATATGGAAGTTCTCCAGCTCCGCTATCGGATCGGGGACGAGATTCCGGAAGCCGACTGGGCGAAATACAATCTCTACGATTAGGTTCTCGCGGGCTTGCGCCCGCCTCCGGCTTGTGCCGGCGGCTGTCGAGAACCTCCCGCAATTCCACCGCCACGAAAATGGTTTTCCAGCGTTGCCCGTTGCCGCACTTGACGCCAGCGGACCATGCCTTTAGGCCCGTTCGGACGATCGACGACGAACACTCGACGAAGGGCTTCCAGGTCGATGGAAATATTTACCGCCGCGGGCTTTTCGGCTCTCCTTCAGGTCATCGCCATCGACCTTGCGCTCGCGGGCGACAATGCCATCGTTATCGGCCTTGCCGCTGCCGGCCTGCCGGCCAGCCAGCGCCAGCGAGCCATTCTTGTCGGCATCGCGGCGGCCACCGTTCTTCGCATTTTCTTCGCCCTGATCACGCAATGGCTGCTGACCATTGGTCCCATGCTGCTTATCGGCGGCGGCCTGCTTTTGCTGTGGGTTTGCTGGAAGATGTGGCGCGAATTGCGTGTCAGCCACGACGATGAGCGCGACGCCACCGAAGCGCTGTCGAACGGCGACTTCGACAAGGATGGCGTCATTGGCGGCAAGGGGCCGAGCAAAACCTTCTCGCAGGCCGCCTGGCAGATCGTCATTGCCGACGTCTCGATGTCGCTCGACAATGTTCTGGCCGTCGCGGGAGCGGCTATGAACCATCCGACGGTGCTGATTGTCGGGCTGGCGCTGTCGATCGCTTTGATGGGCTTTGCGGCGTCGTTCGTCGCGCGCTTGCTGCACAAATACCGCTGGATTGCCTATATCGGCCTGGTCATCATCCTCTATGTCGCGGTCAAGATGCTGCTGGACGGAGCCGTGCAGCAATTCCCCGATCATTTCGCTTTCCTGTCACCCTGGTTCGGGTCGAACGGGCACTGACGCACATGCCGGGCCGCAGGGCTCCGTTTGCCTGATTGAGCAAGCCGTGCTATTGCGCCGCCCAAATTGAGCTCCTGCCAGGAGCCATGCCAACCGTCATATGTTGAGACTGCGGGCCGGATCGGTGTTTCCGGTTCGCGTCCATTGGAAAATTGCCCATGTCCGCCCCACGCGTCAGCTTCGTCAGTCTCGGATGTCCCAAGGCCCTTGTCGATTCCGAGCGCATCATCACGCGTCTGCGGGCCGAGGGTTATGAGATCGCCCGCAAGCATGACGGCGCCGATCTCGTTGTCGTCAACACCTGTGGTTTTCTCGACTCCGCCCGCGACGAGTCGCTTAACGCCATCGGCTCGGCACTGTCGGAAAACGGCAGGGTCATCGTCACCGGCTGTCTGGGCGCCGAGCCGGACGTGATCCGCGAGAAGCACCCCAACGTGCTGGCGATCACCGGTCCGCAGGCCTATGAGAGCGTGATGGCCGCCGTCCATGAGGCAGCCCCTCCCGCACACGATCCCTACATCGACCTGCTGCCGCCGCAAGGCGTCAAGCTGACGCCGCGCCATTACGCCTATTTGAAGATTTCGGAAGGCTGCAACAACCGTTGCACCTTCTGCATCATTCCGGCACTGCGCGGCGATCTCGTCTCACGGCCGGCCGCCGATGTGCTGCGCGAAGCCGAGAAACTGGCCAAGGCCGGCGTCAAGGAACTGCTCGTCATCTCACAGGATACCAGCGCCTACGGCATCGACATCAAGTACCAGACGTCCATGTTCGGCGACCGCGAAGTGCGGGCGAAATTCCTTGATCTCTCGGAGGAGTTGGGCAAGCTCGGCATCTGGGTGCGCATGCATTATGTCTACCCCTATCCGCACGTCGCCGACGTCATCCCGCTGATGGCCGAAGGAAAAATCCTTCCCTACCTGGACATCCCCTTCCAGCATGCCTCGCCACAGGTGCTGAAGAACATGCGCCGGCCCGCTCATGGCGAGAAGACGCTCGAGCGCATTCGCGGCTGGCGCGACGTGTGCCCGGATCTCGCCATCCGCTCGACCTTCATCGTCGGCTTCCCCGGCGAAACGGATGACGACTTCGAGATGCTACTCGATTGGCTGGATGAAGCGAAAATCGATCGCGCCGGCTGCTTCAAATACGAGCCGGTCAGAGGCGCCCGCTCCAACGAGCTCGGGCTTGAGCAGGTGCCGCAGGAGATCAAGGAAGCGCGCTGGCATCGCTTCATGCAGCGCCAGCAGAAGATCTCGGCAGCGCAGCTGGCCAGGAAGGTCGGCAAGCGTCTGCCGGTGCTGATCGACGAGGCGCACGGCACTTCGGCAAAGGGTCGCACCAAATATGATGCGCCCGAGATCGATGGTTCGGTCCACATCCAGTCGCGCCGCCCGATGCGCGCCGGCGACATCGTCACCGTCAAGATCGAGCGCGCGGACGCTTACGATCTCTACGGCTCGGCTGTCTGAGCCTTCCGTCAAGTTCACCATCCAAATGAAAAAGGGCGCCTCGCGGCGCCCTCAGACTGCTGACAAACCCCTGGCAATTGCCGGGGGTTTTTGATTCACTGGGTCATGTTGAAGCGACCCGCCCCCGAACAGACCGCGCTCGAGATGGTAACGTTGGATCAGCTTGTTCCTGCTGATCATCTGTTGCGCAAGATCGACCGCGCGATCGACTTTTCCTTCATCCACGATCTGACCGCGCCGCTGTACTGTGCCGACAATGGCCGGCCGCCTTTGGACCGACCTTGATGTTCAAGGCGCTGTTCGTGGGCTACCTGTTCGGGGTTCGCTCGGAACGCCAGTTGGTGCGCGAGATCGAGGTCAACGTCGCCTATCGCTGGTTCTTGCGGCTGAAGCTGACGGACAAGGTGTTCGACGCCTCGACGCTGTCGCAGAACCGGCGCCGGCGGTATCAGGACGAGACCATCGCGCAGGGTATCTTCGACCGGATCGTCGAGCAGGC
Organism: Mesorhizobium australicum WSM2073; assembly: GCF_000230995.2. Lineage (NCBI taxonomy): Bacteria > Pseudomonadati > Pseudomonadota > Alphaproteobacteria > Hyphomicrobiales > Phyllobacteriaceae > Mesorhizobium > Mesorhizobium australicum. The sequence goes on along the minus strand of NC_019973.1, from coordinate 4,207,847 downwards.
GATCCGGCATGGGCTTGTCGACGGCACGGTGCTCTACACGGACAGTACGCATCTCAAGGCCAACGCCAACAAGAACCGCTTCGACCTCGCGGTGGTGGCCAAGTCGCGCGCCGACTACTGGGAGGCGCTGGATGCCGCAATCGAGGAAGACCGCGCCCAGCACGGCAAGAAGCCGCTGAAGAACAAGGAGCGCCAGCCTGCCGAGAAGCAGACCAAGGTCTCGCGTACCGATCCCGACAGTGGCTACATGGTACGCGACGGCAAGCCGAAGGGTTTCTTCTATCTCGACCACCGCACGGTGGATGCCGCCCATGCCATCATCACCGACACCTATGCCACGCCGGCCAACGTGCATGACTCGATCGTCTATTTGGGCCGCCTCGACCGGCAGCGCCAACGCTTTGGCTTCCAGGTGGGGGCGGTTGGGCTCGATGCGGGATATGCGACCGCCGGCATCGCCAAGGGTTTGGAGGACCGCGACATCCTCGGCGTCACCGGCTATCGCAATCCAACACCGCCAAAGCCCGGCATGATGAGGAAGACAGCCTTCGCCTATGAGCCGGACCTGGATGGCTATCGCTGCCCGCAAGGCCAGCTTCTCAGCTACGCCACCACCGATCGCAATGGCTACCGCCAATACAGGAGCGACCCGGCCATCTGTCAGGCCTGCCCGCTGCTGGCTTCCTGCACGACCAACGCCGCCGCGACACGCACCATCACCCGTCATGTCTGGCAAGATGCGCGAGAGCGCATCGACGCCAATCGCCTTACCGGCTGGGGCAAGCTTATCTATCGCCGCCGCAAGGAGACCGTCGAGCGCTCCTTCGCGGACGCCAAGCAACTGCATGGCCACCGCTACGCCCGTTTCCGAAGTCACGTTCGCGTCGCCTGCCAGTGCCTGATCGCAGCCGCGGCTCAGAACATCAAGAAAATCGCCCTTTGCCTGTGGCCAAAGTCAAAGCCAGGCCTCGCCTGAGGCCCGCAAACCATTGCGCTGCCTCCTGCAACCTCATGTCAAATCGTCCTGACCGCGAAATCGCAAACACGTTCAGTCGCATAAAACAAAACCCCGCCTAAAATAGACGGGGTTTGTCAGCGATCTGAGGGCGCCTCGCGGCGCCCTTCCCATAGAGACGTGGCGTGCTGCTTATTGCGGCAACTTGTCGTCGACGCCCTTGACGTAGAAATTCATGCCGAGCAGCGTGCCGTCGTCGGCGACCTCGCCGTCCTTCAGCCATGCCGAGCCGTCCTGCTTGGCGATCGGCCCGGTGAAGGGGTTCCAGCCTCCGGCGATCTTCTTTTCGGTCGCTTCGGCCATCGCCTTAACGTCGTCGGGCATGTTGGTGTAGGGCGCGAGCTTGACCGCGCCGTCCTTGATGCCGAGCCAGACATTGTCCGGCTTCCAGGTGCCGTCGATGGCCGCCTGCACGCGGCTGATATAATACGGACCCCATTCGTCCGTCAGCGAGGTCAGCTGCGCGTTGGGCGCGAACTTGATCATGTCGGACGACTGGCCGAAGCCGTGCAGCTTGCGCTCCTCGGCCACCTGCAGGGCCGCGGTCGAGTCGGTGTGCTGGACGATGATGTCGGCGCCCTGGTCGAACAGCGCCTTGGCGGCGTCGGCTTCCTTGCCCGGATCGAACCACGAATTGACCCAGACGATCTTGGCCTTGAAGTTCGGATTGATCGACTGCGCGCCGAGCATGAAGGAGTTGATCCCCATCACCACTTCCGGGATCGGGAAGGAGACGATGTAGCCGGCGACGCCGGACTTCGATTCCTTGGCGGCGATCTGGCCGAGCACGTAGCGGCCTTCATAGAAGCGGGCATTGTAGATGCCGAGATTGTCCCCGGTCTTGTAGCCGGTGGCGTGCTCGAACATCACCTTGGGAAACTTCTTGGCGACCTTCACTTCGGCGTCCATGAAGCCGAACGAGGTGCCGAAGATGATCTTGCAGCCTTCGCGCGCCAGGCGCTCGAAAGCGCGATCGGCATCGGGGCCTTCGGAGACGTTTTCCAGGTAAGCAGTCTCGACCTTGTCGCCGAGCGCCTTCTCGACCTCGAGGCGTCCCTGGTCGTGCTGGTAGGAATAGCCAAAATCGCCGATCGGGCCGGTGTAGACCCAGCAGGCCTTCAACTTGTCGGCTGCCTCCGCGGACACGGCCAGCGACAAAGCCGCTGTCGTCGTCATCAGGGCAATAAGCAGTTTTTTCATTGTGTTACCTCTCTGAGTTAAGCCTTGGAGCTTCCCGTCTTGTTCTTGTTGTCAACGATCCGGAACGAATGGCTGCCCCAGGGATGCCGGCGTGTTCATCATCGTCAGACGCTTGTTGCGCGAGATTAGAACGAGAACCACGACGGTTGCCAGATAGGGCAGAGAAGAAAGCATCTGCGAGGGCACTGGAATGCCAAAAGCCTGTGCATGAAGCTGGCCGATCCACACCGCGCCGAAGATGTAGGCGCCGGCCAGTACCCGCCATGGCCGCCAGGACGCGAACACCACCAGTGCGAGTGCGATCCAGCCTCGGCCCGCGGACATGTTCTCGACCCACTGTGGCGTATAGACGAGCGACAGATGCCCACCGGCAAGACCGGCGCAGGCACCGCCGAAGATGACCGAGAGATAGCGGTAACGGATGACCTTGATGCCGAGCGCATGCGCCGAGGCATGGCTGTCACCAATCGAGCGCAGCGTGAGGCCGGTACGCGTCTTGAACAGGAACCACATCACCGCGGCCGTCAGCGCGATCGAAATGTAGAAGATCGGATCCTGGCCAAAAAGAAGCCTGCCCACGACCGGTATGGAACTGAGGCCGGGAATATCGAGATTGGGCAGCCTGACACCGGGCTGGCCGACGAAGCTTGTTCCCATCATGCCGGAAAGGCCGAGACCAAGCAGCGTCAGTGACAGGCCTGTTGCCACCTGGTTGGTGGCCAGCGACAGCGTCATCACGGCAAAAAGCAAGGAGAACAGCGCGCCCACGACGATCGCCGCCAGAAGGCCGATCCAGGGCGATCCCGTCAGATAGCCGGCCCCGAAGCCGCCGACGGCGCCCATGACCATCATGCCTTCGACACCGAGGTTGAGCACGCCGGAACGTTCGACCACCAGTTCGCCTATCGCCGCGATCAAAAGCGGCGTCGCCGCCGTGGCGATGGTCAGGAGGATGTTGACGGTGATGTCCATCAGCGGGCTTCCTTCAACTTTGGTGCGGCCTCGAGCTTCGCGGGCGTTTCCTGTTTCGTCAGCGCCAGACCGATCAAGCGGATGCGGTAATGAATGAGCGTGTCGCAGCCGAGCACGAAGAACAGCAGCATGCCCTGGAACACCCTCGCCACCTTGTCGGAAATGCCGAGTGCGCTTTGCACGGCCTCGCCGCCGAGATAGGTCAGGGCCAGCACCAGGCCCGCGGCGACGATGCCGAGCGGATTGAGGCGGCCGAGGAACGCCACGATGATGGCCGTGAAGCCATACCCGGGCGAAATCACGGGCTGAAGTTGCCCGATGGCGCCGGAAACTTCGGAGATGCCGGCAAGGCCGGCCAGCGCTCCCGATAGCAGGAAGGCAAAGAACACCATCCGGTTGAGGCCGAAGCCGGCGAAGCGCCCTGCCCTTGGGCTGGAGCCCAGCACGCGGACCTCGAAGCCCTTGAGCATGCGGCCCATCAGGATCCAGATCAGCACCGCGGCCACCAGGGCGAACACAAACCCCCAATTGGCGCGCCCGGCATCGGGCATCAGTTCCGGCAGTACGGCCGCGTCGCCGAACTGGATCGTCTGCGGAAAGCCGTGGCCCTGCGGATCGCGCCAAGGGCCGCGCACCAGCCAGTCGAGGAACAACTGCGCGACATAGACCAGCATCAGGCTGGTCAGGATCTCGTTGGTATTGAACCGGGTCTTCAGCAAGGCCGGGATCGCCGCGTAGGCCGCACCGCCGACCATGCCGAGCAGAAGCATCAGCGGCAGCACCAACGGGCCTTCGAATTGCGGGAACAACACGGGAATGATGGAGCCGAAGATTGCCCCGAAGATGAACTGGCCCTCGGCGCCGATGTTCCAGATGTTGGCCTTGTAGCAGACCGACAGGCCGACAGCGATCAGGATCAGCGGCGCTGCCTTGATCGCCAGCTCATGCAACTGCCAGACCTGGCTGATCGGCTCGATGAAATAGATCTGGAAGGCATTCAGCGGGTTGACGCCGAGCAGAGCGAACAGAACCGCGCCGGCAATGATCGTCAGCCCGAAGGCGATGAATGGCGACAGCATCGAAAACAGCGCCGAGCGCTGCGGGCGTTTGACGAGTTCGAGGCGCATCATGCCGTCTCCAGCGTATGTTCGGCGTGGCCGGGCTCGGCGCCGCCCATCAGCAAGCCGACCTTCTCGAAAGTCGCTTCGGCGATCGGCATCGGCCTGGACAATTCGCCATTGTGCATGACGGCAATCGCGTCCGATATTTCGAACAGCTCGTCGAGATCCTGGCTGATCACCAGCACTGCTGATCCGCTGCGAGAGAGCTCGATCAGGGCCTGACGGATGTGCGCTGCGGCTCCGGCGTCGACACCCCAGGTCGGCTGGTTCACCACCATCACGCTTGGCCGGCGGTCGAGTTCGCGGCCGACGATGAATTTTTGCAGATTGCCGCCCGAAAGTGCTGCCGCTTCAGGATCCGGGGCGCTCTTGCGCACATCCATCGCCTCGATGATGCGCTGCGAGGCGGCATAGACGGCGCCGCTCTTGACCATCCCGCCGCTGCCGACAAAAGCCTTGCCGTCCGTGGCATGGCGCGACAGCAGGAGGTTTTCCGAGAGCTTCATGCGCGGCGCGGCGCCATGGCCGAGACGCTCCTCCGGCACGAACGCGGCCCCCAACAGGCGCCGCCCGGTAATGGTGAGGCTGCCGGCGTTCTTGCCGCGGATGCGCACTGAGGCGGCATCCTGCTGCAAAACCTCGCCGGAGACGGATTCGAAGAACTCGCCCTGGCCGTTGCCGGCGACACCGGCAATGCCGATCACCTCGCCAGCGCGGACATTGAGGCTGATGTTCTTGAGCGGAATGGAAAACGGCGTTGCCGGCTTGCGGTTGAGGTTGAGGATTTCGAGCAGCGGCTGCGCGGTTTCGATCCCCTCGACCGGCGCGCGCACCACGGCCTGCACTTCGTTGCCGACCATCATGCGGGCGAGCGATGAGGCTGTCTCCTCGCGCGGGTTGCAGTGACCGACCACCTTGCCGTGCCGCAGCACCGTGGCGCGGTCGCAGATGCGTTTGACCTCTTCGAGCCGGTGCGAAATGTAGAGGATCGATTTGCCTTCCGCGCGCAAGCGTTCCAGCGTCTCGAACAACTTGTCCGCTTCCTGCGGCGTCAGCACCGATGTCGGCTCGTCCAGGATGATGAGCTGCGGCGTCTGCAGCAGGCAGCGGATGATCTCGATGCGCTGGCGCTCGCCGACGGACAGATCGCCGACCAGCGATTCCGGATCGAGCGGCAGGCCGTAGCTGTAGGAAAGCGCCCTCGCCTTGGCCGCGATGCTGCCGATCGGCGAGCCGTCATCCAGCGACAGCGCGATGTTCTCGGCGGCCGTCAGGGCTTCGAACAGCGAGAAATGCTGGAAAACCATGCCGATGCCGAGCTTTTTGGCAACGCCTGGACTGGTGATCCGCACTGCCTGGCCGTTCCAGAAAATCTCGCCGGAATTGGGTTCCAGCGAGCCGAACAGCATCTTGACCAGCGTCGACTTGCCGGCGCCGTTCTCGCCGAGCAAAGCGTGGATTTCACCTTTGGCGATGTTGAGGTCAATATGATCGCACGCTGTCAGCGTGCCGAATATTTTGGTCAGGCCACGAACCTCGAGCAGGTTCGCCCCATCATGATTTGCACTCACAGTGCCTCCCATCCGGATTACCGGACATGTTCTGTGTTCCCGCAAGCATCGTATGCGCGGCCGGCTCTCGTGCGAAAGCAGCACCCAACTTGAAAGAGCTTCAAGAATTTCAGCGGAAACTCAAGGGCAAAGATCAGCCTTCCTTCGCACAAGCATATGGCGGGCCGGCTTTTCGGGCAAACCATGCTCGCGGCTGCGGCAGCGCGCTGAAAACGCAGGCAGATTGCCGTCAGGGAACCAGGATGGTCGTACCTGTCGTTCTGCGGCCTTCGAGGTCCGCATGTGCCTTGCCGGCATCTTTCAGCGCATAGCGCTGATTGATCTTGATCTCGACGGCGCCGCTGAGCACGACCTCGAACAGTGCGGCGGCGGAGGCATCGAGGTCCTCGCGCCTGGCATTGTAGACGAACAGCGTCGGCCTGGTTGCGAACAGCGAGCCCTTCTGCGCCAGCAGCGACATCGAGAACGGCGGGATGGGTCCCGAGGACTGGCCGAAGCTGACGAACATGCCGAGCGGTTTCAGGCAGTCGAGCGATGCCGGAAATGTGTCGTTACCCACCGAATCGTAGACGACGTCGCACTTCTTGCCGCCGGTGATGGCTGCTACGCCGGCGACGAAATCCTGCTCCTTGTAGTTGATGACATGGTCGAAGCCGTGCGCCTTGGCGAGTTCGATCTTGTCGGTGGAGCTGGCGGTGCCGATGACCATCGCGCCGAGATGCCTCGCCCATTGGCCGAGGATCAGGCCGACCCCGCCGGCCGCGGCGTGAAACAGGATGGTGTCGCCCGCCTTCACCTTGAAGGTGCGGCGCAGAAGGTATTCCGCGGTCATGCCTTTCAGCATCATGGCGGCGGCCTGCTCGTCGCTGATGCCGTCCGGTACCTTGACGACCTTGCTGGCATCGATGACGCGCTCTTGCGCGTAAGCGCCTGTCGTCACGGCATAGGCAATCCGGTCGCCCGACTTCAGCCAATTGACGTCCCCGCCGACTTCCAGCACCACGCCGGCGGCTTCGCTGCCCGGAATGAGCGGAAATCCGCCGGGCGGCGGATAAAGACCCGAGCGATGATAGACATCGATGAAATTGAGACCGATCGCGGTATGCCTGATCAGGATCTGCCCCGAACCCGGCTGGCCAGGATCGGCGTCCTCATGGATCAGGACTTCCGGACCGCCATTGGAGTGGATGCGGATGGCTTTGGACATGGAGAGGATTCCTTGAAGAGCGGCTGGTCAGGCCTTTTTGGCGCCGAGGTTCGGAAAGAACTGCATGAGGCCACCAATGGTTGCGAGATAGAGCCCGGTAACGGTGATTCCGATCTTCGTGAAAGTGCCGACTTGCTCGCCCAGCACGCCGATCTGGTCGTAGAAAGCGGCGAGTGCGGCCTGCGCAAGCGCGAGCGCGCCGAAAGCACACCACAACAGCGTCATGCCGAGGTTGATCGGCCGCAGCCGCTTCACCCGCACCGGATGGATGAAGTTTATCGGGACAAAAGTCAGAATGCCGGCCACCACCACCACCGCGAACGAGACCCATTGTCCCGGTTCGATGACAAACAGCGTGAACACGACCATGTTCCAGACCACCGGGAATCCCTTGAAGAAATTCTCCTTCGTCTTCATGCCGGTGTCGGCATAGTAGATCGCGCTGGAGACGACGATGATCGCCGCCGAAAGGAACGACAGGCCCTCGCCCATGAAGCCCCGTTGGTAGAGCGCGAAGGCCGGGATCAGCACGTAGGTCACGTAGTCGATGATGTTGTCGAGGAGTTCGCCGGACCAGGTCGGCAGGATTTCCTTGACCTCCAGCTTTCGGGCGATCGGCCCGTCGATGCCATCGACGAACAGCGCCAGGCCTAGCCACCAGAACATGGCCGTCCAGCGCTCCTCGCTCGCCGCCACCAGCGACAGGAAAGCCAGGAACGAACCGGAGGCGGTCAGCAGATGCACCGAAAACGCACGCGCCTGCGGCCAGGTGACCTTCTTCTTCGGCCGCGGAATTCGGTCGGTGATCTTTCCGGCGATCTTGCGGGCTTTTGTGTTCTTGCTCACGGGCCCCGCCAATCAAGCTTGCAGATCTCGGCCGATCGGCCGGCGAAATTCCAGTTGCGGCCAAAGGCGCGCATCTTGCTCTTGTCGGACCTCGCCACGATGATCTCCGGCGCGATCCAGTATTCCGAATTCGTGATCACCGTATCCTTGTCGCGGTCCTTGCCCGCGATTGGCGTGACCGCCCCGTCGATGATCTTCGGAATCTGGAAGATACGCGTCTTGTCTCGTGTCTCGTAGGTGATCGGCACCTGTTCGACACCCAGGAATTTGCCGACCAGAATCGAGAGCAGCGACGTGGTCCCGCCGGCCTTGCCGGTGAAGATCTTGGTCAACGCCTTGACCGCGTAAACCGAGGCTCTGATGTCGATGAACAGGCCCGCGGTCCAATTGCCGCGGCTCATGTAACCGGGGATTTCCATGATCAGCCCAAGGTTGAGGCCGGAGAGGTCGACTTCGCCGAAGTGACCCGCATCGATACGGAAACCCGCCCATGTCTGGCAATAGCCTTCTGTTGGTGGGTGACTGCCGAGCGACAAGACGCAAGGGCAAAAAACCGTGCAATTGCAGGAGAGTACGAGCTCTCCTTTCATTGCCCAGCCCGGGTCAGTCATCGAATTCCCCCCAATCACAGTGAGACTACTAGCAGCACGGCTGCCCAGACAAGCAGTATCGCACCGGCCAGCCGGGTTGGAAGACTGCCCATCGTTTGTTTTTCAATTAGGGTGAACACGCCGATCAGCGCCATCCAGAAGACGTTCATGACGCCGACGGCGAACATCACCAGCATCAATGCCCAGCAGCATCCCAGGCACCAGATACCTTGCACGATGCCCAGCCGAAAGATGCGGAAGGTCTCGGCACTCCAGTTTGAAAACAAGGTCGAGAATGGGTTCCGGCATTTCGTCAGGCAGGCCTCCTTGAGGCCGCTGAACTGGTAGAGGCCGGCAACAAGCAAGGCCAGCCCACCAGCAACGCCAAGCACCGGATCGAATACCCCCGCGGACGCGGCGACTGCGTGGACGGCAAGTGTCAGTGCCGCAAACTGCAGCGATGCGGCGAGCCAGGCGCAGAGGTAGCCGGCAACCAGCACCAGCGGATGGACGACCGGCGCCCGCTTGATCCGCGCCGTATCGGCGATCTCGCAATAGGTGCGGATCATCGGTGCCGCCGACGGCAGCATCGCGGCGATCGCCATCAGGAACCACATGAGGATGAGTGCCAAAGCACGCGGGCCGATGCTTGCGTCCAGCGGCGCTGGCGAAAGGCAAAGAACGAAAAAATGGTCCAGGAAATCGGGCAGCGGCAGCTGTGGCAGGTTGCGCAGGAGAGCGTCACCCGGCGCGCTGATCCGCGCCTCGGCGCCGCGTATCGCCATCGCGGCAAGCAGCAGCCAGGCCAACGCGATGCTTGCACAGACGACGACGTTGACCGTCAAACGCGGGTCGCGCGCGACATTTGCCGTGGCGCGGCCGGCGCGGTCGAGATGGCTGAAGTCGTCCTGTTGGCCGGTCATGACATCCGAATGGGCCGAATCGCCGCGTTGATCAAGCCGCATGATCTGCCCTATATGCCTGTTTGGACTGGCAGGTCTGGTGGCCGCCTCTCAACTGCAGACCGGAAGCCGATCTTGGAGCATCAGAAAACAGCGCGGATACTGATTGCGGGCACGGGGCCGGCGGGGTTGATCGCCGCGCTTGCCTTCGCCGATGCCGGCTTTCCGGTGACGATTGCCGGGCCGGAAACCCCGGCTCCCGACGGTCGCACCACGGCGCTCATGACGCCTGCCCTGAAGGTGCTCGAAGGGCTGGGCGTGCTCGAGGACATCAGGTCCAAGGGCGCGCCTTTGAAGGTGATGCGCATTGCCGATGCGACCGGCCGGCTGATCCGCAGCCCCGTCGTCACCTTCCGCGCCAGCGAGATCGGCGAGGAACAGTTCGGCCTGAACCTGCCCAACGGCGTCCTTGGCCCGGCGCTTGCCAGCAAGGTGGCCGCGCATTCCGGCATCGAGTGGCGCAGATCCATGGTGAAGGCATGGCATCTCGGCGCCGGCAAAGCGCATGCCACGCTGGCTGATGGCAGCGAGATCGATGCGTCCCTTGCGGTCGCCGCCGACGGCCGCCTGTCGCCGGCCCGCGAGGCCGCGGGCATCTCGACGGCGGCGCGCGCCTACCCTCAGGCGGCGCTTGTCCTCAATTTCGGCCACAACCGCGAACATGGCTTCACCTCGACGGAATTCCATACAGAGACCGGCCCGTTCACGCAGGTTCCACTGCCGGGCAATCGCTCCAGCCTTGTCTGGGTGGTCAAGCCAGAGACCGCCAAGGAGCTTGCCGCTTTGGACGATGCAACGCTCTCGCTCCGCGTCGAGCAAAAGATGCAATCGATGCTGGGCCGGGTATCCGTCGAGCCGGGTCGCCAGATTTATCCATTGTCGACGGTGACCCCCCTGCGTTTCGCGGCGCGACGGGTGGCGCTTGTCGGTGAGGCGGCGCACGTGTTCCCGCCGATCGGCGCGCAAGGCCTCAACCTAGGCATCAGGGATATCGACGATCTGGTTGGAATCGCGCGTGAAAATCGTGAGGCTCCGGGGGCTGTTGCGGCCCTTGCTGCATACGATTTCAAGCGCCGGCCCGATATTCTGGCGCGCAGCAGCGCAGTCAATCTGCTCAACATGTCGCTGCTTTCGGACATGTTGCCGGCGCAGATGGCGCGTGGCGTTGGCCTGGGTGTACTTGGCGGCTTTACGCCGCTGCGCGCCTTCTTCATGCGGGAAGGGCTTCGTCCGGGCAGCGGCTTTGCGGCACTTGCGGGCGGCCTTCGGAAGCCGGCTCGGCAGCGGTAGCGATTTTGCGGACTTTGCCGCGGTATCGCGACGTTCATCAAAACCTTTGTTGCGCATACCGCGTATCTTGAAGGCTCAGACGCTCGGGATTGAATTGATGCGGAGTCTGCGCCAAATAAAGCCAAGGAATTCAGTGGTGAGTGCGATGAAAACGGCCAAATTCGCGATCGGACAGGTGGTTCGCCACCGGCTGTTCCCGTTCCGAGGCATCATTTTCGACGTCGATCCGCAATTCGCCAACACCGACGAATGGTACGAGGCCATCCCCGCCGACGTACGGCCGCGCAAGGACCAACCATTCTACCACCTGCTCGCCGAGAATTCGGAAACCGAATACATCGCCTATGTGTCCGAGCAGAATTTGCTCGAGGATCAGTCGGGAGAACCGGTCCGCCATCCGCAAATCAAGGAAATGTTCGACAAGAAGCCGGATGGGCGCTATGCGCCGAAACGGCAGTCCAGGCACTGACATCCGTCATGCTGAGTATGGCCAGAAATGAAAAAAGCGGGGCATGACCCCGCTTTTTTGACTCGCTATGCCCGACGCCGGATCAGTTGGCGGTCTTCGCCTTGTCCTGCTCGTCCTTGAGCTTCTTGGCGAAGTCCTGGTTGTTCTTGGCGACGAAGTCCTGAAGCTTCTTCTGCCGGTCCTCGATGTCCGACTGCTGCAGCGGCGGGCCGTCATAGGCGCCGCTGAAGCCCTGCAGCGCGATCTTGATCGGGTTGGCCTGGTTCTGGAAATTGATCGAGGTCAGCGTGATCCCCTGACCCTTCTTGAACGAAGCGACAAGCTGATCGGTCAGCGGCACTTCCGCCACGCAACGATCCGGGAAACAGATGACATAGTCGAGCTTCTGCGCCTTGCCGGTGTCGATCTGCAGGCCGATGCCGGGAGGCACGAGGCGGCCGGTCGGGACCGTCACCTGGAACACTTTGCGGTTCACCTTGCCCTTGAGCTCGATCAGGCTGACGCCGGTGACGAGTTGGCCATTGCCAGCGGTGACGATGTTCTGGACATTGCAGATGTCGACGTCTTCCTGCTTGGTGCAGGCCTTGAACCAGCCCTGCGGAATCTGCGGCTGCTGCTGCGCGGAAGCAGAGGGAAGTCCTGCGCCGAGAAAGCCAACCACGCCTGCGGCCATGACCGACAGGCGGTACGCGTTGCTGTTCAGGCTCGTCATGTCGTGCACTTCCTCTCAATGATCCCGGGACCGGCTTCTTCGCGCCGTGTGGTCCAGCTACCTGTTGCCAAAATGAGGCAACAGAATGACTTCGGACGGCGTGTTACACTGCAAGCGGCGTCGAATCCAGCCCGCCGACCGGTAATTCTTGACGACGCCATTGGCCGCCACGCAGGTGCCCCATGCTAGGGTGCGGACCGAATCATCAAGCCGACCTGTTAAGGAGACGGTCATGGGCCGCGTTCTTGTTTGGCTGGTCACCGCATTATCGTTTTTCAGCCTGTCGTCGCCTCCGGCGCTGTCGGAGCCGAAACACGCGATTGCGATGCAGGGCGAACCGGCCCTGCCGCCGGACTACACCCATTTCAGCTACGTCAATCCCGACGCGCCGAAGGGTGGCAGCATTACCTATTGCGTCGTCGGCAGCTTCGACAATCTCAACCCTTTCATCCTGAAAAGCCTGCGCACGACCGCGCGCGGCATGATGGACACGATTTACGGCAATCTGGTCTTCGAGCCGCTGATGCAGCGCAGTGCCGACGAGCCCTTTACCCTTTATGGGCTTCTGGCCGACACCGCCGACATGGATCCCGAGCGCAAGACCATCGAATTCCATCTCAACCCGAATGCCAAATGGTCGGATGGTCAGCCAGTGACGCCGGAAGACGTGCTGTTCACCTACGATGCCTATACGCAGAAAGGCCGTCCGCCCTACAGCGACCGCATGGCCAGGATCGCCAAGCTCGAAAAGACGGGCGACCACAGCGTGCGCTTTACCTTCAATGACAAGGCCGATCGTGAGTTTCCGCTGATCATCGCGCTGACACCGATCATCCCCAAGCACGCTTTCGACATCGACACTTTCGACAGGACGACGCTGAAGCCGTTGATCGGCAGCGGTCCCTACAGGATCGCGCAGGTGACGCCCGGCCAGCGCATCGTCTTCAAGCGCAACCCCGACTATTGGGGCAAGAACGTTCCCGCCAAGCGCGGTTTCGACAATTACGACCAGATCACCATCGAGTATTTTCTCAACGCCAACGCCAAGCTCGAAGCTTTCAAGAAGGGTCTTTGCGCCATCGACGACGACAGCGATCCGGTGAAACGCGAGCGCGATCTCGACTTTCCGGCGTTTCATAGGGGAGACGTTGTCTCAGAAACCTTCGATACCGGCATTCCACCCGTCGTGACGGGTTTTCTGTTCAACACGAGGCTGCCGAAGTTTTCCAACCCCGTGGTTCGGCGCGCGCTCGGCATGCTTTATGATTTCGAATGGGCCAACAAGAACCTGTTCGGCGGCAAGTACACCCGCACGATGAGCTACTGGCAGAACTCGGAGCTTTCCGCGCTCGGCCATCCGGCTGATGACAGGGAAAAGGCGCTGCTGGCGCCCTATCCCGGCCGCGTGCCGGCCGACGTCATGGACGGCACCTGGAAACCGCCGGTGACGGACGGTTCGGGCCAGGACCGCAAGGTGCTGAAGACCGCTTTCGATCTTCTGAAAAGCATCGGCTACCATGTGCAGGACGGCACGATGATCGATCCCGACGGTAAACCTTTCGGCTTCGAGATTCTGACCGCCTCGCAGGATGAAGAACGTCTGGCCGGCATCTATCAGCGCACGCTTGAGAAGATCGGCATCAATGTCAGCATCCGCAGCCTGGACGGCGACCAGATCCAGTCGCGCAAGCAGCGTTTCGATTTCGAGGTCCTGATCGGCTCCAGCGGCTTCAACAATTCGTTGTCCCCTGGCATTGAGCAGATCGGGCGCTGGTCGTCCGCCGCGGCCAGGACCGAGGGATCGTTCAACCTCGCCGGCGTCGCCGATCCGGCGATCGATGCGGCCATCGACGCAATGCTGCGAGCCCGTTCGAAAGAGGATTACGTCGCGGCGGTTCGCGTTCTCGATCGGCTGCTGATCTCCGGCAATTACATGGTGCCGATGCAGTACAATACGCAGCAGTGGCTTGCTTACTGGAATTATCTGGAACATCCGCGCAAGACGCCCATATTCGGTTATCAGCTGCCAACATGGTGGCGCAAACCGAACTGAAGTCCGGAGATCGAGATGAGCGAAGCGAACGCCATAACCGTCGACGTGGTGTCGGACGTCGTCTGCCCGTGGTGCTTCATCGGTCAGAAGCGGCTGGACAAGGCGATCGCCGCGGCCGGCGATGTCGAAGTGCATATACGCTGGCGGCCGTTCCAACTCGATCCAACCATTCCGCCGCAAGGCAAGGACCGCCACGACTACATGCTGGCCAAGTTCGGCAGCGACGAGCGCATTCGCGAAATTCATGCTCGCATCGAACCGCTTGGCGAAGCTGAAGGCATTTCCTTTGCCTTCGACGCTATCAAGGTGGCGCCGAACACACTCGACGCGCATCGGCTGATCCGCTGGGCCGGTGCCGCCGGCGAGGACGTCCAGAACCGACTGGTGCGCCACCTATTCCAGCTGAATTTCGAGGAAGGCGCCAATATCGGCGACCACACCGTCTTGGTCGAAGCTGCCCGCGAGGCCGGCATGGACGCCGCTGTTGTCGAAACGCTCTTGCCGAGTGACGCTGATGTCGAGGCGGTTCGCACGGAAATCGCCACCGCGTCGCGCATGGGCATCACAGGCGTGCCGTGCTTCCTGCTCGAGGACAAATATGCCGTGATGGGTGCGCAGGATGCCGACACGTTGGCCGATGCGATCCGTCAGGTCGCGGCGGCCAAGGCGCGTGGCGAGTTGGAGAAAACCGGCTGAGGCCAGGGGACGCCACTTCTCCTCCATTTTGACGTAGCTGATGAAAGAGCCGCTTGCCATTGGGCCGGTGCGGATCCCCCATTTGGTTGACGAATGGGCAAGAGAACGATCCTGCACTCCCGCTGTTCCGATGCGATATTGGCGACTTCGCCGCGGCAAGGAAGCGGCGTCGACCCCGGCCCTCATGATTTTTTGAGTCACGAAACCGTGTACCAGGTTTCCCCAGGGGAAGATCGACAAAAGCCCCGTTCGCCGCGTCCAAGCTGCTGAAACCAATCAAATTTCCTGATCGCTGCCCACCGTTTTGCTGGCGATTCGATCTTCAATCTGTTGCTTCAGTGCAACGGCCGCGAGAGCAATCCCACAGGCCTGGTTTAAAAATTAATGGAAAATGATCAATTGGTGTTACCATCCGTAACAAAACAAAAAAGGTTTGGGCGGGATCGTGATTCGGATCGGCAGGCGATCGCAAGAGTCAGTACCGGATGGACTACGCAGCGACGCCGCAGGGCGGTCGCATTTGACGCCGGTATCCTCGATGCGCAATTTCTGGGGGCTCGTGCGAGCCTACTGGATCTCGGACCGCTGGAAGGAAGCCTGGGCGCTGACGCTGGTGATAGCCCTGCTCACCGCGCTGTCCAGCAAGGCCAGCGTGTGGTTCGCCATGGCGTCGGGCGAATTGGTGAATTCGATCGCCTTCCTGCACGATGCCGCCAACACCAGGCCCTTGGAGACAATCCTGACCAACGCCGGCATACTGGTGCTGCTGGTCATGCTCAAGGACGTCGGCTTCACCGGCGTGCGCAATCTCGTCTCGGCAACCTTGCACCGCAAATGGCGCGGCTGGCTGAACGACCAATTCAACCAGGCCTTGCTCGACGGCAACCATACTCATTTTCACGCTCAACATGGTTCCGCGGACGGCGGCATCGTTGCGCCCGACAATGTCGACCAGCGCATCCAGGAATCGATCAAGGACATGACCGGCGGTGCGATCGGCCTCGCCATGGGCGTGCTGGGGCTGGCGACTTCGCTCTACTTTATAGGCCAGAACCTGTTGCAGTCGTCAGTGGAGGTCAAAGGCCTGGAGTTCCTTGGCAGCTATGGCAGCGCTGTTCTCGCCCTTCTCGCGGTTGCCACTTACGTCCCCCTCAACACCTGGATCGCCGTCAAGCTCGGCAGCCTGCTGGAACGTCTCAACATTCGCATGCAGAAGGCCGAGGGAAGTTATCGTAGCGAACTGACGACGTTCCTGCGCCGCAGCTTCCATGTCGCCGCCTCGCATGGCGAGGGCGTGCAGAAGAGGATGCACGACCGGCTCTATGTCGACATCGATCGCACCTGGGGGCGGCTGAATGTCGTCAACACCAGCTATATGTCGTTCGAGCTGATCTACAACTTCGTCGGCGCCCGTATCGTCGCCTATGCTCCAGGCCTTGTGCCGTTCATCCACAGCCGCTTGGACTATAAAGGCTACATCACCGGCTCCGAAATGGTCGCCCAGCTCATCAGCCAGTGTTCCTGGTTCATTCATGTCATGCCCGCCATCGCGACGCTGCGCGCCAACAGCCAGCGCGTGACGGAGCTCGCCAACGCGATCGAGAAAGTCCAGCACCCGCAGGAATTTTACAGCCAGAGCGGCCGTTCCGACTTCCACTACGCCAGCCAGAATCCGGTCTTCGGTCTGACCATCCAGAAGCTGGAGCTGGCGCATCAGGGTGAGGATGCGACACCATTCCTCAGTTCCGCCAACCTGCGCTTCCGGCGCGGCGAATGGACCTTCCTGAAAGGCGAATCCGGGTGCGGCAAGACCTCGCTGATCAAGGCGATCAACGGCCTGTGGCCTTATGGCCGCGGCACCATCGTCTTCCCCGAGGGCGTCAAGAGCTTCTATGCCGCCCAGGAGGTCAAGCTGCCGCAGGTGTCGCTGAAACAGCTGGTCTGCCTACCAGGCTCCGAAGGCGACCACGGCGATACCCAGGTCGCGTCGGCACTGCACAAGGCTGGCCTTGGCGATTTCATCGAACACATGGCCAATGAAAGCCGCGAGGGCAAGAGCTGGGATCAGGTCCTGTCGGGCGGCCAGAAGCAGAAACTGGTGGTGGCTCGTATCATCCTGCAGCAACCGGGCCTGCTGTTCCTTGACGAGGCCACCGGGGCTCTCGACCCTGATGGCAAGATCGCCTTCCACCAGGCCATCAAGGACAACTGCCCTGATGTGACGGTGATCAGTGTCATGCACGAAGCCGTGGCACCGAGATCTGCCGCCGGGACCGAGTTCTACCACTCGATGGTCCTGATCGCCGATGGCGTCGCCACGAAGAAGCCGCTTGCCCCGAGCCTGCCGCTGGAACTCACCACGATCCTGGCCCAGCCAAGGCCGGTCGAGGACAAATGGACGCGTTTCTCGCGCCGGCTGAAGCAGAAATAACGCTGATGTCACCGTGGCTTGCAACGGTGACCGATCCACGGTGATCACAGTCTCGCGATCAGGGCCGTTCGACACTGTTTTCCTTCCTCACCGCGATTGACTCGGCAAGGCGCGCTCCTATGTTGCGCCGGCTTGCAGCAGTTAAAAGCGAACCCGCAAGCAGAAAGGTCACCGCGCCATGCCTGGCGACAGTCACAGTCGAACGCAACCGCCGTCCGCCTAGACGTGACCTGAATGGTTCATGTCCTGCCGGACGGCAAGGAGTGAGCCATGAACGATTTTTTCCCCGTAGCGGACGACGAGGCCGTCGCCATCGCCCGCATCCTTGCCAATGATCACGTCGCCGACCTTGTCGAGGCGCTCAACCATGAATCGCGCGAAACCGCGACGGAGCTGCTTTGCGCCGTACCCTTCGAACGGCTGGTCGAGATTTTCGACCAGCCTGAGCTCGAAGGCGCGCCCGAACTGGCGGAGGCCCTGCCTCGTCCCAAGGCGAGCAAGCTGCTCACCGCCATGTCCGTCGACCGCGCGGCCGACATCCTGCGCGAGCTCGACGAGCCGGCACGCTCCGAGCTGCTCGGTGCGCTGGCGCCGCCGCTGCGCGCCACCCTGCTTTCCATTCTGGGCTATCCCGAAGGCAGCGCCGCCTCGATCATGACGACGGAGTTCGTCAGCGTGCCCTCCGACTGGACCGTCGGACGCACGCTCGAATACATCCGCAAGGTCGAACGGACGCGCGAGACCGTCTATGCAATCTACATCGTCGATCCGCGGACAAATCTCCTGGTGGGGTCGACGGGCTTGCGTCGGCTCATCACCGGTGAACCTGACGACCCGATCCTGTCGGTAGCGCCGGACCGCGTGCCGGTGACGGTCACTCCGCTGACGGATCGTGAACACCTGGCGCAGACGATCTCCAAATACGATCTGCTCGCCGTCCCGGTCGTCGACAACGGCAAGATCCTCGGCATCGTCACCATCGACGACATCATCGACACGATGATTGAGGAGACGACCGAAGACGTGCATCGCTTTGGCGGCATGGAGGCTTTGGACGAGCCGTATATGAAGATGAGCTTTCTCGCCATGATCAAGAAGCGCGGTGGTTGGCTCTGTGCGCTGTTCATCAGCGAGATGCTGACGGCCAATGCCATGCAAAGCTATGAGGGCGAGCTGGAGAAGGCGATCGTGCTGACGCTGTTCATCCCGCTGATCATGAGCTCCGGCGGCAATTCCGGCTCGCAGGCGACCTCGCTGGTCATCCGCGCGCTGGCGCTGCGCGAAATCGGCCTTCGTGACTGGTGGCGGGTGGCGCTGCGCGAACTGCCTACCGGTCTCGTGCTCGGCGCCATGCTGGGCGTGGTCGGCGTCTGCCGCATCGCGCTATGGCAATATACGGGCTTCTATGACTATGGCCCGCACTGGCCGCTGATTGCCGCAACCGTTGGTGCCGCACTGGTCGGCATCGTCACCTTCGGTTCGCTGTCGGGGTCGATGCTGCCTTTCGCCCTGAAACGGATCGGTTTCGACCCCGCCAGTGCATCCGCACCGTTCGTCGCCACGCTGGTCGATGTCACCGGACTGGTGATCTATTTCTCGGTGGCGCTCGTCATCCTGCGCGGCACCTTGCTGTAGCGGTTCGACTGCCGCCGCCGGCCGTGGCTGGCGGCGGCAGCGCCGCGTCAGGCGACGTCAGACGCGCTCGCCGTCCTTCACTCGATAGGTCGGCTTGTACATGGTGACGAGCTCTTCGGAGGCGGTCGGGTGCACGGCCATTGTGCGGTCGAAGTCGTCCTTGGTCAGTCCGGCCTTCAGGGGGATGCCGAGCAGCTGTGCCATTTCGCCGGCATCCGGCCCCAATATGTGGGCGCCGAGAACCCTGCGCGAAGCGCCATCGACGACCAGCTTTATCAGCATCTTTTCGTCACGGCCCGACAGCGTGTGCCGCATCGGCCGGAAGCTGGCGCGGTAGATTTCGACATCGGCGAAGCGCTTTACGGCTTCGTCTTCCGACAGGCCGACCGTGCCGATTTCCGGTTGCGAGAAGACAGCCGTTGCGATCGTGTCGTGGTCGGGCGCCGTCGGATTGTCCTTGAAGGCCGTCTCGACGAAGCACATGGCTTCGTGAATCGCCACCGGGGTCAGCTGCACGCGGTTGGTGACATCGCCGATCGCCCAGATATTGTCGATGCTGGTGCAGGAATACGGGTCGACCTTGATCGCACCGGTCGCGGCGGTCATATCGAGGCCTATGCCTTCCAAGCCCATATTCTCGGTGTTGGGGATGCGGCCGATGGCCAGCATCACCTGATCGACCGTCAGCACCTGCCCCCCGATGAGCTGCGCGTCGAGCCGTCCGTCCGGCCGCTTGCTGACCGATTCGGAGACGGAATGGCAAAGGATCTTTATCCCCTTCTTCTCCATCGTCTCATGCAGCGTGCGCCGCAGGTCCATGTCGAAGCGGCCGAGGATTTCCTTGCCGCGATAGACCAGTGTGGTGTCTACGCCGAGGCCATGGAAGATGTTGGCGAACTCGACCGCGATATAGCCGCCGCCCTCAATCATGATCGCCTTTGGCAGTTCCTTGAGGTCGAAAGCCTCGTTGGAAAAGATGCAGTGTTCGTGGCCGGGCAGCGCCGGATGCGCTGCCGGACGGCCGCCGGTGGCGATCAGGATCTGATCGGCGGTGACGGTGCGGTCCTCGCTCAGGAGGTGGATCACGTGCGGGTCGACGATCATCGCCCGCGTGTGAAACGTCTCGCCACCCGAACCCTCGACATTCTTCTTGTAGATCGCTTCCAGCCGGCTGATCTCGCGGTCCTTGTTGGCGACCAGCGTCTGCCAGTCGAAACTGGCTTCCGGCACTGTCCAGCCATAGCCGGCGGCGTCGGCGAAATGCTCGGGAAATTGCGAGGCATAGACATAGAGCTTCTTCGGCACGCAGCCCCTGATGACGCAGGTGCCACCGAAACGGTATTCTTCGGCAATGCCAACGCGTTTGCCGAGCGCTGCCGCGACCCGCGCCGCCCTCACCCCTCCGGAGCCGCCGCCGATGACGAAGAGGTCGTAGTCATAACCGGCCATGAAGCGGCTCCTTGAACGCCAAAATGCGACTGACAGGTAGGCCGCAAACCGTCAAAAGAAAAGCCCGGACAAGCCGGGCTTCACAGATGGCCGCGAGGCCGTCGGAAAGATCACGATCAGTTCTGCGTGCCGTCCGACGGCGCAGAACCGTCGGCGGGGGCCGCGCCATCCGCAGGAGCAGCACCGTCCGCGGGCGCGGTTGCATCGGCGGGTGCGGCCGGCGCCTTGGCTTTTGCCGCCGCTGCCAGAGTCTCGCCGACTTGCTGGGCGAGATCGCGCGCGACGCCGTTCTGCCAGATGTCGGCGGCCTTGACGAGGTCACGCGTCACGGTCGGGCCGCTGTCGAGCAGCTTCTTGCCGGACTCGGAGCTGTAGAAAGCCGCGATGTCGGAGAGTTCCTTTTCGGAAAACACCTTCGCATAGGCAAGAGCCGCTTCCTTCTCGAGATCCGCACGGCGTGAGGCCATCGCCAGCGCCTTCTCGTTGATCGTCTTGCCGATCAGTTCCTGCATGTCCGGGTTCTTCTGGATAAGCTGCGATTCGAGCGCCGCGGCGGCCTGCGGCAGGATGTTGTCGAACGGGTCGGTCGCGTGGATCGCGGCGACCGCGGCGCGTGCGGCCTTCAGATGCGATTCCGTGACGTCCTGCGCGAAGACAGGCGAGGAGAACGCGAAGACGGCCGAAGCCGCCACAAGGACGGAAAGACGGCGAACCCGGTTATGCAACATCATGATCGGTAGAACTCCCTGGTTTTCGGGCGGCATGGACAGTTTGGATACCGTCGCCGCCGGCGATGATGGCCGCTGACGCCAGCCCGATGAAAAGACCATGCTCGACCACGCCAGGAATGGCGTGGAGAGCATTCGAAAGCGCTCTTGTATCCGGAATGCGGCCAAAAGATGCATCGAGGATAAAATGGCCGCCGTCTGTAACAAAAGGCTGGCGTCCCGTCATCCTCAATGTCACCGGACCCGAAAGGCCGAGATTTCCAGCCGCCATGACCACGGCGATCTCGGTCGCGCGCAGGCCGAACTGGTTGACTTCGATTGGAAGCGGAAACCGGCCGAGTGTCTCGACCATCTTCGATCGGTCTGCGATGACGATCATGCGCTGCGAGGCCGCGGCCACGATCTTCTCGCGCAGCAGCGCCCCGCCGCCGCCCTTGATCAATGTCAGCTCCGGGTCGACCTCGTCGGCACCGTCGACGGTGAGATCGAGCTCAGGCGTTTCCTCCAGCGTCGACAGCGGCACGCCGAGTTCGCGGCACAGCGCAGCAGTGCGTTCAGAGGTCGGCACGCCTGTTATGGTCATGCCGGTGGCGACCTTGTCGGCAAGCAGCCGCACGAACTCCTCGGCAGTGGTGCCGGTTCCGATGCCGAGCCGCATGCCGTCGCTGACATGGGCAAGGGCCGCCCGCGCGGCCTCGACCTTCAATTGCCTCGCATCCATGCTGCTTTGCTGCCCCGAAACCGAATGCATGTCGCCCAAAATGACCTCGGCTTTGGGAAAACGACATGCATGAAAGAAAGACCTGAAGCGCGCCGCATGAGTCTGTTTCGACGCGACGCGCTTTAGCGTTTTCGGCTCCTAGCATTTTTGCAGGCCGGGTCAAAGCCCTTGGCAGCCGCCCCGCCGGTCTGCTTGCCTTAACGCGTCGCAGCCGTTATCGCCTGCCATGCACAAACCTGCGCAGGATGGATCATGACTCGCCCGATCATCGTGTTCGACCTCGATGGAACGCTGATTGACACGGCGCCGGACCTGCTCGACAGCCTCAACCACAGCCTGGCGGCCAGCGAACTATCGGCCGTCGACGAAGCCGGCTTCAAACGCTTCGTCGGCCATGGCGGCCGGGTGATGATCGAACGGGCGCATGCCGCGCAGCAACGATCCCTCAAGGTCGAGGAGCACGACCGGCTGCTGAAACTGTTCCTCGATCACTACACCGACAACATTCCGGGCAAATCCCGCCCCTACCCCGGCGTGACCGAGGCGATTGCCCGTTTTGAGAAGGCCGGCTATCTGCTGGCAATCTGCACGAACAAATACCAGGCCAATTCGCTGGCGCTGATCGAAGCACTCGGCTTGACCAGGCATTTCGCGGCAATTGCCGGGCAGGACACGTTCGCGTTCCGCAAGCCCGATCCGCGCCACCTGATCGAGACCATCAAACTCGCCGGCGGTGATCCGCACCGCGCCTTGATGGTCGGCGATTCGCAAACCGATATCGACACCGCCAAGGCGGCCGGCATTCCTGTCGTCGCCGTCGATTTCGGCTACACCGACCGTCATGTGCGCGAGTTCGAGCCCTCGGCGGTGATCTCGCATTTCGATGCGTTGACGCTCGATCTGGCGCAAAGGTTGATCGGCGCCGCCGCACACTGAGCGCCACGATGAAAATCTCTGCGGAACGGGCCTTGGCGAGACCGCAAATCCGATCTGTGTGACAACACCAGACGCTGCCTTGACTTAATGGGTCGGCCTCCCTTATATCGCGGCTCGCTTGGCCTTCGGGCAACGAGCGGGCGATTAGCTCAGCGGGAGAGCACACCCTTCACACGGGTGGGGTCGCAGGTTCAATCCCTGCATCGCCCACCATCTGTTTGCTGAACATCACATCGGCAGCTACAGCCCGCCTTCCCCTTTGGCGCTCTGCCTTTCCGCACAGGCGCTGAACGCCGGAACACCCACATGCGGAACAAACCTGCATGACAGCGAGTTTCCTTGCGTCGAAACTTGAGGGAAAACCATGTCCAGATTTCTGCTTGCGGCCTCCGTCGTCGTTCTTTTCGCCGCCGGACCCGCCTTTGCCGCGGATGAAACTGCACTGCCGCCACCCAATGCCAAGAAGCTGTCGGAGATCATCGCCAAGGTCGAGCAGCGTGACGGGTTTCGGTACGTGAAGGAGGTCGACTGGGACAAGGACGGCTACACCGTCACCTACTATACCTCGGACAAGGCAAAGGTCGAAATCGTCTTCGATCCTGTGACGGCCGAACCAAAATAAGGTTCGCGGACATCACGTCGCGAATGCGCTGCGTCTGCGTGTTCTCAACGACAAAACGAGCGTCAAAATTGTCCATCCTGGCGTATGTTAGGCTGGGCGCGGGGCCGCGCCTTCGGCAATCCTGTTGGCTTGGGGGCCATGATGCGATGTTTCGTTAGACCCTATCTTCTGTCTGTATTCGCCATCGTCTCAGCCGGCGGCTTCCTTGCCGTTTCTCCGGCATTGGCGGACGGGCCGTCCTTCGACTGCGGCAAGGCAAACCTGCCGGCGGAAAAGGCGATCTGCGCCGACCCGCAGTTGTCGGCGATCGATCTGCTGGTTTCGAAGGCTTACAAGGAATTCGAGCCGGCGTTCGGCGGCGACAAGCGCAAGATTGCCCGCGGGCTGATCGCCGATCGCAATGCTTGCAAGAGCGATACCCCCTGTATCGCCAGCGCGCTCGACAACGCCTTGCAGACCTATGGAAATGCGCCGTCCTGGGTGCAGGACTACACCATCGCGCTGATCGGCAAGAAGGCGCTGGACGCTGCTGCACGGAATCCCGGCAATAAGGACCAGCCCCTGCCCTCGGCGATTGGCCAATGCGCGTCGACGCATATCGAGACGCTGACCACGCGGCTTGGCGACGATCCGCTGGAAACGGCTACTCCCGAAGCGGGCAGCGCGGCCACATTCACCAATGGCGGCGGCGCCGTATCCTATGATCGCGAGGCTGGCCTTGCCGCCGCCAAGGTCGGCGAACCCGTCGTCATGTGCTTGATCTCCATTCCCAGGGACTGCCCCAAGGACGACGACCGTGGCCGGGTTTATTATTCCGTCGACCTCGTCGCGAAAGGCTCCTGGGCTCTCCCGGATTCGCAGCATATGTGCGGCGGCGCCTGAGCTGCGGGATTTTCACCAGCGAGCCCAGGAATGCTCCGTCTCCCCTTGCGTCAATTCGCCATTGATGGCTGATTGTGGAGGGACCGCGCTTCAGGGGGTGGGTATGTCGGCTGCGAAGCACTTGATGAAGCGCGTCCTCATGATGCTGGCCGGCTATCTCGTCGCCATACTGGTTGGTCTGATCGCCGTCGTGGCGATCTATGCCGCGCTGAGTTCCCTGCCCAACGCGCCAGCCTATTTCGACCTCATGGGGGTCTCGCCGATCGCGGCCTTTGTGGTACCGCCGCTCGGCATGTTCATCTATTTCCTGACCATCGTGGTGACCGCGCCCCAGACGCTGATTTTTGCGCTGATCGCCGAATTCTTCTCTCTTCGCAACGCTATGCTGCACATGGTCTTCGGCGCCGCGGCTGCGGCCGGAGGTTTCTTCCTGATCTGGCCGGGCGCGGCGGAGGACGTGGATCTGGAGCGCTGGGCCGACATCGGCATCATAGCCGCCGCCGGTCTGGTTGCCGGGCTGGTCTATTGGCTGATCGCCGGGCGCGACGCCGGTTTCAGGCGCTCGCTGTCGGAGCGATAACGACTAGCTCGAGGGTGAGCGCACCGCCTCGGTTGCGTCCAGGGCCTGCTTCAGCCGGGAATCGCGATCGTAGACGTCGCTGAAATACTCGACCTTGCCGGACATGTCGGGCCAGGCGGTGAAATAAGCGACATAGACTGGGATCGTGCGTGTCACATCCTCGGTCGAGTGTCCGTGCTTCAATTTCTCCGCGATATAATCGACCGAGGTGCCGAGCACTGCCGCCGCCATGCCGCGCGGATCCTGCAGGCGCACGCAGCCATGGCTGAGTGCGCGCATATCCTGCTTGAAGAACGATTTCTGCGGCGTGTCGTGCATGTAGATCGCGTGCTTGTTGGGGAACAGGATCTTCAGTTCGCCCAGAGCATTGGCCTCGCTCGGCTGCTGGCGCACATTATAGGGAATGTTGGCGCCATAAGCGCCCCAGTTCACCGCCGACGAAGGGATGCGCTTGCCGCGTGAATCCGTCACCTCGTAGCCGGCCCGGTCAAGATAGCCGGGATCGCCGCGCAACCTCGGCAGCATTTCGTTGACGATGATCGACTGCGGCACGCCCCAGTAGGGGTGGAAATCGACCTGCTTGATCTGGTCGTAGAAGAAGGCGGTCTGGTTGGTGACGCGGCCGACGACGGCACGCGTCTTCAATTTTTCCTGGCCGTCGTCGATATAGCTTGCGGTGAAGGCAGGCTGGTTAATGAAAACACGCGGGCTGCCGAGATCGGAAGGCAGCCAGCGCAGTTCTTCCAGCGCCACCTCCACCTTCAGCAGCCTGTCGGCCTTCGACGTCCCGGCCAGCGTGGCGACCGTGCGTGGACCGATGACGCCATCGCCCTTCATGCCTTCCTTCTGCTGCACCGCCTTGATCAGCGGCACCAGCTCGGGAACGTAGACTTCGCTGGTTGCCAGCCGCGACAGGACCTCGCCATAGGTGCCGCCCATCTCGTCATCGAGATTACGCGCGATCAGCGACAGCAGCTTCGGCAATTCGGGGCTGGTTTCGCCTGGCTTCAGCAGCAGCTTGGGATCGACGACGATTTCGTTCTCGGCGCTCGCCTGCAGCGCTTCCAGTTCGACGCGCAGCGCCTGATATTCCGCATTCTGCGGATGGCGCGATTCCAGATAGGTGCGAACCTCCTGGGTATGCGCCAGAGTCTTCAGCACGCCCATCATGTCGAGCGGCTTGGCCGGGAAATCGTAGTAGCCGGTCATGCGGTTGGGCTCGACACGGCCATTCTGGGCGTCATGGGCATAGCGCAGGACACGTGCCGACAGCGCCATCTCGAATCGCACGAGCTCCTTCAGCTTGACCTCGTCGTCCGCCGAGGACGAACTGGCGGCAGGCACATCGACCGTGTAGTCGGCAGGCGTGAGGCCGTAGCTTGCAGCCTCGCCAAGCACCCGCACGGCATCCTGCGCGCGGTTGTTCGGGGTGGTTCCGGTCACCCAGATGAAATCCGGGTTGGCCGAGTAATAGGCGATCAGCGCCTTGGCGATGTCGGGCTCGGCATAGAGTTCATAGTCGGCGAGCCCAGCAATGGCTTCATGGAAGGCAGCACCCGTGGCCGAAGGCACGAAAGCGGCGTCTTGCGGTGCAGCCGGCTGCGGCGCCGTCGCCAGCGTCGAGAAGTCGACACGCACCAGCTTGTCGGCCTTGTAAGTATAGTAGGACGGACTGCTGATCCTCACGCCGCCGCCGGCCGGAGCGTTCGGCTTGGGTTTGTGCTTTGGCGGAGGAGGCGGAAACTCGCCTTTCGGCTCATGCCTGATGCCACCGCCGAACAGCATGTCGAAAAATCCCTGGGCTCCTGCCTGAGGCATGCCGAAAGCCAGCGTCGCCGTAATCGCCACCAGCGGCATCACGGTTGCTTTTTTACCGAGGAATTTCATGGATCACCCGCTCCGGTCGCAACCGGTTCCCGTTCCGCACGCTAGACCGTCCCGCTCACCGCATGGCGGATGTAAGGCGCGACTATACCGATTCATACCGATTTCGTTAAGCTTTCATAAATTTCGGCAGGGCTGTTGCAGAACGGTTTCACAACATCGTGACGGCCGGCGCGACCGAACTGTCGCGCCGGCCCGGGAATCCCTGTGGCTTACGCGTTTGCGCCTCCATCGATGGTCAGCGCGGCTCCGGTGACGAACCTGCCCTCCGGTCCGGCGAGCCAGGCAACCATGCCGGCGATATCGTCCGCCTGGCCGAATCGCGGGGTGGCCATCTTCTGGCGCTGATGCTCGGCATGCGGGCCGTCGGCCGGGTTCATGTCGGTGTCGGTCGAACCGGGATGGACGACATTGGCGGTGATGCCGCGTGACCCGAGGTCGCGGGCCAATGCCTTGGTCAGGCCGACCAGCGCCGCCTTGCTGGCCGAGTAGGCGCCCAGGCTGGTGTCGGTGACCCGCTCGGCCAGATTGCTGCCGATCGAGATGATCCTGCCGCCCTCGCCCATGTGCCTTGCCGCCGCTTTCGAGGCGATGAACGGCGCTCTCAGATTGATCGACATGGTTTCGTCGAAATCGGCAAGCGACAGCGCATCGATCGGCGCGGCGCGCCAGATGCCGGCACTGTTGACCAGGATGTCGAGCCGGCCGAAGGCAGTCACAGCATCGGCCACCGCCTGGTCTATGGCCTCGGCGTCACGGTTGTCGGCTTTAATGGCGATGGCGCGACCGCCCTTGGTCTCTATCTCAGCGACGACGGACCGAGCCTGCTCCTCGCCATGCACATAGGTCAGCGCCACATCGGCCCCCTCCGCCGCCAACCTTCGTGCAATGGCCGCGCCGATACCGCGGCTGCCTCCGGTGACGAGTGCTGCCTTGCCGTTCAAATTTCCTGATGACATCGGTTTCTCCATTTATGTAGCGATTGATACATAAATACCTGCCAGCCTTGCCTGGCCGCGTCAACTCATTTATGTATCGATCAACACAGAAAAGAGCATCATGTCGGAAAGAGGTCGTCCCCGCATCTTCGATCGAACCGCGGCCTTGCGGCGCGCGATGGACGTGTTTTGGGCCAAGGGCTATGAAGGCGCATCGATCAGCGATCTCGCCGTGGCAATGGGCATAAATTCGCCGAGCCTCTACGCCGCCTATGGCAGCAAGGAGGCCCTGTTCCTCGAGGCGACCGATCTCTATTCCCGCGTTGAGGGCGCCGACATCTGGCTCGCGCTGGAAGAGGCGCCAACGGCGCGGCTTGCGATCGAGCGGTTCTTGCGCCGGACCGCGAAGGCCTATTCGCAAAGCGATCGTCCGCAGGGCTGCCTGATTACGCTGGGTGCGCTGCACGAAGACTCGAGCCGGGGCGCGATCTGCGCGGATTTGCGGCGCCGGCGCGCCGAGAATCTAGCCGCGCTGAAGAAGCGTCTGCAGCGCGGCGTGGCCGAGGGTGAATTGCCTGCCGACTTCGATTGCCTTGCAGCCGCGACCTTTTTCGCAACAGTCCAGCATGGCATGTCGATTCAGGCGCGTGACGGCGCTTCCCGCGCCGCCCTGATGGCGACGGTAGCCGGGGCAATGGCCGCTTGGAAGGCCATGGCCGGCACCATCGAGGCGTGACAAACACCATCCGTTGTGCTCGAAATCCGACTTGCCAGCAAACTTGCGGCCGGAGGGAACCACGTGAAAAAAGGGTATCGCGAACTGCTGGATGAAGCCAATGCCGAGATCGAAGTGGTTTCGCCCGAGGAAGCGGCAGGGCTGCTTGAGGACGAAGACACCATCTTCGTCGATCTGCGCGATCCTCGTGAAATCGAACGCGACGGCAGAATTCCCGGCGCCAAGCACGTCACGCGTGGCATGCTGGAGTTCTGGATCGATCCCGAAAGCCCCTACCACAAGCCTTTCTTCGCTTCCGGAAAAAGCTTCGTCTTCTTCTGCGCCGGCGGCTGGCGTTCAGCGTTGGCTACCAAGACGGCGCAGGACATGGGTCTTTCCCCGGTCAAACACATCCTCGGCGGCTACACGGCCTGGAAGGCTGCCGGACTGCCTGTAGAGCCCGGAGACAAGAAGAAATAGCCTGAGTGCCGCTCAGTGGAGCAGCGACGGGTTCTGCTGCATGGTCACGAAGCCGACGGCGCGTTCAACCACGCCCTTGTCGGCCAGAATGCGGCGATGGCCGAGCCCGTCGGCCCAGTGCAGCCGTACATGGTCGCCGGCGCCGGCATAGCGTCGTGCATGTTCAGCCGGCACCTCCCGGTCGTCGGGCGCGTGGATGACCAACGTCGGCACGGGCGCCTGGGCGAGCTGCCGGTCACCGGTGAATTCGTGCAACGGCCGGCCGGAGAGATATTCGACGCGGTCAGCCATGGCGACCTGCGAGCGGGGACCGACATTGAGCATGCGGCTGAAGTCGGCGAAGATTGCCGGCAGCGAGCTTGGTGCCGCGATCAGCACAAGACGTGCGGCCGACAGCGGCGGGATGTCCTTGACGGAGCCGGCGATGGCATTGGCGGCAACGGCGCCTCCGAAGGAATGGCCGACGGCAGCCACGAACGGCCCAAACCATTCGCCGGCCACTCTTGCGGCTTCGACGGCATTGACCATGTTCAGGTGCCTGCCCTGCGAATGGCCATGACCGGGAAGATCGAGCGAGACGACCTTGTAGCCGGCGGCGCGAAAACCTTCGATCAGCACGCGCATATATTCGGTACGCGAGCGCCAGCCATGGATGACGAGGACGGTGCCGGCGGACTCGCGGCCCGGCTCGGGGCGGAATTCATGAACCATGACGCAGCCGGTCGCGGTCTTCAGCCGGTGATGCCGCGCCTCGGCCATGAACTCCGCGGCGCGGTCGATGGCGCGGCGCTCGCCGTCGGTCAGTGTCCTGGTGCTTGGCGTACGGCAGAACAATTCGAAAGCCGCACGCCCGGTGATGCGCGGCGCGACATGTTCGGCCGCACCAAACACACCTCGGATGACCTTCAGCCCGAATGATGCCATAGTCAGAATCCATCCATACGTTCAAGCATGAACATAATAGTTCAAAGATGAACAATAAACAAGAGCTACCCTGGGACAACCCGCGTTTTCGCAACTGGGTCGCGGTGGCGCGCGCCTGCCATGTGCTGGAGCGCACGCTGGCGGTGAAACTTGCGCCGCTCGACCTTAAGCCGGCGCAGCTCGACGTGCTGATGAACCTCTACCGCCACCCGGGCATGTCGCAGCACGACCTCGCCCGCAAGCTGCTCGTCGGCCGCTCCAACATCACCATGCTGTTGCCGCAGTTGGAGACGCGTGGCCTGCTGCGGCGCGAAGGCGATGAGAAGGACAAGCGCATCTTGCGGCTTACGCTGACCGAAGCCGGCGAGGCGCTGCTGATGCGGGCGTTGAAAGTGCATATGGCGCTGATCGAGAAGGCGATGAGCCAGTCGACGCCGGAACAATGCGACATGATCGGCGAGCAGATGCGCAATATCTATGACGTGCTGAACGAGGCGTGATCGCGCTTCCAGGCGATCACCACATCGACTTCTTCGCCCGCTCCGGCCACTCCCTGTCGTAGGTTTCGCCGTCGATATTCTTGCGGCTGGTGATTTCCAAAATCCTTCCGGGTGTCGGCAGCGACTTCGGGTCGACATGCTTGGCAGGGTTCCACAGTTCCGACCGCACGATGGCGCGAGCGCACTGGAAATAGACCGAATCGACATCGATCACGGTGACCGAACGCGCAGGCTTGCCGTCGACCATGAACGACGCGCACAACGCTGGGTCCGTGGTGATATGGGCCCGGCCGTTGATGCGCAGCGTCGTGCCGGAGCCCGGCACCAGGAACAAAAGGCCGACGCACGGATCCCTGATGATGTTCTTCAGCGAATCGGCACGGTTGTTGCCGCGCCGGTCCGGCATCATCAGCGTTTTCACATCGACGATGCGCACGAAGCCCGCGAGATCGCCGCGCGGCGAACAATCCAGCCCCTCCGGGCCGCTGGTGGCTAGCGCGACAAAGGGCGAGGCTTCGATAAAGGCGGCGTATTCGGGAATGACATGGTCGAGTTCCTTGACCACCGAGGCCTCGCCCGGCAATCCGTAAAGGGCTTCGAGTTGTTCGACTGTGGTGATGACCGACATTTTTTCCGTCTCCCGTTCCGCCCCCTACGCCCGATCGGTGACGTTTTGACGACGCAATGGCGGCTAACGATCGCGGCTCAGGCCCTTCTCGTCGAGTTCCGCGAGATAGGCATTCCAGCGCGCATCCTTCTCATGGCCGAGCGTGTGCAGGTAATTCCAGGTGAAGATGCCGGTGTCATGGAAGTCGTCGAAGGTGATTCGCACCGCATAGTTGCCGACCGGCTCGATCTTCAGGATGGCCACATCGCGTTTGCCGGGAACCGTCACCCGCTGTTCGGGCGAATGGCCCTGCACTTCCGCCGACGGTGAGGCGACGCGCAGCAGCTCGGCCGGCAACTCGAACGGCTGGTGGCCGGGAAAGGTCACGGTGAGCAGCTTGCGGTCCTTGGAGACCCTCAGTTCTTTCGGAGCCGTCATGATCGATCCTGCCTGAATTTGCCCTTCCCTACGCTGCTTCGCGCCAAGCGAAAAGGTATGGGATCGTGCCGACACGCAATGTCGGTCGCGGAATGTTACCAAAGATCGAGGCCGGCTATCTTGAATGGCGGGCTGGATCGTATCACATAGCTGTATATAACGGCGCCGTTAACGGCCACGGAAACGCTCGAACATGAACATGATCGACCCCTTCGGTCGCACCATCAGCTATCTCAGAGTGTCGGTCACCGACCGCTGCGATTTCCGCTGCACCTATTGCATGGCCGAGGATATGGCCTTCCTGCCCAAGAAAGACCTGCTGTCGCTGGAAGAACTCGACCGGCTCTGCACCGTGTTCATCGAAAAGGGTGTCAAACGGTTGCGCCTCACCGGCGGTGAGCCGCTGGTGCGCAAGAACATCATGCATCTGGTGCGCCAGCTTTCGCGGCACCTCGACAGCGGCGCACTGGAAGAACTGACGCTGACCACCAACGGTTCACAGCTTTCGCGCTTCGCCGCCGAGCTCGCCGATTGCGGCGTCAAGCGCATCAATGTTTCGCTCGACACGCTCGATGCCGACAAGTTCCACGCAATCACCCGCTGGGGTTATCTCGGCAAGGTCATGGCGGGCATTGATGCCGCCCAGGCGGCTGGATTGAAAGTCAAGCTCAACGCGGTGGCGCTGAAGGATTTCAATGACGTCGAACTGCCCGAAATGATGCGCTGGGCGCATGGCCGCGGCATGGACCTGACCGTCATCGAAACCATGCCGATGGGCGAAATCGACGCCGATCGCACCGACCAGTACTTGCCGCTGTCGCTGCTGCGCGCATCGATCGAGCGCCAATTCACGCTGACCGACATCCCGTTCAAGACCGGTGGCCCGGCCCGCTATGTCCAAGTCGCCGAGACCGGCGGAAAACTCGGCTTCATCACGCCGATGACGCATAATTTCTGCGAAAGCTGCAACCGGGTCAGGCTGACTTGCACGGGCACGCTCTATATGTGCCTTGGCCAGGAAGACGCGGCCGACCTGCGCGCCCCGTTGCGCGCGTCCGAAGGCAATGAACTGGTTGCCGACGCTATAGACGAAGCCATCGGCCGCAAGCCGAAGGGCCATGACTTCATCATCGACCGCCGCACCAGCCGTCCGTCGGTGTCTCGGCATATGAGTGTCACGGGCGGCTGACCTCGTCGCCTGTCCGTGCGAGAATGCCGTGCAATCATCGGCTTCGGGGCAAGGCATGCGACGGCTCTACTCAATCGTCATATCTCTTGCCGCGGTCTCGGCGAATACCGCGTTTGCCGCGCAATCCACCTACGTGAACGAGCGCTTCGGCACCGTTTGCACCTTCCCCGACGATATCTTCACCGATCGCCAGCCCGAGCCTGAGAATGGCGACGGTCAGGTATGGCTGAGCGCGGACGGCGCCAGCCTGACATGCTCCGGCATACTCAACATTGACCATGAGACGCCGAAAGACTTTGTCGTCGGCGAAAAGGCGAGCAAGGAGCCTGGCTACAAGGTCACCTACGGCAAGGCCGGCAAGGATTGGGCGGTGCTGTCGGGCGTGAAGGACGGAAAGATTTTTTATGAGCGGCGGCTGTTTGACGGGGATGGCGTCATCCGCACGATCTGGATCGACTATCCGCCGGCGCTGAAATCGAAATATGACCCGCTGGTCGGCGCCATCGCTGGCAGCCTCAAGGGGCCATGAACCGTTCGAGCTAAGAGTATTTTAGCCACACCGCAAACAAATCTCTGTCGGCAAATGTCGGTCTGATTTACTGGTCATGGTTTCCCGCCTACCCTCCGTTCCGCAGCGATTCATCGCATTTTCGGGGGATTACATCATGCGCAAACTTCTTCTCGCTTTCGCCTTGCTCGGCTTGGCTGCCCTGCCGGCGGCTGCCCAGTCGATCGGCGGCACTTACACCGTTGCCGGCACCAATTTCGATGGTTCGTCCTATGGCGGCGAAGCCACCATCACGCTGACCAGCGGCACCACCTGCACGATCCACTGGGAGACCGGCGGTTCTTCTTCCGATGGCATCTGCATGCGCAACGACAACGCATTCTCCGCTGGCTACGAAATGGGCAAGGATATCGGCCTCGTCGTCTACAAGGTCGAGGATGACGGGTCGCTGCATGGTCTGTGGACCATCGCCGGCAAGGAGGGGAACGGCACCGAGGTGCTGTCACCCAAGAAGTAGACAATCCCTCGTCCGCACCGTGTCGGGAGGCGTTGCCGCCTTCCGACAGAATTCATACCTCGTCCGGGATGGTTTCACGCCGGCGAAGATGGATATCGGGTCCTGGCCCAGCCCTTTGCCGTTGCTGTCTCGTGGCGGGCTGTTACAGCCTTGCTTGCCAAAGCAACCGGTAGATGTCTTGCCCCTTTCCCCAAATCTTCGCGGCGCGTTGTTCATGGTGGTAGCGATGGTTGGCTTCACGCTCAACGACGCCATCACCAAATACTCTTCGGAGTCGATGAATATGGCGCAGGTCATGTTGATCAGAGGGGCGTTCGCCTCGCTGTTTGTCGGTCTGCTGGCTTGGCAACGTGGCGCACTTTTTCAGCCGCGCCTGATGCTGCAGCCGCTGGTGGCGGTCCGTGTCCTGGGCGAGGCGGGCGCTACGGTGTCCTTCCTGGTCGCGCTCGCCCATTTGCCGATCGGCAGCGTTTCGGCCGTTCTGCAAGCGCTGCCGCTGGCGGTGACGATGGGCGCGGCGCTGTTTTTCGGTGAAGCGGTCGGCTGGCGGCGCTGGCTGGCGATCGCCATCGGGTTTGCCGGGGTCATCATCATCGTGCGGCCGGGTTTCGAGGGCTTCAGCATTTACTCGCTGGTGGCGCTGGCATCCGTCGCCTGCTGCACGGTGCGGGACCTTGCCACCAAGCGCATCCCCCAGGCCATCCCGACGATGCTGGTCTCGACCGCCACCGCGCTGGCCATGACCGTAGTCGGTGCGTTTTTGTTGACGCCGATGGGTGGCTGGACACCGATGACCGGCAAAAGCACGGCGCTGCTGGCGCTGGCCGCGGTGCTGGTGCTCATCGGCTACCAGTTCATCATCATGGCGATGCGATCGGGTGAGATCTCCTTCATCGCCCCGTTCCGCTACACGGCGCTCCTCTGGTCGATACTGCTTGGCTTGATTATTTTCGGTGACATACCGGACGTGCCGATGATTGCCGGCGCGGCAATAGTTGTTGGCTCGGGTCTCTATACGCTTTATCGCGAGCGGATGGTCGGCCGGCGAAAGATCGTCGCCGAAAGCACCGGCCCGGCCATGGCGCCGGAAGGACTCTAGCACCCCCTTGAAGCCGCTTGCGATTTCCCGCGGCTGGCGTACAGGCTGGATAGCATGAAGCGGGATATCGCGGGGATCATCCTGGCAGGTGGCCAGTCGAGGCGGATGGGCGGTGGCGACAAGGCGTTGCTGCCGCTGGGCGGCGGCTGCGTGCTCGACCAGGTGCTGTCGCGATTTGGCCCGCAGCTCGAGACCCTGGCGCTCAGCGCCAATGGCGATCCGGCGCGGTTCGCCCGGTTCGGGCTGCCGGTGCTTGCCGATACCATCGAAGGCTTTGCCGGGCCGCTTGCCGGAATCCTGACCGGCCTGGAATGGGCCGCCGCCGGCACGCCTCGCAGGGCGATCGTCACAGCGGCCGGCGACACGCCTTTCCTGCCGCCGGATCTCGTTGATCGTCTTGCGGCGGCGGCGCATCAACACCCCGGTTCGATCGCCGTCGCCTCTTCGGCGGGCCGGCGGCATCCGACCTTCGCGCTGTGGCCAACCGGATGCCGCGAAGCCTTGCGGCATTTCCTGGTCGATGAGGACAACAGGCGCGTTTCGGCCTTTATCGAACAACACGGCCATGTCGACGTGGAATTCCCTGTCCCGCAATCCGTCGGAATCGATCCTTTCTTCAACATCAATGTGCCGGACGATCTTGCCCAGGCTGAACAGCTGTTGCAGAGCATGTCGCCATGAACAGACGCATCTTCGGCATCACCGGCTGGAAAAACTCCGGCAAGACCACACTGACGGAAAGGCTGGTCGCGGAGCTTGTGCGGCGCGGCTGGAAAGTCTCGACGGTCAAACATGCTCATCATCATTTCGACATCGACAAGCCCGGCGCGGACAGCTTCCGCCACCGGCAGGCGGGTGCTACCGAGGTTGCGATCGTATCGGGCAGTCGCTGGGCGCTGATGCACGAATTGCGTGGCGAGCAGGAGCCGCCGCTGGACGCCATCCTGTCGCGGCTCGCCCCCTGCGACATCGTGCTGGTCGAAGGCTACAAGCGCGAATCCCACCGTAAGATCGAAACGAGGCGGCTGCAAGCGAAGGACCGGACGCCGCTTGCGGTGGATGATCCCAATATTGTCGCCGTCGCCGCGGATTTCGCCATCGCCGACCAGAGCCTGCCGGTGTTCGACCTCGATGACGCAAAATCCATAGCCGACTTCATCGAGCGCACGACCGGCCTCGTTGCTTGAGAAGTAACGTAACGGTAGAAGCCCATTACCGATTTCGGCGGTTTTGCGGTTGCTTTTTTCTTGGAAAGAGTGGGAGTATCGGCCTAGCGGGCGGTCAAAAAGCACCGCCCCACAGAGCCGTTTCGGAACGACGGCCGGGACCATAAAGAGAGGACTATCATGCGTATTGCACTGCGTATCGCGCTCGCCGCATCGGCTGCGCTGCTGACGCTCGGCGTAGCCCAGGCCCAGGAGAAGACCCTGCGGATCGGCACCGAAGGCGCCTACCCCCCCTTCAACAACCTCACCGCCGATGGCCAGCTTGTCGGCTTCGACATCGACATCGCCAAGGCACTTTGCGATGAGATGAAGGTCAAGTGCACCTTCGTCGCCCAGGATTGGGACGGCATCATCCCCGCACTTCAGGCCGGCAAGTTCGACGCCATCGTGGCCTCGATGTCGATCACGCCGGAGAGGCAGCAGAAGGTCGACTTCTCGCACAAATACTACAACACCCCGTCGGCGATCGCCGTGCCGAAGGATTCGCCGCTCAAGGGAGTGACCAAGGAAGACCTCGCCGGAAAGAATATCGGCGTCGCCACCACCACCACCCATTTCAACTATGCCTCGAAGACCTACACGGACAGCACCATTAAGGGCTATCCGAGCAGCCCCGAGGAACAGGCTGACCTCGCCAATGGCCGTCTCGACGCCATCGAGGACGATATTGTCGTGCTGCAGCAGTTTCTGGATTCGCCTGAAGGCGCCTGCTGCAAGATTCTCGGCCAGCCCTCGCCGCAACCTGTCGAAATTTTCGGACCTGGCGCCGGCATCGCCGTTCGAAAGGGCGATACCGACCTGGTCAACAAGCTGAATTCCGCCATCGACGCCATCCGCGCCAACGGAAAATACAAGGAAATCAACGACAAGTACTTCAAGTTCGACGTCTACGGCGCCGAGTCCTGATCATCATTGCCAAGGCGGCGGGTTTCCCTGCCGCCTTGTTCATCTCGGGAGCGCCGTGGGGTAAGGCCAGTCAATGCCAGTCCAAAGCATATGGACACTGCTCAGTTGGGGACCGGAGGGCTGGAGTGACGATATTGCCTATGGTGCGTTGGTCACCATCGCGCTCGCGCTTGCAACGCTGCCGATCGGCCTGACGATCGGCTTTTTCGTAGCCTGGGCCAAGCAGTCCGAAGAACCGTCGCTGCGGCTGGCCGCCAACATCTACACCACCATGTTTCGCGGCCTGCCGGAATTGGTGACGCTGTTCCTGTTCTTCTTCGGCATGCCCATCTTGCTGCAATACGTCATCCGCCTCTTCAAGCCCGAGGCAACGATCGATGTCGACAGCTTCATCGCCGGCATGATCGTGCTGTCGCTGATCTTTTCTTCCTACGCCAGCGAGGTATTCCTCTCCGCCTTTCGCGCCATTCCGAAGGGCCAGTATGAAGGCGGCTATGCAATCGGCCTGTCGAAATGGCTTACCATGCGCAAGGTGATCCTGCCGCAGCTGCTGCGCATCGCCTTTCCCGGCCTTGAGAATTGCTGGCTGAGCCTGCTCAAGGACACCGCCCTCGTCTCGGTCGTCAACCTCGCTGAAACCCTGCGCAATGCCGGCGTGGCGGCACGTGTCACCAAGCATTCCTTCCTGTTCTACAGCGTCGCCGCACTGGTTTTCCTCGTCCTGGCGATCCTGTCGTCGATCGCGACCGGGTTCATCTTGCGCTCGCTGGGGCGGAGGGAGGCACGATGAGCGTCACGGAAGCGATCTCGGTCGACCGCCCGCCGCCGCGGGCACGCGGCTGGCCGCGCACCCGCATCGTCGGTTACGCACTCGTCGGCCTCTGGATCCTCTTCGGCCTCGGTATCCTCGCCTATCTCGCCTACGCCTGGAATGGCGAGTTCTTTGCCAGGTATGCACCCGCCTATCTGCAGGGACTGTGGACCACGCTGTCGCTCGTGGCGATCTCGATGGTGGCCGGCGCGATCTTTTCGCTGCCCGTCACCTATGGCCGCATGTCGAAGAACCGGTGCTTGTCCGGCCTTGCCTATTGCTATGTCTATTTCTTCCGCGGCACACCGCTGCTCGTCCAGGTCTATCTGGTCTATTACGGGTTGGGTTCGTTCCGGCCGGAACTCAGTGCATTTGGCTTCTATTTGCCGGTCATTAGCGATTGGCAACAAATTATGCCCTACGTAAGCATCCCGACCGGGCTGGCGATCGAAAGATTCACGCTCTGGGATTTCTTCAAAGATGCGTTTTTCTGCGGCGTCTTTGCCTTTGCGCTCAACACCGCGGCCTACCAGGCCGAAATCCTCCGCGGCGCCATCGAGAGTGTTCCCAGGGGCCAATGGGAAGGTGCTGCCTCGCTCGGCCTGCACAAGCTGCAGACGCTGCGCAAGGTCATCCTGCCGCAGGCATTCATCGTTGCCTTGCGGCCCTACGGCAATGAACTGGTTCTGATGATCAAAGCCTCGGCCATCGTCGCCATCATCACGGTCTACGACTTGATGGGCAATGCGAAACTTGCCTACGCCAAATCCTTCGATTTCCAGGCCTATGTCTGGGTCGCTATCGTTTATCTGGTGATGGTCGAAATCCTGCGCCATGGCGTCGAATGGATCGAGCGCAGGATTACGATCCACCTCAATCGCTGAGCCGCTCCGGATCGGCCTGTGCCAGTCGATGCCGCACCGCGCGCCTTGACGAATTCGTCGCATGGCCTAGAGCTTCCGCAGCTGAAATCTCTGTTTCGCCGGAAGGACAAGGCATGGCATCGGTGGCATTTCTCGGTCTTGGCGTCATGGGCTATCCCATGGCCGGACACCTGAAGAACAAGGGTGGCCACGACGTGACCGTCTACAACCGCACCCAAGCCAAAGCTGAGCAGTGGGTCGCCCAACATGGCGGCGGCTTTGTCGCGACGCCGGCCCAGGCCGCCGAGGGCAAGGATTTCGTTTTTTCCTGCGTCGGCAACGATGACGACCTGCGTTCTGTGACCACGGGCCCCGCGGGCGCCTTCAAGGCGATGAAGAAAGGCTCGGTCTTCATCGACAACACCACGGCTTCGGCTGAAGTCGCGCGCGAACTGGCCGAAGCCGCGCAATCGGGCGGCTTCTCATTTCTCGACGCGCCCGTCTCCGGTGGCCAGGCCGGCGCCGAGAACGGCGTGCTGACCGTGATGGTCGGCGGCGATGAGGCCGCCTTCGACAGGGCCAGGCCAGTTATCGACGCTTTTGCCCGCATGGTTGGACTGATGGGATCGGCGGGCGCCGGACAGCTCACCAAGATGATCAACCAGATCTGTATCGCCGGGCTGGTGCAGGGGCTTTCGGAAGGCATTCATTTCGGCAAGAAGGCAGGTCTCGACATTGAGAAGGTCATCGAGGTGATTTCCAAGGGCGCGGCCGGTTCCTGGCAGATGGAAAACCGGCACAAGACCATGAATGCTGGCAAATATGACTTCGGTTTCGCCGTCGACTGGATGCGCAAGGATCTCGGCATCTGCCTTGAAGAGGCCGATCGCAATGGCGCCAGGCTGCCGGTGACCGCGCTGGTCGACCAGTTCTACAAGGACGTGCAGGCGATGGGCGGCAAGCGCTGGGACACGTCCTCGCTGCTGGCGCGGCTGGAGAAGTAGGCGCAGTGTCCCTGCCCGTTCCAGGCTGGACCGCGCAGGACATCGTCGCTCATCTGCATTCGATCGGAACCGAGGAAGTCCGCGCCGGCATGGGGCGGTTCGGTATCAACACCGCGACCGCGCTCGGTGTCGCCAATGCGGATTTGCGGCCTTTGGCGCGCAAGCTGAAGCGCGACCACAAGCGATCCCTGGCGCTGTGGGACAGCGGCGTTCGCGAAGCACGGCTGATGGCGGCCTTCACCGGCGAGCCGAAAAAGATTACCATTGAAGAATGCCGCCGCTGGGCCGGCGATTTCGATTCTTGGGAGATCGTCGACACCGTCTCGGATCTGTTCGTGGATACGCTGTTCTGGCGCCAGCTGGTCGAGGAGTTTGCCGCCGACGAGCGCGAATTCGTTCGCCGCACGGCCTTCGCGATGCTGGCATGGGCGTCAGTGCATTTGAAAAAGGAGCCGGACGCGACGTTTCTGTCCTACCTGCCGCTAGTCGAGGCTCATTCCCGCGACGAGCGCAATTTCGTCAGGAAAGCGGTCAACTGGGCGCTGCGGCAAATCGGCAAACGGTCGGTGGGTTTGCATGGCCCTGCCCTTGCCCTGGCGCAGGAACTTGCCAACTCCGCGAACAGGACGGCGCGCTGGATCGGCAAGGATGCGGTGAAAGAACTCTCGCATGCCAAAACCCACGAACGCCTCGCCACCAGAAAGACCTGACAAGGCGAGGATTGCCGCGGCCGGTTCTCGCCGACATGTGACGCGGCTCGAGCATTGACGCCACCGACAGCGGCGTCTTTACTCGCCCGCAAAGGATGCGACCATGAACCATTTCAAAGCGATCCTGGCGCTTGCGGCCGCGCTTGCACTCTCCACCGCGGGCGCTTCGGCCGAGACCACGTACATCTTCTGGAAGGATCTGCGCCCGGCGACCCAGGCCATCGCCGAAGACGCCGGCTTGCCGATGATCGCGGCGAAACTGCCGGATCATGGCGAGACACTCTCGGTCGCCCTGCACGACAAGACCATACAATTAGCCGGCTATGCATTGCCGGTCGATCGCGACGGAGATCTCGTTTATCAGTTCCTGCTGGTGCCATGGACGGGTGCGTGCAGCCACATGCCGACGCCTCCGCCCAACCAGATCGTGCTGGTCACACCAGCCCGTCCCTACAAAATGTCCGAGGCCTACCAACCGGTTGCCGTCACCGGCGCCCTGAAGCCGGACATGGAGAAGAGCCAGCTGTTCATTCTCGACGGCGTCAGCGTCATCCAGTCCGGCTACACCGTGCGCAAGGCAGATGTCGTGGCCGTCGACACGGTTCCGGACTCCGTTGTGTTGCCGGTGAACTCGCCCTGGAGCTTCCTCAACAAGAAGAAGAATTGAACGGCGGGCTCAGGCCGCGTTCGCGCCCGACTCCTTGTCCAGCAGCATATAGTCGAGCGGGATTTCGGTCGTGTACTTGATCTGCTCCATGGCGAAGGACGACGACACGTCCCGGATCTCGATCTTGGCGATTAGCCGTTTGTAGAAGGCGTCGTAGGCGGCGATATCGGGCACCACGACGCGCAAGAGGTAATCGACGTCGCCACTCATGCGATAGAATTCGACCACCTCGGGAAATTCCTGGATGACCTCGGAAAACCGGCGCAGCCATTCATGGCTATGCGAATTGGTGCGGATCGACACGAAGACGGTGACCCGCACATTGACCTTCTCGTGGTCGAGAATGGCGACGCGCCGCTTGATGACGCCCTCCTCCTCCAGCTTCTGGATGCGCCGCCAGCACGGCGTGGTCGACAGGCCGACTTTCTTGGCGACATCGGCGACCGCGAGCGTCGCGTCCTCCTGCAGCAGGCGGAGAATTTTTCGGTCGAGGCGATCCATCGGAGGCTCCTGGTGGAATAGTTTCGCTATATTCCCTTTTATTTGGGCCATTCACAAGAAAAAAATTCTGCCGCTTGCGTCGAAAGCGAGTGTTTTCTTGCTCAATGCCTAACCGAGGCGATAGCGGATTTCCGAGCGCAGGAAAGGCAGCAAATCTATTTCAAACCACGGATTCTGCTTCAACCAGCCTGTGTTGCGCCAGGATGGATGTGGCAGCGGCAGCACTTTGGGGCCGACGGAATTCTCCCAGATGGCGCGCCAGTCCATCACCGTTTCCGTCAGCGAGGCGCGCCGCGCCGCGCCCATATGCCAGGTCTGCGCGTAGATGCCGATCGTCAGCACCAGGTCGATCCGCGGCATCAGCGCCATCAAGGGCGCGCGCCAGGCCGGGGCGCATTCGCGCCTCGGCGGCAGGTCGCCGCCCTTGGCGTCCTGTCCGGGAAAGCAGAAGCCCATCGGCACGATGGCGAATTTCTCGATGTCGTAGAATTCGTCGCTGGTCACATCGAGCCAAGTCCGCAAACGGTCGCCCGAAGCATCGGTGAAGGGCATGCCCGACAGATGCACCTTGGTTCCCGGTGCTTGGCTGGCGATCAGGATACGGGCGCTGGAAGAGGGTCGCAGCACCGGACGCGGCTCATGCGGCAGCGGCTTGCCGATGGGATTGTCCGCGCAGATGCGGCAAGCGCGGACCGTCGTGGCGAAGCTGTCCAGTTCCACGCTCAAGCAGCGGCACTCGGCCGGCTGGAGATTGCCTGATGCCAACGCGACACATTGGTGCATTCCTCCGGCACCTTGATGCGTGCCGGCTTCATGAAGTCGATCGCGATCAGCCCTGTGATGTCGGCAATGGAATAGCTGTCGCCGGCGACGAATTCACGGCTGCCGAGTTCAGCATCGAGCAGCATGAGAAACTCCACCGCCTTCGGCTTGTTGGCCTCACCCCATTCAGGGATCTGCGGAATTTCCCATTCCTTCATGGCGGGATGGATATGGCGGAAAGCCTGCGTGACGCTGCTGAGCAGGTTGAACTCCATCCGCCTCTGCCACATCTCGACCTGCGCCTTGCCAAGCGCGCCGTTTCCGAACAATGCCGGCTCGGGATGGAGTTCCTCGAAATAGCGGCAGATGGCGACGGATTCGGTGAGGATGGTGCCATCATCGAGTTCCAGCACCGGCAGGCGCCGCAGCGGGTTGCGCGAG
Source organism: Mesorhizobium australicum WSM2073 (assembly GCF_000230995.2). Lineage (NCBI taxonomy): Bacteria > Pseudomonadati > Pseudomonadota > Alphaproteobacteria > Hyphomicrobiales > Phyllobacteriaceae > Mesorhizobium > Mesorhizobium australicum. Next base: position 4,165,469 of record NC_019973.1, on the reverse strand, counting down.
CTTATTGGCGGCTGCTTGTGTTCCAGCGCGCCCATGTCAACGGGCACCAACGGAACCGCGATCCCCTTCTCGGCGAGAAAAACCCGAACCCGCCGAGGGTTGGGTGCCCGGCCGCCGTCGAACAGCTTCATTTCGATCCTCCTCTTCCTTCCGCCAGACACGCTTCACCAGAAGCGAAAGATCTCGCGCGCCGCGTCGCCGATCGACGCCAGTGTGCCATGTTTTCGCTCGACGACCTCGCCGTGGTGACTGTCGCGCCAGTCCTGTGGCAGGTCGAACGTGCCCGCCCAGATGCCAACCCTGGCCGCGCGGGCCGTCGCTTCCTCGCCTTCGAAAGCGCCGTAGGCAACGGCCCAGCCGGCCTCGACCTGGGCGCGGTTTAGGTCGGTGCCGCCGGCCTTGCAGTCGCCGAGCAACCGGCCATAGCGGTCGCGCTGCCAGCCGCTGCAGGTGACCGGCCTGCCTGCGATCAGCCGCACCAGCGACTGGCGCGCCAGCGTGCCACAGGCATAATCGGCGCCGTTCTTGTGGCAAGTCTGGGTGTATTCCGGGGCGTCGATGCCGCGCATGCGGATGCGCTCGGTGCCGAGCGTGATCGAATCGCCGTCATTGATGATGGCTATACCTTGCGTCTTGCGTGTCTCCACTCGATCGAGACGCGCCGCAAGCAGGATCAGCAGCCCCAGAATGATGACGGTCAGCCCGTAATCCAGCAGCTTTCGCCACGGACTTCTCGGGCGCGCTGCCGCGTACCTCGGGCGCGACCTTGGCGACCACGAACGGCTCATATGGCAAACGGTTGGTTAATCATTCGAACGTAGCTTAACACCTTGAAATCGCTGCGCGCATAAATTGAAGCTTTTGATGCCCTTGCAACGCTCGAACACGGCGGACAAGTTCATTGTGGACCGCAGGAAACGGCATCGCAACAGCGATGTCGCGCGCGCGGTGCGCAAGACGCGCGACCGTCTTTCGCAGCAGGCCGGCAATCTCGATTTCGACCGCGAGCTGCTGAAGCTCCATGCCCAGGCGATGACCAGCGGTGCCGTCGTCATCCCGATGCTCGTCCTGGCGATCGCCGCGGCCGGTCGTCTGGCCGGTGTCGGCAATGAGATCGGGCTCTGGGCGTTGTTTACGCTGACCTCTTATACGATCGTCGTTTTCATGGCGCGGCGCATCGAGCGCACGGAAGCTTCCGAACTTAACGCCTTGCAAACGCGAAGGGAATTCCTGGTCGGCCATTTCCTTTGTGGTCTGGGCTGGGCCTGGTTCGTCTGGCTGGGCTGCGGGGCCTGCGAGGTCGACCAGTTCCAGGCGGTCAAGGCGGTGGTGCTGCTGTTTGCCATGGCAGGGACGGCGCTCATGGCCTCGTCCCTGGGCGGAGCACTGCTGGCGACCTTCGCGGTTCCAGTGGCGCTCTACGCCTATGCCGCGACCAAGTCGTGGATGCCGGTCGAGGCCATCATGGCCGCGTTGCTTGTCCTGTCGCTGCCTTTCTTCGCCTATATTGCCAGTCACCTCAATCGCTTCTCCCTGCTGCTGTTGTCGTTCCGCTCCGAAAAGGACGCGCTGATCGCCGAAGTGGAGACGGCGAAGTCGATGTCGGACGAGGCGCGGCGGCGGGCTGAGGACGCCAACCTGGCAAAATCGCGTTTCCTCGCTTCGATGAGCCACGAATTGCGCACGCCGCTCAACGCCATTCTCGGCTTTTCCGAGGTGATGGCGAACGAAGTCCTCGGGCCGATGAGCAATCCCACCTATCGTGACTACGCCCACGACGTGCATGACTCAGGCCAGCATCTGCTCGACCTGATCAACGAGATCCTCGACCTATCGCGCATCGAGGCCGGCCGCTACCAGCTCAACGAGGAGCCGGTCATGTTGCTCAACATCGTCGAGGATTGCTGCCACATGATGGAGTTGAAGGCGCGCAACAAGGACATCCGCGTCATCCAGGATTTCGAACAGACATTGCCGCGGCTGTTCGCCGACGAGCGCGCCGTGCGCCAGATCACGCTCAACCTTCTGTCCAATGCCATCAAGTTCACCGCCACCGGCGGCGAAATCCGCGTCCGGGTCGGCTGGACGGCGGGCGGCGGACAATACATTTCGATCAAGGACAACGGTCCGGGCATTCCCGAAGACGAGATTCCGGTCGTGCTTTCAGCCTTCGGCCAGGGTTCGATCGCCATCAAGAGCGCCGAGCAAGGCACCGGGCTTGGCCTGCCGATCGTCCAAGGGCTGCTCGCCATGCATGGCGGCGAGTTCGAGCTTCATTCCAAGCTGCGCGAAGGCACCGAGGCGATCGCTATTTTCCCGCTGAGCCGGGTGATGGAAGAACTGCCGGCGCTGCCGACCGCGGCGGTGGCCGCGCGACGGCGGTAAGGACCCCGTAAACGCTGGTGCCGCGTGGTCAACCCCGCACAGCCGCCGCCATGCCCGAACTGGTCAGTGCCGCCGCCTTGACCAGCCCAGCCGCCAGAGCGGCTCCCGCCCCTTCGCTGTGGCCGATCCCCAGATCGAGCAGCGGACGCAGCCCGAGGTGCTCGGCCGCCCTTGCATGCGCGCACTCCGGCGACAGGCTGGCGAGAAGACAATGATCAAGGGCTGCGGGGTTCGCTGCATGCAGCACCGCCGCGGCTGCCGTTGCCGCGAATCCATCGAGCAGTACCGGTATCCGCTGCATCCGCGCGGCAAGGATTGCGCCGGCTATCGCCGCGAACTCGCGGCCGCCCACCCGGCGCAGCGCCTCAAGCGGATCTTCTAGATGGCGGCCGTGAAAGGCCAGCGCCGCATCGACCACCTCTGCCTTGCGAGCCCGCATCGCCGCGTCGGCGCCGGATCCCGGGCCAACCCAGTCGGCACCCCTGCCCCCCAAAAGCGCGGCGAGCAGGGCGGCGGCGACGGTGGAATTGCCAACGCCGAGATCGCCGAGGCAAAGCAGGTCGGTGCCGCCGGCAATCGCCTCCATGCCGAAGGCCATGGTGGCGGCGCAACCGCGCTCATCGAGCGCGGCGTCCTCGGTGATGTCGCCGGTCGGGATGTGCAGGGCAAGATCGAACACCTTCAGACCGAGGTCGTTGGCAATGCAGATATGGTTGATCGCCGCACCGCCGGCCGCGCAAAGCTCGACCGCGTTAGCGGTCGCCGCCACGGGCCTCGGCGAAATGCCTTGCCTGGCAACGCCATGGTTGCCGGCAAAGACAGCCATCAGGGGCCTGGTCACGGCAGGCGGAGCGCGACCGCTCCAGGCTGCGAGCCAGGCGGCGATGTCCTCGACGCGGCCAAGCGAATTCTCAGGCTTATCGGCCTTGGCAAACAGTGTGCGCACGCGCGCTTCAGCTTTGAGGTCGGCCAATGGCAGATTGCCGAGCAGGTCGCGGAAATCATCGAAAGGCAGTGCACTGGTCATGTCGCGAACAATCGTTCCTGGAGCAGAGGAGCGGAATAGCTGTCTTGCGTGACCGGCACAACCTCCTCGATCGTCCTTCCTGATTTGCCGCAAAGGCGGCCACGGAAGGCGCGATCGGGAGGGCTTGCATTGGCTTTGCCATTGCACCATGTGGAGGTGGAAGAGCGGATTCCGGACCGGGTCCACCGAGAGAAAGTCATGACGGCCATCGAATCTCCCTGCATCCTGGTCTGTTCGATCGATATGAAAACCGGCTTCTGCTTCGGTTGCGGCCGCACGCGCGAGGAGATCGGCGCCTGGATAGGGATGACGCCCGAGACGCGCCGCAGCGTGATGGCCGAACTGCCAGCCCGGCTCGAAACCGTCGAGCGCCGGCCGCGCCGGGAAACGCGCCGCACCCGCATGGCACGCGAACGCGACGCACTCTAGCGAGGGACGAGTGAGCAGCCGGCTGTTCTGGGTTGTGATGGCGGTGATCGGTGTAGGGGCAGCCCTGCTCATGCTCAACGATTCCGCCGGCAGCACGTTCGGCGTCGAGAATTACGATTTTGGCCGGCTGATCTGGCTTGGGGCTTTCGGCGCCCTTATCGGCGCCGGCTTGCTGCGGTCCGCTCCGCTGGGAGTAATGGCCCGCAATCTCGGCGCCTGGGCGGCTATCGTGCTCGCGCTGATCGCCGGCTATCAATATCGCTACGAGCTGCAGGACGTCGCCAGCCGGGTGACCGCCGGCCTCGTTCCCGGCAGCCCGCTGGCGCTCGGTGTCGAAGACGGCCACGCCACCGTGACCTTGGACAAGGCCGACAATGGCCATTTCGAAGCGCGCATCCTGGTCAACGGCAACCCGGTTCGCGCCGTTGTCGACACCGGCGCCACCAGCACGGTTCTGACTTCGGAGGACGCCCAGGCCGCAGGCTTCAATCCCGCGGCGCTCAACTACACGATACCGGTTTCGACCGCCAATGGCATGGCGCGCGCCGCGGCGGTCAAAACCGACGAACTGGCGATCGGCGGCATCGTGCGCAAGGATATGCCGGTGATGATCGCCGCTCCCGGCATGCTGAGCCAAAGCCTGCTCGGCATGAACTTCATCGGTTCGCTGTCGGGCTTCGACGTGCGCGGCGACCGGATGATCCTCAGGGACTGAGCTCAGGCCGCTTCGGCGGTCGCTCCACCGAGTTCGACAGCCGCGAAAGCCGTCTTCAGCATATCCGCCCCGGCCCCGGGTCGGGTCGCGTCGGTGGACAGGATCTGACGGTAGCGGCGCGCGCCGGGCAGCCCGTGAAACAGCCCGACCATATGGCGGGTAACATGGCCGAGCCGGCCGCCCTGTTCGATATGGTGCGCCGCATAGTCCGCCATCGCATCGATCAGTGCCGCGAAATCGAACGCTTCCGACCGCGCACCGTAGAAGGCGGCGTCAACACCGGCCAGAATGCCTGGTGTGTGGTACGCGGCGCGGCCGAGCATGGCTCCGTCGACATGATCGAGATGCAGCCGCGCCTCGCCAAGAGACTGAATACCGCCATTGATGCCAATGAATTTGTTTTGTTTTCCAGCCTTCAACCGATAAACCCTGTTATAGTCGAGCGGCGGGATGTCGCGATTTTCCTTGGGGCTCAGCCCTTCCAGCCACGCCTTGCGAGCATGCACCCACAAGGCATCGGCGCCGGCATCGAAAACCCCATTCGCCAGCGCATCGAGCGCCGGCTCCGGATCCTGTTCGTCGACGCCGATGCGGCACTTGACCGTGACTGGCACCGTCACCGCCGCCTTCATCGCCGCGACGCAGGTTGCGACGAGGTCGGGTACTTTCATCAAGCAGGCGCCGAACGTGCCCGACTGGACGCGGTCGGACGGGCAGCCGACATTGAGATTGATCTCGTCATAACCGAAGGCTTCGCCAACGCGCGCCGCTTCAGCAAGTTTTGCCGGATCGGAGCCGCCAAGTTGCAGGGCGACGGGATGTTCCACCTCATCGAAGCCAAGCAGCCGCTCGCGCGCGCCGTGGATGACCGCGTCGGCCACAACCATTTCGGTATAAAGCAGCGCATGTGTCGTCAGCTGGCGATGGAAGAACCGGCAATGCCGGTCCGTCCAGTCCATCATGGGTGCGATAGCCAGTCTATATTGTTGACTTTTCAGCATTTTCTTTAACATTCAAAACGCTAGACCCTGCCGAGTGCACACGAATTTACGCCAAGTCGATCATGGTGAGACGCTGACAAAGTCCCGTATAGCGCGCCTGAAGCCCTTCGGCGAATTCATCGACCTTCATATCGACGACATGTGCGATGTAGGCAAGTCCCTCTCCGATCTGTGTCGTAAGCACATGAGTTGTCCGGATTAGGTAGCAGATGAGTTGTCCGGGTTTATCGCCCGCCAAAAGAGGCTTGGGATGACACGGACAGCATGGCTGAGCACCAGCCTCCAAATCCAACTGCACGAATTTTTCCAAAGCAGGAACATAGAAGCATTGTGCGAGTTAGGCACGGACGCCTGCTCGCATTCCACGATCTGCCAGGGTTCTCTTTGATGTTCGAACGAATGCCCAAGACAATGTATCGCTGTCAGCTTTTCGTATCTGCCTTTGGTTTGTTGTTGCTGATGGGCGACCTGCTCCACGATGACAGGGCCATGGCGCAGCAGGCTTGTCCGGCCGATCACGATAGGCTGCTTACAGTCCTCAAAGCCAATGTGAAGGCAAGCGGCGGACCAGCGAATGGCGGCTTTGAAACCAACGAATGGGGCGCGATCGTTGCCCGCGATGGCACTGTCTGCGCGATTGCGTTCAGCGGCCCCGCAGTCGATTCGCAATGGCCGGGCAGTCGGCTCATCGCAGCGGAGAAAGCCAACACCGCCAACGGTCTCAGCCTGGCTCAAATGGCCCTGTCGACGGCCAATCTCTACGCCGGCGTGCAACCGGGTGGGCCGCTGTTCGGGCTGCAGGCGACCAACCCCGTCAACCAAACCGCGGCTTATGCGGGCGATCCCAAAACCTTCGGCAGCGCCAACGATCCGTTGGTCGGCAAGCCTATCGGCGGCGTCGTCGTGTTTGGCGGGGGCTTGGCCCTTTACGACGGCAAAACGATCGTCGGCGCGCTTGGCGTCAGTGGCGATTCCTCTTGCGCCGACCACAATGTCGCCTGGCGCGTTCGCGCGGCTCTCGGCCTCGACAAGGTCCCGGCAGGCGTCAATCCCAACCGCAAGGATGCCATCATCTATGATCTCGATCCCGGCGGAAAAAGCGCCTCCGGCTGGGGTCACCCGCTATGCTCGGGCACCGAGGCCGACATCGCAGCGGAAATCGGTTCAGGCGTCGGAGGCGCGACACCGAAATGAAGCAAGCAGCGCGGTGTGCAACACCCTGCGTTGACGCGGTACGCACGAACCGCCCGGCGGCAGCTAGAAAACGTCTCCAGAGCTTCCTTGCGGGGTTGCTGCTGGCTTGCACTCCTCTGCTGACGGGCGCTTCCGAAGCTCCGCCACCGTCAGCGATCTCGCCGCCGGCTTCCGCCGCACCGCGCGACGATGGGCAATGGACGATGCCGGCCAAGAACTACGCGTCGACCCGCTACAGTGAGCTCACGGAAATCAACGAAGGCAATGTCAAGAACCTGCAGGTGGCCTTCACCTTCTCCACCGGGGTCAACAAAGGCCAGGAAGCGGCGCCGCTGGTCGTCGGCGGCACTATGTACATCGTGACCCCCTTCCCCAACATGGTCTACGCGCTCGACCTCACCAAGCCAGGCGCGCCGATGAAATGGAAGTTCGAACCCAATCCCGAACCCGCGGCGCAAGGGGTTGCCTGTTGCGACGTCGTGAATCGCGGCGCGGCTTTCGCGGACGGGCGCATCTTCTTCAACACACTGGACGGTCACACCATCGCACTCGATGCGAACACCGGCCAGCCGATCTGGAACTCCCATATCGGCAACATCAACATAGGCGAGACCATCACCATGGCGCCGTTGGTAGTGAAAGGCAAAGTGCTGGTCGGCAATTCAGGCGGCGAGATGGGCGTCCGCGGCTGGGTCAAGGCGCTTGACGCCGGCGACGGTCATGTCGTCTGGACGGCCTACGGCACCGGACCGGACAAGGACGTGCTAATCGGCCCCGATTTCAAGCCGCATTACGACATGGACAAGGGCAAGGACCTTGGCGTCACGACATGGCCGCCGGAAGCCTGGAAAATCGGCGGCGGCAACATGTGGGGCTGGATTTCCTACGACCCGGATCTCAACCTGATCTTCCACGGCACCGGCAACCCCGGACCGTGGAACCCGGATCTGCGGCCCGGCGACAACAAATGGACGTCAGGGATTTTCGCCCGCGACCCCGATACCGGAGCGGCGAAATGGTTCTACCAGTGGAGCCCGCATGACCTTCATGACTATGACGGGATCAACGAGCAGGTCCTGCTCGACATGAACTGGCAGGGCAAGCCGCGCAAGGTGCTGGTCCGGCCCGAGCGCAACGGCTATCTCTACATTCTCGACCGGACCACCGGCGAAGTGCTGTCCGCGAAGCCCTACGGCCCCGTCAATTCCAGCAAGGGTGTCGACCTCGACAGCGGCCGTCTGATCGAGAACCCGGACAAGAAGACCGGTACCGGCAAGGTCGTCCGCGACATCTGCCCGACCGCATCGGGGCTCAAGGACTGGCAGCCTTCCGCCTTTTCGCCGAAGACCGGGCTGCTCTACATCCCGCATAACAATCTGTGCATGGACGAAGAAGGCGTCGAGGTGAACTACATCGCCGGCACGCCCTATGTCGGCATGAACGTGCGCATGATCCCCGGGCCTGGTGGGAACCGGGGCGCCTTCACCGCTTGGGATATCGCCGCGGAGAAGCCCGCCTGGAGCCTCAAGGAGAACTTCCCGGTGTGGAGCGGCGCGGTCGTGACCGCCGGCGATGTCGTCTTCTACGGAACCATGGAGGGTTGGTTCAAGGCGGTCAGCGCCAAAACCGGCGAGCTGCTTTGGCAATTCAAGACGTCGTCCGGCATCATCGGCCAGCCCATCACATATCGCGGCCCCGACGGACACCAATATGTGGCGATCCTGTCGGGTGTAGGCGGCTGGGCCGGCGCCATCGTGTCCGGCGATCTCGATCCGCGCGACGCCACCGCTGCCCTCGGTTTCGTCAACGCGATGAAGGATCTCAAGGACGCGACAACGGCGGGAGGCACGCTCTATGTGTTCCGGCTCCCCTGAGGCACTCGAGCGGCCCTCGCGCCAGGTGCGAAAGGCGCTCCAGCGGATGGCAACCGGCATGGCCGCCCTCGCCTTGCTGCTCTTGCCGGCGACAGCGAATGTGCGTGAACTGAGGGTCTGCGCCGACCCGAACAACATGCCCTTCTCCAACGCCGCCGGTCAGGGCTTCGAGAACAGGATCGCTGAGATCGTGGCCGCCGATCTCGGCGCCAAACTGACCTACACTTGGTGGGCACAGCGCCGGGGCTTCGTGCGCAACACGCTGAAGGCCGGCCTTTGCGATCTCGTGCCCGGCACGCCGGCCAATCTCGAAATGCTGCGCACCACCACCCCCTATTATCGGTCGTCCTATGTTTTCGTCACCCGCCAGGACGGTCCGGATGTGGCATCCTTCAACGATCCGCGGCTGCGCGCCATGCGGATCGGCGTGCAACTCATCGGCGACGACGGGGCCAATTCGCCTCCCGTCCAGGCGCTCGGCCGCCGCGGCATCGTCGGGCATCTCGTCGGCTATCCCGTCTATGGCGACTACTCCGCACCCAACCCTCCGGCGCGTATCGTCGAAGCAGTGGCGACCGGAGACATCGATCTTGCCGTCGTCTGGGGCCCGCTCGCCGGCTACTTCGCCGCCAAGCAGAAAGTGCCTCTCCGCGTCACGCCCGTCACGCCTCGCATCGACGGGCCGCAATTGCCCATGATCTACGACATCTCGATGGGCGTTCGGCGCGAGGACGATGCGCTGCGTGGCGATGTGAACAGCGCGCTGGCCAGGCACAAGGCCGAGATCGACGCATTGCTGTCGCAATATGGCGTGCCGCGCCTCGATGGCCCGGGGAGCCCAGTGCGATGAAGCACGGTGTCGCCATGCTCTTGTTTACGGCCCTAGCGCTTACGGCATGCCAGCGCGAGGAGCGTGACACGCGCCCGCAATCCTCGCTCGGATCGGGTGAGCAGCCGGCGCCTGTGACCACATTGGAACCCGGTGGACAGCGGCCTTCGGCCAGCGACAACAAGGCAGCCAGCTTCGAGGCCAATGCCTTCCACCTCAGCGAGGGCAAGCGCCTGTTCAGCTGGTTCAACTGTTCGGGCTGTCATGCCAATGGCGGCGGCGGCATGGGGCCGGCCTTGATGGACCAGAAATGGCTTTACGGCAGTTCGATCGAAAGCATCCACGCCACCATCCGCGATGGGCGGCCAAAAGGCATGCCGAGCTTCCGCGACAAGATACCCGATGACCAGATTTGGGAGCTTGCCGCCTTCGTTCGCTCGCTGAGTGGCAACGCACCCTCGTCCGCCGCGCCGCAACGCAATGACGACATGATGCCGCATCCGTCGGAAAACCGCATGCCAGATGCAGCCACGCTGGGGAAATCACCGTGAAGCGCCTTGCGTCGACCGGGTTCGGCACGGCCTGCGTCTTGTTTCTGCAGGGATGCGCGGGATGGCAATCAGCGCTCGACCCGAAAGGGCCAGCTGCCAGTGAGCTGGCATGGCTCATCTGGTTTTTCACCGCGCTTTGCGCGGTGATCTGGGTCCTGGTGATGATCGCTCTTGCCACACCGTTGATGATGCGGTCGCGGGACGGCGCCGAGCCGCTCGTGCTCGACGCCGGCGCCGACCATCGAAAGTTGCGCGTTGTCGTGATCGCCGTCGGGCTGACCGCAGTGATCGTGGTCGGACTGACCTTGCTGAGCTTCTTCGCCAACAGGACACTTGCGGCGATCGGCTCCGACGCCGCGCTCACCATTCGCGTCACGGGCCACCAATGGTGGTGGGAAGTCCGCTACGAAGACGCCACGCCGAGCCGCATCCTGACCACGGCGAACGAGATCCACATCCCCGCCGGGGAGCCCGTACGGCTTCTGCTGACATCGACGGACGTGATCCATTCCTTCTGGGTGCCGAGCCTTTCCGGCAAGCTCGACCTCATCCCCGGCCATATCAATGTGCTCGACATCAAGGCCGACAAGCCTGGCGTATATCGCGGCCAGTGCGCCGAGTTCTGCGGTGCGCAGCATGCGAACATGGGTACCTTCATCATCGCTGAGCCGAAGGAAAAGTTCGACGCTTGGTGGAACGACCAGTTGCAGCCGTCTGGCCCTCCGGCGAGCGACGAGGCCAAGGCTGGCGAGGACCTGTTCCTCAAGCGTCCCTGCGTGATGTGCCACAGGATCGGGGGCACTCCAGCGGGAGGAACCGTCGCGCCGGATCTGACGCATATTGCCAGCCGGCGCACGCTCGCCGCCGGCACGTTGACGATGAGCCGAGGCAATATCGCTGCCTGGATAGCGGACCCCCAAGGCGTGAAGCCCGGTTCCCACATGCCTGTGGTGGAGCTCAACGGCGACGAACTCAACGCCATCGTCGCCTACCTCGAGGGTCTGAAATGAGCAGCGCGGATCTGATCAGCGAACGCGACCTGCCGCCGAAACGCGAGACCGCCACCAAGGGCGACCTGGCTCCCGAGCATGACGGACCGCGCGATACTGGCATGGACGATGCCAGCCTGCACCACTGGCTCACGCGGGCATGGCGCACGCCGCCCGGCATCATCGGAGCATTGTCGGCCGTCGACCACAAGGTCATCGCAAGGCGCTATCTGATCACGGCCTTCATCTTCCTGTGCCTTGGCGGGCTGAACGCGGTCGCCATGCGAATCCAACTCTCCGGGCCGCAGCGCGGGCTGATCGGGCCGGACCTCTACAACCAGCTGTTCACGATGCATGGCGTCACCATGATGTTCCTGTTCGCTGTGCCCATCGTTCAGGCAACGGGAATCTATCTGGTGCCGCTGATGGTCGGCACCCGTAACATCGCCTTCCCGCGGCTCAATGCATTCGGCTACTGGATCTACGTCTCGGGCGGGGCCTTTGCCTGGATCTCATTCCTCCTCAACATGGCGCCGGACGTCGGCTGGTTCGCCTATGTGCCCCTATCCGGACCGGAATTCTCTCCTGGCAAGCGCGCTGACGTCTGGGCGCAAATGATCACCTATACCGAAGTGTCGTCGCTTGCGGTCGCCGTCGCCACCATCGTCACCGTGTTCAAGCAACGCGCGCCCGGCATGTCGCTGGACAAGATGCCGCTTTATGTGTGGGCACTGCTGGTCACTTCCTTCGTCGTCGTCTTCGCGATGCCGGCGGTCATGATCACCTCGACCTTCCTCATTCTCGACCGGCTTGTCGGAACCCACATTTTCAACCCCGCGGAGGGCGGCGACGCCCTGCTGTTTCAGCATCTGTTCTGGTTCTTCGGTCATCCCGAGGTCTACATCATCTTCCTGCCGGCGACGGGCATGGTCTCCTCCATCATTCCCGCTTTTGCCCGGCGACCGACGTTCGGCCATTTAGGGCTGGTCCTGTCGCTGATCGCGGTGGGTTTCCTGTCGTTCGGCCTCTGGGTGCATCATATGTTTGCAACAGGATTGCCGAAGCTCGGGGCGAGCTTCTTCACGGCGTCCAGCATGCTGATCGCCATCCCCAATGGCGTGCAGATCTTCTGCTGGCTGGCGACCTTGTGGGATGGCAGACCGGTGATCCGCACGCCGCTGCTGTTCGTCTTCGGCTTCTTCTTCATCTTCGTCATCGGCGGGCTAACCGGCGTCATGCTCGCCTCGGTGCCGCTCGACCTTCAGGTGCACGACACCTACTTCGTCGTCGCCCACTTCCACTATGTCCTGATCGGCGGATCGGTATTCCCGCTGCTGGGCGCGGCCTATTTTTGGTTCCCCAAGATCACCGGGCGCATGATGAGCGAACGTCTCGGACGCTGGCATTTCGGGCTGGCCTTCATCGGCTTCAACGCGGCCTTCTTCCCGATGCATCTCGTGGGCCTGTGGGGCATGCCGCGCAGGGTCTATACCTATCCGGCGGAGCTTGGCTGGGGCAACGTCAACCTGTTCATCAGCGCCGGCGCGGTGCTGTTCTTCCTGAGTTTCGTGCTGTTCACCTTCAACCTGATACATGGCGCATTGAAAGGGGCTCCGGCCGGCGATAACCCCTGGGATGCCGGCACCCTGGAATGGGCCACGTCGTCCCCGCCTCCAAGTTACAATTTCTCGCGCATTCCGATCGTGACGAATGTCGAGCCGCTGTGGGCCGAACGAGAGGCACTTCCCGTCGCAACTGGACTCCGCGTCGATGTCCGCGAGTTGCTCATCTCGACGGTGGCGGAGGCCTACCCCGACATCCGCGAGAAATCGGCGACGCCGTCGATCTGGCCGCTGCTGGCGGCGATCGCCGTGGGCGGCACGTTCCTCTACTCGATCTTTACGCCGTGGGCGATCGTCTGGGGCGCCATGCCGATCGCGCTCACGCTGCTCGGCTGGTTCTGGCCCAAGGGCGATCCGGAGGACGAGGAATGAACCAGCGGCCCGTCACCGACCTTTCCGCCCTCCCTACGTTTGGCCATGGTCCGCGCAGCCCAACCTGGTGGGGCACGCTCGGCTTCATGGCATTGGAAGGGACGGGCTTCGCGCTGGCGGCCGGCGCCTATCTCTATCTGGCGATGTCATGGCCCAACTGGCGTCTGAGCGCCCCGGAACCTAACCATTGGCCGGGAACGATCGTCACTCTGTTGCTGATCGCCAGCCTGGTGCCAAACCACATCCTCAATCGCTACGCCGAGCATTGCGCAATGGTACCGGTGCGGATCGGCATGGTCGTGATGTCGCTGTTCGGTGTCGCCCCGCTCGTGGTGCGCTGGTTCGAGTTCCCGGCATTGAATATCTTTTGGGACACAAACGCCTACGGCTCGATGCTTTGGGTGTTGCTTGGACTGCACACCACGCATCTGATCACCGACGTGGGCGACACGATCGTGCTGACGGTGCTGATGTTCACACGCCATGGGTATAGCGGCCGGCGCTTCGGCGATGTGGGCGACAACGTCTTCTACTGGGATTTCGTGGTGCTCACCTGGATCCCGATCTACCTGCTCATCTACTGGGTACCGAGGCTAGGCTGATGCGCGCGCTGCGGTTGGGAATGTCCTGGGGTGGTCTTCTGTCGGGGCCTTTGGCTTGGGCAATCTCGACGCAGCTGAACTACGCGCTTGTTCCGTGGCAGTGCAATCGCCAGGTTCCGGTCGTGCTTCCGATCGCATTGCTGCTGGCCTTCCTTTCACTTCTCGGCGGCATGCTTTCTTGGCGGGCACGGCGGCAAGGGGGCGCGGCTTTCAAGCCGGAGCGCACGCGCGGCACCGAGCAATTCGTCGCCGATCTCGGCATTCTTGCGGCTTTGCTTTTTGCCCTCGTCATCGTCATGCAGGGCAGCGCCGCACTCATTCTCGACGAGTGCCTGCGATGAGCTTCGAGGCCTTCTTCTCAACCTCGATCTGCTATGGCGCCGGCGCGCCCGAAGCGGGATGGACGCTTGCGTTTCCCATCACGCTCCCTTTGGCCGCAATCGCGCTCATCTATGCGCTCGGAGCGAGCCGGCTATGGCGCCGCAGCAGCCGGGGCCGCTCCGAGCGGACGCGGCAAGTTCTGTTGTTCACCGCCGGCTGGGGCGTGCTGACCGGAGCGCTGGTCAGCCCGATCCATGCGCTTGGCGAACGGGTGTTTGCCGCCCACATGATCGAGCATGAACTGCTGATGGCGGTAGCGGCGCCACTCCTTGTCGCCGCCTGCCCCGGCGCAGCCCTGATATGGGCATTGCCGACCGGACTTCGCCGAGGGACGGGAAGGCTCACGCACGGCAGGACTCTTCATGCGATATGGACCGTTGCCAGCCGCCCCCTCAACGCAACCGCCATCCACGGCATCGCGATCTGGATCTGGCACGTTCCCGTCCTGTTCGAGGCAGCGCTTCAGCAGGGCGTGCTGCACTATGCCCAGCATGCGAGCTTCCTCGGCACAGCCCTGCTGTTCTGGTGGGGGATTTTGCCGCGTTCCGGCCGCCAGCAGGCCTATGGCAGCGCGGTCATGCATCTCTTCTTCACGTCACTGCACACCGGTCTGCTCGGCGTGCTGCTGCTGTTGTCACCCAGACTCTGGTACCCGCAGAATGCCGCCGACGCGGCGCTCTGGGGTCTAACCCCGATCGAGGACCAGCAGCTCGCCGGACTGGTGATGTGGGTTCCGGCTGGCCTGATCTATGGCGGAGCCGCCTTGCTGCTTGCCGGCCTTTGGATAAGTAAGAGCGGAATCAGGGAGGCAAGCCATGCGCTCCGGCCTGGCTAGGATGGTGGGCGGCGCGCTCGCCGCGATCCTGCTGCTGACCGCGGCAGTCGCCGCAGCGACCTTGTGGTCCGACCGGCGCGATCGTGTTCGCCACGAATCGGACATGGCGACCGGCGGCTTGGAAGCGCGCGCCATTCCGATCATGATCGCGAACGGCTGCTCTGGATGCCATACGATCCCCGGCGTGCCGGGGGCACAAGGCCAGGTTGGTCCGCGCCTCGATTCCAGCCTTGCCGACCGGGTCTTTATCGCCGGCGTGCTGGCGAACAATCCGGAGAACCTGATCCGCTGGATACGAGCGGCCAGGGAGATCAATCCGCACACGGCCATGCCATCGACGGGGATCACAGAGCAGCAGGCGCGTGATATCGCTGCCTACCTCTACGCCCTGAAATGATCAGCCCTCGCCGCCGCCCCGGGACCACAGGCCGCGGCCGGGGTCGTAGCCGACCACTGCCGCCAGGAAAAACACGACGAGGCAGGCGAGAACGATTTAGGGCGGAAACGAGATCGAAGCGTAGATAGAGCGTGAAGCGTATCAGTTCGACCGCCGAACTGAACGGCCCTCGAGCGACAGCGCCTTCATGGACCGATCACCACCGACTTCACCACCTCCTCATTCTCCAGATCGATGAACGAGATGTCGCCGGAATTGCCCTTAGCGCTGACCAGGCGCTTCTGGTCATCGGACAGCGCCAAGTGCCACGGCCGCTGGCCGACGAGATAGAGGCGGCGCACCGCCAGCGTCTTGGCATCCACTTCGGCCACCCGGTTGGCCGAACCGAGCGCGACATAGGCAGTGGCGCCGTCGCGTGCCATTTCGATGTCGACCTGGACGCCCTCGCTGCGGATGCCGGGGACCTCGAACTCGACCTTGCCGGTCTCTGCACGAGACGTGGTGTCGAGGCGGTCACCGTCCCGGGACCAACAGAAGCAGCAGAATCGAGAGCGCCAGTTTCATTGATGGAGAGGTTGGGCGAGAATAGGAGTTCATTGACGACCTGAGGATCGGCCACGTCGATCTTCGCCTGCGGGCCGTCAACTGGCGACGGAAGAACCGGCAATACCGATCCGTCCAATCCATAGCGAATTTTGCTTCCAGCATGTTTGATTTTAGTTGCTCTCTGCCGAGGCTGGTCAGTGTTGATCACCGAACAGCTTGGAAAGCCTGTAATCTACTGCATTCTCTTTGTATTTCAAACACTTGGCGGGCGAGCATTGCCGCGATTCACGGCTGTTCGATGCTCGTTTGAATCGGTTTAGATTCATATTAGTTTCAAAAATGCAATAGGCATATTGAATTATCCACAAATTGGAGTAGCTTTTTAGCTATTGCTAATAAAAGGAGGACGGCATGCACATCCGTGCGTGCCAAGGGAGGGGGGTCATCATCATGGCCTATTTGTTGCCTGATAGCATCCGCCGGCTGCGGATGATCCACGCGCGCAGGACACGTCCGCGCGGGAACGCCTGACCGGGGCATGAGCGAAGGGCTTGGAACGCCCTCGACGCCCTACCCCCGATCCATTCCACCACTCCACTTTCTTTAACGAGGACGCGTAGCGCCGGCCGTACCGGCGGATGCGCGCCCATGCGGCTGGTTGTCGGCGTTGGGGCCGATTTGGGCCTGCCGCAATAACCAGGGAGAATTCCGATGGCACTCGACATCCTCGCCCAAGACATCATCATCGACGAAACGACCGGCCTTCAGCAGCCCAGTGAAATAGACCCGACCGGCAACAGCAATGGCACGTTGCTATATCTCCTCAGCCGCGACGGAGCGGGGGGGCTGGCCTCACCGCAGGTCGCCTTCCAGTCCAACTTCGTGGTGGCCTCGGCGAGCGCGGGGGAAACCATCGACTCAGTCGTTCTTACGCAGAACGCCTCCGGAACCCCGTTTTCCACCACCGTCGGTGTGAACAGCGGCATTCAGACGGCCGACGGCAATTATGTCTGGCTATTCCAAGCCGTGGGGCACCCAAATGTAGTGATCGGCGTCATTGGGACCTCTAGTCTGGTCATCGCGCCAGACGCGAACGGCCCGCTCGCCTTCTCGTTCGGGCTGGATGGCACCGGCGCGAGTGCGGACCTCTACCTGGTTCAGTATGTGCCGTTGCTCCATCTGAACCCGGCCGACCCAGACGACCGCATCGATCTGACCGGCAAGGTGTTCGCATCGGTCTCGGGAACCACCGTCGTCAATTTCAGCCAACTTGGCGATGCCCCTCCCGGACACAACAAATGGTACATTCTCGACGCCGATGCGGCGAGCTCACAGAAGATTCTCGTCACTGCTCACGACAATGGCGTGCAAGCCGAAGTCAACATCAGCACGCAAGGCCTGGGTGTCTCATCCCAGGACGTGCGCTTTGGCCGCGAGCTACAGATTGACCTCATCAATGGTGGCACCCAGAGCGCGGGCAAGAACTTCACCAACTCGCCGCTCGCGCCAGACTACGGCAGCCACATCGAAACTGTCATCAGCGCCGGTTTTTCGGTCTCGCAGTCCACACCTACCAATACCAAGGCCGATATCGAGATCCACGCCTACAACAATAACGACAACGCGGAAGGCGCCGCGTTGCCCGGCGATGACAATGATGCAGAGATAAATATCTCCGCGGTGACCTTCAAACTGAACGGCGTCACAACCACGGCCGCAGCCCTGGGCATCACCATTAATGACAGCGGCCCTGGACTGATCCTTCATGATGTCGGCGAGGGCGTGACGGTCGATTTCACTGCAGACGCTACCTTTGACCGCTTCACCATCAAGAACATCGATACGCAGAAAGATTATTTCGATGTGAAGGAAGTTCACTTTGGTGGACAATCAACCAACGCCTACACCGAACAAGTCGGCTCCTTTATCAACTTCGACGACGACGGCCCGGCGGCCAGTTTGATCGAGGAAACGGCCACGCTGCTGCAGGACGAGACATCCGGTGTCGACCTCAACTCCGATGACCAGCCGCTCGGCTCCCTGCCCGCCGCCTTCGTGGCGCTTGGCTCGGCTATTGGCTGGGCGTCCAGCGCTTCCGCCGCTGTCACGCCTAACTCGAACTTCGGCGCGGACGCACCTGGCACAGAGACGCTGTCGCTTGGCGTCAGCGGGCCAAACGCTGACTCCGGCTTTGATTCGCTTGATGGCCATAATATCCTGCTTAATGTCGAGAATGGCCTCGTGATAGGCCGGGTTGATGTCGGCAATGACGGCAGCGTCGCCAGCGACCCGATCGCGCTCGCTATCTCGATCGACCAGAACGGCATTCTCAGCATCGCGCAGTACTTGGCGATTGCCCACTCGAATCCCGGCGACGCGGACGACGTGCAGACAATGCTCGACAGCGCGCTGGTCGCCAAGCTCCATGCCGTCGACAGCGACGGAGACAGCAGCGACACCAGCGTCGCCATCGGCGATAAGGTACAGATCAGGGATGACGGCCCGAGCGTCACGGGGGACGGCACCAAGCCGACGATCACGGTTGACGAGTCCAGCCTGGGCGACAAAAGCGGCGATTTCTCTGCCGCCTTCCAGTCGAATGCCGGTGCAGATGGTGGTGACATCAGCTATGCGCTCGGAATAAATCTGGTCACGAACGACAGCGGCCTGATCGATACCTTAAGCGGCCAGTCCGTCCTGCTTTTCGTCGAAAGCGGCGCCGTGGTCGGTCGTGCCGGCTCAGCCGGTGGCGCCGTCGTGTTCACGGTTAGCGTGGATATTGACGGTAACGTCACACTCGATCAGGAGCGCGCCATCATTCATTCGCCGGACACCGGGCCGGATCAGCAAACAACATTGACGTCCGATGATCTCATCACGTTGACGGCAACCATCACGGATGGCGACGGCGATCAGGATTCTGACACCGTCAACATCGGCACGAGTCTCATCTTCAAGGACGATGCTCCGACGATCACCGTGCCGTTCGACGGCGACCAGACCGGCACTGCCGGCACCCCCGAGACTCTGGCCAATACGACCAGCGCATCAGCCATAGGAGCCTTTGGCTACGACGTTGGCGCGGATGCTCATCCGGCTGCCTTCTACACGGGTGGCGGTTCGGACTTTGTCGACCAGGACAGCGTGCTCTCCGGCATCCAGCTCAGCCTTGGTGGTAACCTCACCGGCCTTGCACCAGGCGCGACTCCGTTCATCAGCTCGTTCGCGACGCTCCAGTCGGAAGACGCCCATCAGGCATCGTTCAACTGGCAAATCACTTACGACAGCGACCCCAACTCGGCCGCCGACCCCCCGGCAACGGCGGGCGGCACCCTTGTCTTCGACAAAGATAATGACACCTACACCATCAACTTGAACGACGCGGTGGAGGGCTTCACCAAAGACATTCTTCACACCAGTGAGCTTCTATCCAAGGAGCCTACGGGCAATACCGGCCACCCGAATATCGTGGTGGAGAAGCTCTTCGAGGCGGACAGTACACCGGAGACGACCGACCGTGACTTCTTCGTGCAGTTCACGGCGAACTCGACCACCAACACCATTAAGTTCGGGCTTAACACGACCGGCGACAGTGACGGGGTCGGCGCGACACCTACCGACACCCAGTGGAACCCCGGCGACCTGGTCACAAACAGCCACGAGGATTGGGTGTCTGCCACACAGAGTACGAACGGGGTTGCTGGTGACACCATCCAGAAGGGCGAATTGCTGACGCTGCGGTTCTTCGACCACAGTCCCGGCATCGCCACCGAGGACACCATTCCCACCCAGGCGGCCAGCGACATGGCGATCAAGTTCGACGGCATCGGCAGCAGCGAGGACCTGATGGTCATTCTTCAACTGGTCAGCAGCACCGACAGTTCGGTGCACACCTCCAAGGCGGTCTACATCTCCAACGCCGATATCTACAAGACTGGGCAGGTGCCTGCCGCCTACGCGGCGGACTTCCCGCTCGATAACAACGACGGCCTCGTGATCATCGAAAAGAACGACTACAACGCTGCCGGCGAGAACTGGGTGATCCAAGGTGCCCAGATCATGCAATCCGGCAACGGGATCACAGGCGACAACACTGCGATCGACCTGCAACGGGCGATTGGCTCTGGTGGTGGTAGCTCCCAGAACACACTGGTGAACTGGGACGCGACCGACAACGATGTGCTGAAGATCGTCGACCTCGGCTTCACCTCGACCCAGACCACGACACCGGACGCGCACCTCGACTTCGGCGTCCAAGTGGCGGACGCGGACGGCGACATGACCAACGTGCAGTTCATCCACGTCGACATCGCCTGACGGTCAACTACGGGGGCAGCAGCTGCTGCTGCCCCCACCCGCCACGCCCCAGCTGAGCGCCCGGGCACTCGCAGTAGCATCGAAGTGGGAAATCCGTGATGCAGCCAAGACCGCAATTCCAGGAGGTAATGCATCTGGCACGCCACCAGGTCCCCGCCCTCCTCCTCTTCAGCCTGGTCTCCAATCTTCTCCTGCTCGCCAGCACCGTTTACATGCTGCAAATCTACGACCGGGTACTGTCGAGCGGTTCCATCGACACATTGTTCTGGCTCACATTGGCCGTTGTCGGCGCCATCGCCGTCTACGGCATGCTGGAACACGCCCGCCGTATGATGCTGGGGCATATCAGCCAATGGCTGGACGACCAGCTCAGCGTTCCGGTGATCGAACGCGCCATGGACGCGCGGCTCGCCGGCAGCAGCCTCGAAGCCGGGCTGAAGGACGTAGCGGACCTGCGCGGTTTCATCGCCGGCGACGGCATCCTGACCTTTCTCGACGCGCCATGGACACCGGTCTTCCTGGCGTTCATGTGGTTGCTGCATCCCGCGCTGGGCGTGGTCGGTCTTGCCGGCGCCGTGCTTTTGTTCTGTGCTGCGCTCGCCAATGATTTCCTCACCCGCCGCAAGAGCCAGGAGGCCGCGGCCGGACTGCGCCGCAGCCAGACCGCCGTCGGGCAGTTCATCGACGGCGCCGAGACATTGCGCTCGCTCGGCATGTCCGAGCCGGCGCTGCGGCGCTGGGAGGAAAACCAGCAGTCGCTGATGGATATCCAGACCCGGCTCCTGCGGCGCACCACCGTCATCGGCAGCTTGTCGCGTTCGCTTCGCCTAGCGCTCCAAGTGGCGGTGCTCGGGCTCGGCGCCTATCTCGTCCTGCGTCGCGAGCTGACGCCAGGCTCGATGATTGCGGCCTCGATCCTGCTCAGCCGCGCGTTGGCGCCGATCGAGCGCTCTATCGGCGCCTGGCGCGGCCTGGTCAGCGCGCGAACCGCGCGCCGCAATCTCACGAAGCTTTTCGCCGACACCAGATCGATGCAAACGGTTGGCGTCACATTGCCCCGCCCACAAGGCAGGCTGAAGCTCGAGAACCTGCATTACTGCGCGCCGGGAACGTCCCAGGCGCTTGTCAATGCCATAAGCTTCGGCGTTGAGCCGGGCCAGACCTGCGGTGTGATCGGCCAGTCCGGTTCCGGCAAGACCACGCTCTGTCGTCTTATCGTCGGCGCGCTGCGGCCTTCGCTCGGCCATGTCAGGCTGGATGGCGCGGAGGTGTGCAACTGGCCTTCGGACGAACTTGGCATGCATCTCGGCTATCTGCCGCAGCAGGTCGAGCTGTTCCCCGGAACGATCGGCGAGAACATCGCGCGCCTGCGTGACGTCGACAGCGACGCGGTCATCGCCGCGGCGCAGCTTGCCGGCATCCATGATATGATCCTGCGGCTGCCGAACGGCTACCG
Organism: Mesorhizobium australicum WSM2073; assembly: GCF_000230995.2. Classification (NCBI taxonomy): domain Bacteria; kingdom Pseudomonadati; phylum Pseudomonadota; class Alphaproteobacteria; order Hyphomicrobiales; family Phyllobacteriaceae; genus Mesorhizobium; species Mesorhizobium australicum. The sequence continues at coordinate 4,143,947 of NC_019973.1, read as the reverse complement.
GACCGAAGTGGGACCGCATGGCGCTCGCATTTCGCGCGGCCAGCGCCAGCGTATCGCGCTGGCCCGGGCACTGTTCGGCGATCCGCAGCTGATCGTTCTCGACGAACCGAACACCGGCCTGGACGGTGAAGGCGAAGTGGCGCTGTTCAACGTGCTCCAGCAACTGAAGGAGCGGGGCCGCACTGTCATTCTCGTCAGCCACCAGACCAATCTCCTGCGCACCGCCGATCATGTCGTCTTCCTCCATGACGGATCGGTTTCGATGTTCGGCACGCGCGACGAGGTGCTCGGCGCGCTCGGCGGACCGCCCAGGCGCATTCCGGTTCCGGCGGCCTTGCGGGAAAAGCTTGTTGCCAACGCGGCAACGAAACTGAACGCAGCGGAGTGAGCCATGAGCGATCGATTTGGCGACTTCTCGACGACGCTGAACCGGCTGACGGACAGCTTGCACGAACTCACCGACAGGCTGACCGCCTCCGCCAACGACCTCAGCACAGCGGTATCGGTTTGGTTGGATGGGACCGACACGCCGTCTCGCATAATGTTGCTGGCGGTGGCTGGCGCGCTCTTCCTGCTCTTGATTGCGGGATTGCTCCGGCGACGCTCGCGCGCCTACCGTGCCAGCAGGCGCAATCTGAAGCTGCGGACGCGGCCGGCGCGAATGCTGGGCTACGCTTCGGCCATCCTTTTCGTAGGCGGCACCGCTGCTTGGTCAAGCGTCGCCCTGCTGGCGAGCGCTGTCGTTGCCAACGGCGTCGTCAGCCCCGAAGGTTATCGTAAGACCATCCAGCATCTGGAGGGCGGCATCATCGGCGCGATCCACGTTAAGGAGGGCGATAAAGTCAGCGTCGGCCAAGTGCTTATCAGCCTGAAGACGACCGATGCGCAAGGGCGATATGACGAGCTGGAGGGGCGCTATGTTCGCCTGCTGGCGACCGAGGCGCGACTTGTTTCGGAACTTGCCGGTCGGGACCGGATCTCCTTCCCCAAGGAGCTGACCTCGATCGACAGCGAGAGCGCGCGAAAGGTGGTCGCCGAAGAACAGGCGCTGCTCGACAGCCGCCTCGCAACCCGCCAAGGCCGCACACAGATCCTCAACAAGCGCATCGCGCAGATCGAAGAGCAAAGCACGGGAGCGAGGGATGTCATGGCGGCCGAGGCCGAGCAACTCGGCCTGATCGACCAGGAGATCGCCTCCGCGCAGGAGATGTACAGGAAGGGCCTCGAACGCCTGCCGCGGATATTGGCGCTTCAGCGCTCCCAGGCCGACATTCGAGCCAACCAGGCATCGAACCGGGCGCAGATAGCGAAGAACGATCAGCAGATCGGCGAGACCCAGTTCCAACTCCTCAACCTGCGTCAGCAGGATAGCGAGAGCGCCAACGAGGATCTTGCCAAAGCGCGCACGGATCTCGCCGAATTGCGCAGCCAATTGCCTTCGCGCCAGGACGTGCTGGCGAGGACGGACATCGTCGCGCCAATCGCCGGAACGGTGATGAACCTGCGCGTAACAACGGAATCGGGCGTGATCTCCAGCGGTCAGGCGCTTCTCGACATCGTCCCGAACGAGGCCAATCTGATCATCGATTCCCGCATCAAGCCCACGGATATCGACGTGGTGCATCCGGACATGCCGGCCCGTGTGGTGCTGTCGGCCTATCCAACCAGACACCTGCCGCAAATCCATGGCCTGCTGACCTCGATTTCGGCTGACCGGCTGACGGACGAGAGAACCGGAGAGCCTTATTTCCTTGCCAAGGTCAAGATCGACGCGGCCGATCTCAGGGATCTGCATGACATCCATCTATCGCCCGGCATGCCGGCGGAAGTCATGATCCTGACCGGCGAGCACACGCTGCTGGACTATATGTTGGCGCCGGTTCGCGATTCGCTCAATCGTGGGTTCAGGGAGAATTGAGAAGCGATACCCACCGACCTGCCCCGAGGGTCAAGCATAACCTCCATCGCGCCCGTAAGGGGCGCGATCCACCAGAGGCAGAGGGGCGTGGCGGCTATCGCCGCAGCGCGTGTATGCTCGCCATGCTGTCGCTGCCCATCGGCAGTGCCATGTCATCGTCGAGAAGCCGCGTGATCCGGGCAAATCCGGTGAACGCCTTTCTGGCTTCCTCCGCCGACATCTGTCCCGACAGGGCAGCCGAGCAGCAATTCAGCGCGCACTGATACACTGGCCCACGTCGTCCCGTCGGCCATTTACGCAAGAAAACCATCGCCTCGGCGACACTATCCACTTCTTCTACAGGATGCCCCTGCCCGCGCGATATCCGCACGGGCGCAAAGAAATGCAGGTAGTCCATTGTTTCCTCCCGGTCGATCGAGATGCGCTCGATCGAACCGTATGAAACGCCCCGCCTGGTGATTTGTTCCATACGGAAAACAGAATTTTTTAAAAGATTCTGGCGATCGGAATGAGGTCGGCTATACCGTCGGGAAGTGGCAAGCCGCTTTGCGGCCGGATTGGTGCTCCCTCAGCTCCGGCCGTTCCGAACGGCAGCGCTCAACCGCGATTGGGCATCGGGGGTGGAAACGGCAGCCGGATGGCGGGTTGAGCGGGCTCGGTACGTCGCCTGTCAGAATGATACGCTTGCGCGTCCCAGTGGGCGTCGCCTGCACGACGGGAACGGCCGAGATCAACGCCTGGCTGTAAGGGTGGGCCGGGGCTGAAAATACCTCTTCCGCCGGTCCTTCCTCGACGATGGAGCCGAGATACATGACCGCGATGCGGGTCGAGACCTGACGCACCACGGACAGGTCGTGGGCGATAAAGACATAGGTGAGGTCCAACTTCTCCTGGAGATCGGCAAGCAGGTTGACGATCTGCGCCTGTACGGACACGTCGAGCGCGGAGACCGGTTCGTCGAGAACGACGAGATCGGGATTCAGGGCGATGGCGCGCGCAATGCCGACACGCTGGCGCTGCCCGCCCGAGAATTCATGGGGAAAGCGCATGACATGGTCCGGCAACAGTCCGACGAGGTCGAAGAGTTCCGCGACGCGGCTGGCGATCTCGCGCGATGAAAGCCTGCCATGGATGCGCAGCGGTTCGGCCACCAGGTCGCCGACGCGCCGGCGCGGATTGAGCGAGGCCGACGGGTCCTGGAAGACCATTTGCAGGCGCCGCCGCAGCGGCCTCAGTTCAGACAGCGATTTCGAGGTGATGTCGTCGCCTTCGAACAGGAGCTTGCCGTCCGAAATGTCGTAGAGCCTGACCAGGCATCGCGCCAGCGTGGACTTGCCGCATCCGGACTCGCCGACCAATCCAACAGTTTCGCCGCGCCGCACTGTCAGGGAGACATTGTCGACCGCCTGGACGGTTCGCCTGCCCTCCGCGGAAAAACGGCTGCCGATCGAGAAGCGTTTGCCGAGCCCGCGCGTTTCGAGGATTGGACGGTCTTTGTCGATCATCGGTCCGCTCATGTCTGCGCCACCCGGAAACAGGCCGCCGCGTGCGGGGCGGCGCCAAGCTCGGGCTTGCCGGTTAGGCAGGGCTCGTACCCGACGGGGCAACGCGGGCCGAAAGCGCAGCCTTGCGGCAATCGCAGCAGCGATGGCGGAGACCCGGGAATGGCCGGCAGGCGGCGGGGTTTGGCACCGGTCAGCGGCGGGATCGAACCAAGCAATGCACGCGTATAGGGGTGTCGCGGGTCGGAGAACAGCTCCGTGCGGCTGCCGCGTTCCACGATGCGGCCCGCATACATGACCATGACCCGGTCTGCGAGTTCGGAGACCACGCCCATGTCATGGGTGATGAAGACCACCGCCGATTTGTGCGTGGCGCGCAGCTTGCGCACGAGATCGAGAATGCCGGCCTGCACCGTGACGTCGAGCGCCGTGGTCGGCTCGTCCGCCACCAGCAGCGCCGGGTTGCAGGACAGCGCCATCGCGATCACCGCCCGTTGGCGCATGCCGCCGGAGAGCTGGTGCGGATAGCGCGACATTGCTTCGTGCGGATTGGGGAAATTCACCTCCGCCAGCAGTTCCTCCACGCGCTCCATGGCTTTGGTTTTGCTGACGTTGCGATGCGCGCGGATCTGTTCGGCGATCTGCCAGCCGATGGTGTAGACCGGCGTCAGCGCCGTCATCGGATCCTGAAAGATCATTGCGATCTCGTTGCCTCGCAGGCGCCTCAGTTCGCGCGGTGGCAATCCGACCAACTCGCGACCCTTGTAGCGGATCGAGCCTTCGATGATGGCGTTGGGATCGGTGATAAGCCCCATCACCGCAAGCAGCGACACGGTCTTGCCGGAGCCGGACTCGCCGACGACACCGAGAATTTCGCTTTCCGCGAGGTCGAAGGAAACGCCATCGATGGCCCTCACCAGGCCATCATCGGTCCGGAAGGATACACGGAGATCACGCACCGACAATATCATGATGTCCTCAGGCGCGGATCAAGAAGGATGTAGACGAAATCGACGACCGCGTTGGCGACCACCACGAACATGGAAGCGTACATCACCGTCGCCATGATCATTGGCAGATCGAGGTTCTGCAGCGCGTCATAGGTGAGCTTGCCGATGCCGTGCAGCCCGAACACCACTTCGGTCAGGAGGGCCGAGCCGCCCACCAGTGCGCCGAAGTCGAGACCGAACAAGGTGACGAAGGCGATGAGCGACGTGCGCAAGGCATGGCGCAGCAGGATGCGGGTCTCCGAAAGGCCCTTGGCGCGGGCCGTGCGGATATAATCTTCCTGCAGGGATTCGATGATCGCCGCGCGCAAGACCCGCCCGTAAATGCCGATGTAGAGGATGGCGAGCGTGATCCAGGGTATGACCAGCGTCAGGAACCAGCCTTTCGGATCGTCGGAAAAATTCTTGTAGCCAAGCGGCGGCACCCAGGAAAATGCCCAGCTGTCGTGATAGCGGCTCTGGGTGATCAGGTTCATCACCTCGCCCAGCCAGTAGACCGGCATGGAAATGCCGAGCAAGCCCAACGCCATCAGAAGCTTGTCGAGCCAGCTGTCGCGGGTTGCGGCGGCGACGATGCCGATGATGATGGACACCACCACCCACAGGATCGCCGCGCCGAATACCAACGAAAGCGTGACCGGGATCGAATCCATCACCGCCGGCACCACCTTCCAGCCGCGATTGACGAAGGAAGTCAGATCGCCCGTGACGAAGATCTTCTCCATCATGGTCACGTATTGCACGTAGAGCGGCCGGTCGAAGCCGAAGCTGTGGCGTACCGCCTCGAGCACTTCGGGCGATGCATTGCGGCCGGCGATACGGGCCGCCGGGTCGGCGCCCGGTGTGGCGAAGAAAATCAGGAAGACGATGACCGAGATGCCGAACATCACGAACAGCATCTGACCGAAACGGCGCAGGATGGCGTAGATCATCAGTCGCGCCCCAGCCGAACCTTCGAGCGCGGGTCGAGCGCGTCGCGCAGGCCGTCGCCGAAGACATTGAGGGTCATGACCGAAATCGCGATCGCCAGGCCTGGCACCAGCGCCACGAGTGGCCTGGTGTAAAGCAGCGCCTGCCCGTCCTGGATGATGGTTCCCCAGCTCGCCGCGGGCGGCTGGACGCCAATCGAGAGGAAGGAGAGCGCCGATTCGGTAAGCATGTTCAGCGCCATCATCAGCGGTATGAACACGATGAGGGTGGTGGTGATGTTGGGCAGGATGTCGCGCCACAATATTCGCCATCCCGGTACGCCCAGATTGATCGCGGCCAGCACGAACTCGCTGTGCCGCAGCGACAGAACCTGCCCCCGGATCGGACGCGCCACATAGGGTATATAGACGATACCGATGATGATGACCGGCAACCACAGGCTGCCGGACTCGATCTCGATCGGTCCGATCGAGATGCCCTGCGAAATTGTGACGATGGAAAGCGAAATCGCCAGGAGATAGATCGGAAATGCCCAGAGCACATCCAGCAAGCGCGACAGAACCGTGTCGGTAACGCCGCCGAAATACCCCGCGATCAATCCCGCCGCCGTGCCGAGGACCAGCGTGAAGATGGTCGCGGCCCCGGAGATCAGCAGCGAGCTCAGCCCGCCATAGAGCATCCGGGCCATGACATCGCGCCCTTGGCTGTCGGCACCGAGGAAATAGTTGCCGACCCGCCAGGTCGGGCCGAGCGGCGTGTAGCCAAGCCCGAGCCCCTCTGTCGATTGTTCCATCACCGGAACATCGGCGCCGTCGATCTGGATGACGGCGTCGAGCGTCGAGGCGAAGGGGTCTGTACCTGCCCATTTCGCGTAGAGAGGCGCACTGAGACAGGCAAGGACGATGACGAGGAACACGGCCAGGGACGCCATGGCGGCCCTGTTTCTTGCCAGCTTCGCAAACGCGACGGCCCAGGGCCCTCGTGTTTTGCGCGGCACGGCAGCGACTTGGTACGACACGGACGTGCCCCTCCGCGGTTCGTTACTGCATCCAGGCCATTACTGTACCCAGGCCATTACTGTACCCACGACTGGGTGATCATCCAGTTGAACTGCCGGTTGAACTTGAAATTGCCCACGCGCTTGCTGACGAAGTCAAGCCGCTTCGGCGTAAAGAGGCCGACGGCCGGTGCCTTGTCCGTGACTTGCCTGTCGATTTCGGCCCACATTTTGTCGGCGGCTTTCTGGTCGGTCACACCGAGGTCCAATGCCTTCTGCATTTTGGCGTCGATATCCTTGTCGCAGAAGCCGGCGATGTTGATCGAAGCGTCCGAACCTTCACGGAAAGATGCGCAGCTGAACAGGATGTTCAGGAAGTCCGAAGCCGCGGGATAGTCCTTGTACCATTGGGTAACGGACATCTGCACTTTGTTGTTGGTGTTCTGGATGTAGGTGAACTGGATGTTCGACGAGATCGGCTTGACGTCGGCGACATAGCCGATGGTGGTCAGCACGCTCTGCAGATAGACGCCGATGGAGCGGGAAATGGCCGTGTCCTCGACGATGATGGTCACCTTCTGGCCCTTGGTGCCCGATTCCTCGACGAGCTGCTTTGCCTTGTCGAGGTCAGGCGCCGACCACTTGGCGCCGGGGTTCTTGGTGAAGGGGCAGTAGTCTTCGTGGCCGGGGAAATCAGGAGGCAGGACCTGACACACCGGCGAGGCCAGCACCTTGCCGCCGAACAGCTTGACCAGAGTGTTGCGGTCGACCGCGTAGGCAACGGCCTGGCGCGCCTTTTCATTGTCGAACGGCGCCAGCCGGTTGTTGAGCGGCGCATACCACCAGGCGGAGAGCGGCGAGATATGCAACTGGTCCATGGCCTTGGTACCAAGTTCGCCGAGACGATCGCTGGGCAGCGCGTCGAACATCCAGTCGGCTTCCCCGTTCTGGATCGCGGTGACGGCAGCTTCCTCGGAGAGGCCGAAATCATACTGGACGACATCAGGATAGCCGTCCGGCTGGGCGTCCTCGCTCCATTGCTTGAAATTGGGGTTGCGGGTCACCGTCATGCCCTTGTTGGGATCGAAGGCGGAGATCATGTAGGCGCCGGTGCTGGGGATGGGCTTGGAGCCCATGTCTTCCGCAGGCGTGTCCGCCGGCAGGACCACGGCATGCGGCAACGCAAGCTTGTAGAGGATCTCGGCGTCCGGCTTGGTGAGATTCAACGTAATGGTGCCTGCCGCTTCGTCGCCGACAACGCCGCCTTCCAGCGTGCAGCTCTTGGTTTCGGCAAGGCATTTGTCGGCGCCGACGATGCCGGCATAGAAGGTGCCGGAGGTCGGTCCGGAGACCTTGAAGATGCGCTGGAAGGAAGCAACGACGTCCTTCACGCCGAGATCCTTGCCGTCGGAGAACTTGACGCCCTTGCGCAGTTTGAAGGTGAAGGTCTTGCCGTCATTGGTCACCTCGGGCAGCGCCTCGGCCAGATCGGGGACGATGGTGAAGCCGTCCATGCCCTCGGCCTTGCGGAAGGCGACCAGGCCGTCATAGATCGGCTGATACATCTGCCAGCCCTGGTCGGTGTAATTGATGTGCGGATCGAGCGTTCCGGCGGCCGAGCGGGCCAGCAGGCGAATAGTGCCGCCGCGATGTTCCTTGAGGTATTCGGCCTGTGCCGGAGCCAGCCACGAGCCGGCCAGCAATGCCGCGGCTGACGCCGCCAAGAGCAGTTTCTTCATGTCGCAGTTCCCCTTTTTTCAGTTGTCGTTGTCGTCCAGGAAGTCTCCCACCACCCGCATGCATAGATCCTGCTCTTCGACATGCGGCATATGGCTGGAATGCTCGAATACCTGCCAGCGCGATCCCTCGATGCCGTCCTTGAACGGCTGCACGGTCGCGGGCGTGGCTTCGTCGTAACGGCCGGAAATGATCAGCGTCGGAACATCGACGGCGGGCAGCTGATCGATGATGCTCCAGTTCTTCAGCGTACCGATGACATGGAACTCGTTCGGCCCGTTCATGACGTTGTAAACGGTCGGATTGCGCACGACCTGGGCGAAGGTCTCGGTCACTTCGGCCGGGAACGGAACGATCCGGCAGACATGCCGCTCGTAGAACACCATCGTCGCTTGCTGGTAGTCCGGATGATCCGTCGTGCCAGCCTGTTCGTGCCGGGTCAGCGTCTCCTGTACGTCCATGGGCAGGTCGGCGCGCAGCCGGTTGGCCTCCTCTACCCAGAGCTTCATGGACGCCGGCGAGTTGGCGATGGTCAGCGACTTCAGGCCCTTCGGCCGCGTCACCCCATACTCGGCGCCCAACATGCCGCCCCAGCTCTGTCCGAGCACGTGGAAGCCGCCGCGGATGCCGAGATGGTCGACAAGGTTTTCAAGCTCGTCGATGAACAGCCTGGGTGTCCAGAAATCGGCGCCTTTGTCCGGCAGCAAGGTGGAGTTACCGCAGCCCAGTTGGTCGTAGTGGATGACGGCGCGGCCTCTTCGGGCAAGAAGCTTGTAGGCATCGACGTAATTGTGGGCGGCGCCCGGCCCGCCATGCAAAATGACGATCGGAGCCTTGTCGGCATCGAGGTTACCGCTGACGCGATACCAGGTTTCGTAGCCGCCGAAGCCGGCACGTCCCTCCCCGGTGACGATCTCCGATGACATCCCGATCTCCTGAATGTTTGAAGGCATGCCGCTGGTCACCTAGTTTGCAACTCGGCTGGCGCGAACCCATTCTTCCAGCATCTGCACGCCGAATGCGGTAGCGCCTTCCCGGCCCAGGGGCTGATCCTTCTCGGTCAGTTCCTTGCCGGCGATGTCGAGATGCACCCAGGGGCGGTCTTCCGTGAAGTGTCGCAGGAACGCCGCCGCGTAAGGAGCATCGCCGTCTTCCATGTCCTTGGCGTGATGTCGCAGGTCCGCGAACGGCGATTGCAGGCCCTCGTCATAAGCCCGGTCGAGCGGCAGCTGCCAGAACCGCTCGCCGACTATTTCTCCGGCCGTGATCATCCGCGAGGCGATGGCATCGTCGGTGCTGAAGAGACCGGCGAATACCGATCCAAGACCGCGCATCACCGAATAGGTCAAGGTGGCGAGGTCGACGATCACCGACGGATTGAAGCGCGAAGCGGCATAATAGAGGCAGTCGGCCAGGATCAGGCGGCCTTCCGCATCCGTGTCGAACACTTCCACGGTTTGCCCGGACGCTGTCGTGATGATGTCGCGCGGCTTGAGCGCGGTGCCTGACGGCATGTTCTCGGCAATGCCGAGCACACCGACGGCGTGCACCGGGCTGCCTTGCCGGGCCAGGGCGATCAGCAGGCCGACCACGGCGGCCGCACCGCCCATGTCGGCCTTCATATCGAACATCTGCTCGCCGCGCTTTATGCAGAGACCGCCGGAATCAAAACAGACACCCTTGCCGACGAACGCCAGCGGCTGCGCGGGGGCGCCCTTGCCGCGATAGCGCAGGACGGCGACCCGTGGCGGCCGCACCGAACCCGCACCCACGGCCAGGATCGCGTTCATGCCGAATTCCCTGAGCTTCACCGTATCGAGTATCTCGACGTCGATGCCGGCTTCGCGCAGAGGCTCCAGGTGATCGTGGAAATTGTCGGGATGGAGATGGTTCGGCGGCAGGTTGACCAGTGTGCGCGCATATTCGACGCCATCCGCGATGGCATTGATCCGCGCCAATGCTGAATTCAGCTCCGGACCGCCGGCCCCGACCAGTTGCACCCGCAGGGTCCGATCGGCCCCCGCCCCTTGGCGCCGGTTGCGCATGTCGAAACGATAGCGCCGCAGCCGCATGCCAAGCGCGACTCTTGCCAGGATTTCCGCTCCCGGCAGACTTATGCCGGCAATGGGGTCCAGGACCAGGGTGGCCGCGCATTCCCCTTTGCCCTCCAGATGCGCGGCAAGCAGGCCGCCGGCACGCGCCAAGGAGAGTGCGGTGACGGCCCCGGCCTTGCCCATGGCCAGGACAATCACGCGCCGCGCCGATACCGCCTGGGGGGCGATGACATCGATACAGGCGCCGGATTGAGCCAAGGCAGCCGCATCCGCACAGGCCCGGGAGAGGATCCCGCCCGTTTCGGTGTCCAGGGCCGTTGCCCGCGGGCCAAAGCCGGTTTGAGCGGCCTGCAAGATCACGACGACGGAGGTTCCCGCGGAAATCTCGTCCGCCGTTTCAAAGACCGGCACTGGCGATTGAGGCATAGGTAGGCGTTCTCCTCTTTGCGGGGCTTTGGCCCAGGCGCGGCTTGCAGTTTGCGCAAGGCTTCTCCCGCCACCGGTGGAAACCGGTCAAACCGGCCGTCACCTCTGGTTGGATCGTGCCGAAGTCCCCAAATTGTCGTTCTTGAGACGACTTAATTGCTCTTGCCTCTTGGGTATCCCCGAACGGGTCAGGCGATCAAACGCCAATTTTGTCCATATCGATTGACAAAAACTCAACTGGCAATTCATGATCGGCCGATGGCCCTACCCTCACTCAATGGCATGCGCGCTTTCGAGGCCGCCGCCCGTCTCGGCAGCGTCAAGGACGCAGCCGAAGAGCTGCATCTGACACCCTCGGCTATCAGCCGTCACATCCGCGCACTCGAACGGAATCTCGGCCAGGAGCTGTTCGAGCGCGGCTTTCGGCAGATAACGCCGACCATTCGGGGCTCTTATTACGCACGCAGCCTCTCCGAAGCATTCGAAGCCATCTGGCGGGCCACCGATGATGTCAGTCTCGCCGAGGCCCCAAGCCACGGCAGGACCCAGCGTGTCCGGGTTTTGTGCGTCCCTGCTGTCCTGAACCTTTGGCTGGCGGACCGGCTACCGAATTTTCGCCGGCGGCATCCGTCCGTGGATCTGGAGATCTCGACATCGGGCAAGCGGGCCAATTTCGATTTGGCCATCGTCGACGAGTTCGTCTACAAGGCCGGCCCGGCTCTGACGCTGCTGATCCCGCTGGTCCTGACGCCGGTCTGTGCGCCCTCGCTGCTTGAAGGGCCGATGCCGCTGCGATCGCCCGCCGACTTGGTCAACCACCACCTGATTCACGAATGCGAGACCATGCGATGGAAGCGCTGGCTGGAGCAGGAAGGCGTGTTGGACACGACGCCGAAATCCAGCACGACGCTGGATGATTGTACGCTGATCATGCGCGAGGCGATCAATGGCGCTGGAATAGCGCTCGCCGACACGATGATGGCCCAGGATCTGCTGCAGCAGGGCAAATTGGTCGCCCCGTTCAGCGCCCGCCATACCTACCCGGCCGGCATCTACCTGCATCAGCGCCGCAGCATCGGCAACAAGCCGGGTACGGGCCTGTTTCAGGATTGGCTGCTTTCCGAAGTCGAGGACCACAAGCGGGTGATGGCCATCGGCTAGGCAGCCTTGCTTGCCGATAGGCGTCGGGAACGCGGGTTTGTCCAGCTTGGAAGCCGTGGATCGAGAATTCGAATCGACAGGCAGGCCTGTTTCAAAAGCGGCTCACCATCACGGGCTCTCGATAATCGCGGTTCGCATTGAATATCTTTAAGGCCAAAGCCGGCAAATCGATTGCTTGCCGGTTCCCCTACGTCAGGCGTAACCTCTGCGGTCAACGCGTGAGGGCGCGTGCTGCAAGAAGGGGACATTGCAATGACGATACAAGGCGCATCGCCTGACCTGTATAATGAAGACCTCGCTCCTGCCAAGGTTCGAAACTGGGGACCGTTCTCGATCTTCAACGTCTGGACGTCGGACGTCCATAGCCTGTGGGGCTACTACCTCGCCGCCAGCCTGTTTCTGTTCTGTGGCGGCTTCGTCAATTTCATCATCGCCATCGGCATCGGTTCGCTGATCATCTACGCATTGATGAACATGGTCGGTTATGCCGGTGTGAAGACCGGTGTGCCCTACCCCGTGCTCGCCCGCGCCTCCTTCGGCATCTGGGGCGCCAACATTCCGGCACTGGTGCGCGCCATCGTCGCCTGCTTCTGGTACGGCGCGCAGACAGCGGCCGCCTCAGGCGCCATCGTCGCATTGCTGATCCGCTCGCAATGGTTCGCCGATTTCAACGCCAATACCCATTTCCTTGGCCATTCCGGCCTGGAGGTGATCTGCTTCGTGATCATATGGGCACTGCAACTGCTGATCATCCAGCGCGGTATGGAAACGGTGCGCCGCTTCCAGGACTGGGCCGGCCCGGCGGTCTGGGTGATGATGCTGATCCTGGCCATCTATCTCTGCGTCAAATCAGGAACCTTCGCTTTCACCAGCGATATCCCAATGGATGTACTGCTGGAAAAGACCAAGGATGCGGGCGTCCCTGGTACTCCAGGGTCTTGGACCGCACTGTTTGCCGTGGCGGCGATCTGGGTGACGTACTTCTCGGCGCTCTATCTAAACTTCTGCGATTTCGCCCGTTATGCCCCCGACCAGGCATCGCTGCGCAAGGGCAACATCTGGGGCCTGCCGATCAACCTGATCCTGTTCTCGCTGGTCGCCGGCGTCACCACCATCGCCGCCTACGACGTCTACCATGAGGTGCTGCTGCACCCCGACCAGATCTCGGCCAAGTTCGACAGCTGGTTCCTGGCCGCCCTTGCCGCCCTTACCTTCGCGGTGGCGACGCTCGGCATCAATGTCGTGGCCAACTTCGTCTCGCCGGCCTTCGACTTTTCCAATGTCTTTCCCCGCCAGATCGACTTCAAGAAAGGCGGCTACATCGCGGCCGTCATCGCGCTGGTGCTCTATCCCTTCGCACCGTGGGAAGGCAGTGCCGCTTCCTTTGTCAACATCATCGGCGCGACGATGGGGCCGATCTTCGGCGTGATGATGGTCGATTACTATTTGATCCGCAAAGGTGAAGTCGACGTCGAGGCGCTGTATCGCGAGGACGGCGAGTTCCGCTTCCAGGGTGGCTGGCACGTCAATGCGTTCATCGCCGCCGGCATTGGCGCCATCTTCTCGTCGATCCTGCCCAACTTCACCAACTGGCTGCCGTCCTGGTGGGGCGTCTATGGCTGGTTCTTCGGCGTGGCGATTGCCGGGGTCATCTACTACGTGCTGCGCACTGCGGCCGTGGGAGCCAGCGCCAAGGTGGCGAAAGCTTGACCAAGGAGGTTAGATAAAAGCTAGGGATCCAGGTCACCCCTCGACTCCCTAGCTTTGAACCTCTGACTAGGACATGCTTACCACACTGGACCAACCACCGGGGAGAAAATGGCGATCTTGCCGAAAAAGAGTCAATACATTTTGGAGGTGCGGACATATGGGCGCGAAATCACTGACACCAACTGGGAAGTAATAGAAGTAAACCTAAGGGATTTTTGGGCGATAGCGAAAATCTCTTTCAGAAATAAGACCGTGAAATTCGAAAACGAGCTCTATGATATCGAGACGGATTTCGAATCCCTGTACGAACACTTTCGAGACCTTGTTGTTGCCTTGCAAGGAATAGCAAACGGAACAATTGATTTAAGAAGCTCCGTAGACCCGTTCCCGCGCGATCCCGTAATAATTACTATAAATGTCACATCAATCCATGATAAAAGACTACATGATTCTATTGTTGAGAATTACATTTATGATATATTTCTAATTGCCAATATATCTGCTCCGTCTTCTCTTAATATATATGTTTCATCATTGTCCGTAGACGGAAAAATTCTTAATAAAGAAATATCCCTTACGAGTACTATATTTGAGGTTTCGTACCTGCAAGACATCTCTGGTGGGCTAGCTTTGCCATCCGTATTGAGCCCAGATGACACTTGGCGATGGTATTTCGATATACGGAAGTCGCCAACGCAGGTATCAAAAGACCCTATAGAGCGCATATTCTTTGCGCTTTTGCATATGGCAAGAGTGTCTGACAGTCCTACCAATGTGGTTTGGATATTCTACTGTCTTGAGACTCTATTTGATACCAAGGTCGGAGAAAACTTTCGAGTTCTAACGGACAGGATTGGCATCTTTCTGGAACTCGAAACAAAGAGTATCGCTGTCGTTAAGAAAAAACTCCGAAATCTTTATGATTTCCGCAGTTCTTTGGTGCACGGTGGACAACCTATTATACACCCTATGCATAATGATATTCTGGACAAGGAAGTTGTAGAGCAGACTAATAAAATCATCCAAGGGCTTGATTTTGGCTACGTTCTCATATTTTCCTGTTTGCAAAAGCTAGTGAGAAACCACTGGACGTCGCTTGCATTCACGGAAATCATGACGGGAACAAAGGCTTCATAGCCAGTCTCAGCTAAAGTCGAATACGTCGGTGCGATACAAAGAACGTCCTAACTTACCCGCCGACCATTTCGGCCAGCTTGCGCACGGTGTTCCAGTTGCGCGAGGTGCCGACGCCCATGCGCTTGTGGTTGGCGGCGGCAAGCAGGCGCGAGCTAGGCCTCTCCCTTGAAAAGACGATCCAGATGTCGCCGCCGGCCAGAAGCACCTTCTCGTCCGCGGCGGCACAGGCTTGAAGCCCCGATATGGCATCTTCGGCCACAGGTTTGCGCATCACGCGCACCGCCACCTGGTCGCCGGCTTCCACCGACTCGGTCGGGAATGGATTGCCGCTTGCGAGTTTGCGCCAGTCTTCGGCGGCACGCACGATGATATCGACGTGGCGGCCAAAGGCCTGTTCGAAGGCGGATTCAAGGCGTGTCCCAAGCGTAGTGATCGAGGTCTTTTCACTTTCGAAGACCAGGTTGCCGGTCGCCACCAAGGTGCGGACATTCTTCAGGCCGAGACTTTCCGCCATGGCCTTGAGGTCGGACATGACGACCCGCCGCCCCTCTCCCAGGACGATGCTGTAGAGAAGCGCGACATAGGTCCGCATGGGAGCGATCAGACCAGGCGACTCTGCTCCACCGCCGCCTCGATGAAGCTGGCAAACAGCGGATGCGGATCGAGCGGCCGGCTCTTCAGTTCGGGGTGATATTGCACGCCGATGAACCAGGGATGGTCGGGGTATTCGACCGTCTCCGGCAGCACACCGTCGGGCGACATGCCTGCAAACACCAGCCCGCAATCCTCCAGGCGCTGCTTATAGTCGATATTGACCTCGTAGCGGTGCCGGTGACGTTCGGAAATCTGGGTGTCGCCATAGATGTCGGCGATCTTCGAGCCCTTGGCGAGCTCGGCCTGATAGGCGCCGAGCCGCATGGTGCCGCCGAGATCGCCGGTCGCCCTGCGCTTTTCCAGCATGTTGCCTTTCAGCCATTCGGTCATCAAACCGACGACCGGCTCCTTGGTCGGGCCGAATTCGGTCGAGGAGGCATGTTCGACACCTGCCAACGATCGCGCCGCCTCGATGCACGCCATCTGCATGCCGAAGCAGATGCCGAAATACGGCACCTTGCGCTCGCGTGCGAATTTGGCCGCCAGGATCTTGCCTTCCGAGCCGCGTTCGCCGAAGCCGCCGGGCACCAATATGCCGTGCACCTTCTCCAGCCAAGGCGTCGGGTCTTCCTTTTCGAAGATTTCCGATTCGATCCAGTCGAGCTTGACCTTGACGTGGTTGGCCAGCCCGCCATGCGAAAGCGCCTCGATCAGCGATTTGTAGGCATCCTTGAGGCCGGTATACTTGCCGACGATGGCTATGGTGACCTCGCCCTCCGGATTGTGGATGCGGTTGGAGACTGCCTGCCACGGTTCCATGCGCGGCTTGGGCGCCGGCTCGATGCCGAAGGCAGCGAGCACTTCCGAATCCAGACCTTCCTTGTGATAGGCCATCGGCACATCGTAGATATGTGGCACGTCGAGCGCCTGGATGACGGCGCTTTCCCTGACATTACAGAACAGCGACAGCTTGCGGCGCTCTTCCTTGGGGATGGCGCGGTCGGCGCGCACCAGAAGAATGTCGGGCGCGATGCCTATGCCGCGCAGCTCCTTGACCGAATGCTGGGTCGGCTTGGTCTTCAGTTCGCCCGCCGTCGGGATATAGGGCATCAGCGTCAGGTGGACATAGACGGCGTTGTTGCGCGGCAGATCGTTGCCGAGCTGGCGGATCGCCTCGAGGAACGGCATCGCCTCGATGTCGCCGACCGTGCCGCCGATCTCGCACAGCACGAAATCATAATCGTCATTGCCGTCGAGGACGAAGTTCTTGATCTCGTCGGTGACGTGCGGGATCACCTGCACGGTGGCGCCGAGATAATCGCCGCGCCGCTCGCGCTCGATGATGTTCTTGTAGATACGCCCGGTCGTGATGTTGTCCTGCTGATTGGCGGACCGGCCGGTGAAGCGCTCGTAATGGCCAAGATCGAGGTCGGTCTCGGCACCGTCATCGGTGACGAACACCTCCCCGTGCTGGTACGGCGACATCGTGCCGGGATCGACGTTCAGATAAGGGTCGAGTTTTTTGATGCGTGCGCGATAACCTCGCGCCTGCAGGAGAGCCCCAAGGGCCGCTGCGGCAATGCCTTTTCCAAGTGAGGAAACCACGCCGCCTGTGATGAATACATATCGCGCCATGGGAGTCATCGCTTAACGCGGCCGGATTGATTCCGCCAGAGAAAAAACCGCCGCGAAGGCTTTTTCCCAAAAAGGCGCTCGGACCATGATCCCGAAAAGTGGGATCCGGCTTTCGGACAGGCATCACGGCCAAAGGGCTTTGAATCGCTCTAAGCAAAACAAAAGGGCCGGCTGAGCCGGCCCTTCGGCATGATGACGGAAACGTCAGATGATGACGACTTTGGTGCCGATCCGGACGCGGCTGTATAGATCCATGACGTGCTCGTTCATCATGCGGAAGCAGCCATTGGACGCGCTGGTGCCGATCGACTGCGGCGCGATGGTGCCGTGGATACGCAGATGCGTGTCCTTCCTGCCATCGTAGAGATAGATGGCGCGGGCGCCGAGCGGGTTCTGGCCGCCGCCTGCCATGCCGTCCTTGTACTGGCCGTAGTGCTTGGGCTCGCGCTTCTGCATGTCGAGCGTCGGGATCCAGCGCGGCCACTCCTGCTTGTCCCCGACCGCGACCGTGCCCTTGAACTGCAGGCCTTCGCGGCCGACCGCGATGGCGTAACGGCGTGCGGTGGTCGATGATTCGACGAGGTAGAGTCGGCGAGCGCTGGTGTCGATGACGATTGTGCCGGCGTCATAGCCGGTGAATTCCACGTCCTGAGGCACGAATTCCGGCTTCACCTTGAACGGCTTCTTGGCGTTCTTCTGGGCAAGTGCCGAGTCGAGCGCGCGTGTCTCGGGCAGATAGCTGATCGATGAGCCAGACGATGTTCCACCGAACAGACCCGCGAACAGGCCGCCGCTTGACTGCTTCTGGCCGCCGACGACCTCGCTGCGCAGTTCGCCATTGTTGCCCGTCAAAGCGACATTCATCGCCTCGGCTGGGATCGGCTCGGCCGCCGGGATCGGGGTGACAGGTTCGATCGGCTCGATGATCTTGACGGTCTTCTTGGCCGGCTTGGCATCGGCCACTTCGGTTGCCGCTGCTTTCTGGCCCTTGCTGGCCAGGAACGCCTGCCGATCTGCGTCAGCCCTGGCCTTGGCCGCCTCGCGCATTGCCATTTTCCTGGCCTCAAGCGCCTTGGCCTTGGCATCCTCCTTGTCGGCAACGATCTTGGCCTCGATCTTCTTGATCTGGGCAAGATCCTCCGGCGTGGGGTTTTTCTTCTTCTTGAGAAGCTTCAACTGCGTCGCATCGCTTTTGGCAGCGACGGGGATGGCGTCGGTCTTTTCGAGCGACACCGACTGTTGTGCGGCCATGTTTGCCGGCATGGCGGCGGAGGCCGGGGAACTTATGCCGATTGCGGCGCAAAGTCCCAGGAAAATGAAGCTGCGAAGCTGCATGGCGAAGATCCGATCGTTCAATGCTTGTTGCCCACGGCGTCGCCCGGCGTCCCCCAAGGACGCCGAAAATGCCGCGTGCAATCTATAGTCGAATAAGCGCGTATGCCTCAAGCGCGAGACCGCGCCGCGGTCTGTCGAATCTTCGTGATTGCGCAGCATTTGCCGCGACTGTGTTCAAACGAACACAGATCGCGGTTTAGAACATAAGGTTATTGGTTCGGAACCTGAGGCGACGCCGGCGCGGTGTTGGTGGTTCCATTGGCCGCTGGCGGCGTGGTGCTGCCGGCGGGCGCGGTGGCCGGGGCCGTTGCCAGCGGTTTTGTCGCGGCGTCGTTGCCGGACGGAGGCGTCGGCGTGATGTTGCCGGCGGGTGCCGGCGTGGCCGTACCCGGCAATTGGTTGAGCACGCCCTTGCCGGCGCCATCCGAGGTCGCGGGAACCCGATCGAGAATGTCGATCGGCTTTTCGCCGTAGCGGGCAATGATCGACAAGGTCAGCGACGTCACAAAGAACGCTGCCGCCAGGATCGCCGTCGCCCGGGTCAATGCGTTGGCCGCGCCGCGCGCGGTCATGAAGCCCGATCCGCCACCAATGCCGAGACCGCCGCCTTCGGAGCGCTGCAGCAGCACCACGCCGACAAGGGCGAGCACGACCATGAGATGAATGACGATCAGTACGGTTTGCATAATTTATCCTGGCAAGGCCCTGCCCGGCCGCGGACACGGCCGGTGAATTGGAGGCGGCTCAATACAATGCTTTCACGGCATTTCCAAGCCCGTGGCCGGAATATGGGAAGCAACGCCCTCTTTGCAACGAATTTGAACGGGACGAGACCCGTCCATCCTCGTGAATCTCAGCCAGCAATGCTGCGATAGGCTTCGGCGATGCCCAGGAAATCAGCCGCTTTCAGGCTGGCACCGCCGACCAGCGCGCCGTCGACATTCCTGACGCCCAGCAGTTCAACGGCATTGGAAGGCTTGACCGAGCCACCGTACAGGATGCGCATCCTGGCGGCGGCGGCCCCAAGTTTTTCCGCCAGCTTTTCGCGGATATGCGCATGCGCCTCGGCCACATCGGCCGCGGTTGGCGTCAGGCCGGTGCCGATCGCCCAAACCGGCTCATAGGCAATGACGGTGTTCGATGGCGTGGCGCTTGGCGGCACCGAGCCGGCGACCTGGCGCGACAGCACCTCCAGCGTCGCTCCAGCCTCACGCTCCTGCCGCGTCTCGCCTATGCACACGATGGCCACGAGCCCGGCCCGCCAGGCGGCGGTGGCCTTGGCCTGGACCGTCGCATCGTCCTCGCCGCTTTGCTCGCGGCATTCGGAATGGCCGACAATGACATGGCTGGCGCCTGCGTCCTTCAGCATCTCCGCGGAGATACAGCCGGTATAGGCACCGCTTTCCTTGGGATGGCAGTCCTCGCCACCGGCATGGACCGGCGTGCGCGACAAAATCTCCGCGGCATGGGAAAGCAGCGTCGCGGGAACGCAGACCAGCGCTTCGGTCTCGGCGTCGAGCCCGCTCATGAAACCGTTGCCGATCATCCTGAGCTCGTTCAGCGAGGCGCTGGTGCCGTTCATTTTCCAGTTGCCGGCGACAAGCGGGCGAATTCCTGGTGTCATGGTGTGCTTCTCCGGGCGATATCAAGCTCTGGCCCTCACTACCAAAATCAGGCCACAAAGCAATCGACAGTGGGCAGGAAGGGCGCTATTGCGCTTGGTTCAGACTCGGCGCATGCGAAAATGCGCATAAATCGGAAGTAACCATGCTTGGTATATTGAGAAGCGCGGCGGGTACCTGGGTCGCGAAGACATTGCTTTCGCTGCTGGTGGTCAGTTTCGCCGCCTGGGGCATCTCCGGACGGCTGATGGGCGGCTTCGCGGGCCACGATTCGGTAATAACGGCCGGCGGCACCAAGGTATCGATCAACGAATACCGCCTCGCCTATGACCGCCAGCTCGCCGTCATGTCGCAGCAGTTTGGTCAGCGCCTCACGCATGAACAGGCAAAGGCGCTCGGCATCGACAACCAGGTGCTGGCGCAACTCGTTTCCGGTGCCGTCCTCGACGAGCAGGCACGCAAGCTCGGCCTCGGCCTTTCCAAGGATCGGCTGGCCGAACTCACCCGCGAAGACCCGGCTTTCAAGGGCCCTGGCGGTCAGTTCGACCGAAGGACATTCGACTACATGCTGCACCAGGTCGGCATGCGGCCCGAGGATTATCTGAAGAACCGTGCCCAGGTGGCGGTGCGCCAGCAGATCGTCGAGGCGGTCTCGGACGGCCTCAAGGCGCCGGACACGTTCTTCAAGGCGGTCGCGCTCTACCGCGGTGAAGACCGCACCGTCGACTATTTGACTTTGCCGAAGGCGCTGGTCGAGCCGATCGCGGCGCCGAGCGACAGCGTGCTTCAGGCCTATTTCGAGGCCAACAAGAAGAGCTACGCCGCACCTGAATACCGCAAATTCTCGTATGTTCGCCTCGAACCGGCGGACATAATGGATACGACCGCGGTCACCGACCAGCAGGTCAGTGACGACTACAACAAGAACAAGTCACGCTACACCACGCCCGAAATGCGCACCATCGAGCAGCTTGTGTTCAAGACGCCGGATGCCGCCAAGGCGGCGCTCGATTCGCTCAAGGCCGGCGCTACCTTCGACAAGCTGGTGACCGCCGAGGGCAAGACCCCGGCCGACACGCTGCTTGGCACGCTCGCCAAGGACAAGATCGCCGACAAGGCGGTTGCCGATGCCGCCTTCGCGCTCAACGCCAACGAAGTCAGCCAGGTCGTGCAGGGCGCCTTCGGTCCGGTGCTGTTGCGCGTGACCGAGATTAAGCCCGAGGTGGTGAAGCCGCTCGCCGAAGTGTCGGACCAGATCCGCAAGGACCTGGCGCTGGGCGAGGCAAGCCGCATCCTTCTGGATGTGCACGACAATTATGAAGACACCCGCGCATCGGGCAGTTCGCTGGCCGATGCCGCCGCCAAATTGAAGCTTAAGGACATCACCATCGACGCCATCGATCGCAACGGCCTGAGGCCCGATGGCTCCATCGTCAAGGACCTGCCGGAATCGCCGGCGCTGATCAAGGCCGTCTTCGATGCGGAACCGAACACCGAAAACGAGGCGCTGACCACGGCGGACAACGGCTTCGTCTTCTATGAGGTCGGTTCGATCACACCGGCCCGCGACCGCACTCTTGATGAGGTGCGCCAAAAGGTTGTCGCCGACTGGACGGCGGCCGAGACCGCCAAGCGGCTCGCCGCCAAGGCGGACGAACTCGAGAAGCGCCTCAAGGCCGGCACCACGCTCGACGTCATCGCCGGCGAACTCAAGCTGGAGAAGCAGACCAAGCGCGGCTTGAAGCGCGAAGCCGACGATGCCGATTTCGGCAAGGAAGGCGCCGCCGTCATGTTCGGCGTCGGCGAAGGCGGCACCGGATTGATCCCCTCGCCCACCGGCGACGGCCAGATCCTGTTCAAGGTCGCCGAAGTGTTCGAACCGGCCGGCGCCGACGCCAGCTCGGTGCCGGACGACGCGCAGAAATCATTCACCTCCGGCATGTCCGACGACCTGCTCGACCAGTTGGTGGCGCAGTTGCAGACGCAGTACGACGTCCGCGTCGACCAGGCCGCCGTTGCCCAAGCCTCGACAAGATGAGCGCGCTGAAAACCCATATCGCCAAGGTCGCGACCGGCACCGCACTGTCCTTCGAGGAGGCCTGCGAGGCCTTCGACATCATCATGTCGGGCGATGCGACCCCAGGGCAGATCGGCGGCTTCCTGATGGCGTTGCGCGTACGCGGCGAGACGGTGAGCGAAATATCGGGCGCTGTCGCCACGATGCGCGCCAAGATGCTGCGCGTCGATGCTCCTGACGGCGCCATCGACATCGTCGGCACCGGCGGCGATAATTCGCACTCGGTCAACATCTCGACGGCTTCCGCCTTTGTCATTGCCGGCAGCGGCGTGCCGGTCGCCAAGCACGGCAATCGCGGCCTGTCCTCGCTGACCGGCGCGGCCGACGTGCTAATTGCCCTTGGCGTCAGGATCGACATCGCGCCGGAGCTAATCGGCAAGTGCATCCATGAAGCCGGCGTCGGCTTCATGTTCGCGCCAGCGCACCATCCGGCGATGAAGCATGTCGGTCCGGTTCGTGGCGAGCTTGGTACGCGCACCATCTTCAACCTGCTCGGCCCGCTTTCGAACCCGGCTAGCGTCAGGCGGCAGATGGTCGGCGTGTTCATGCCGGAATGGATCATGCCGGTGGCCGAAACGCTGAAGGCGCTCGGCACCGAGCATGCCTGGGTCGCCCACGGCGATGGTTATGACGAGATCACCACCACAGGCGACACACAGGTAGCCGAACTGGTTGGCGGCGAAATCCGCAGCTTCACGCTGACCCCGGAAGAGGTTGGACTGAAGCGTCATACCAAGGATGAGTTGCGTGGCGGTGATGCCGCCTACAATGCCAAGGCCTTGCGCGATATGCTGGGCGGCACCGCCGGCGCCTATCGCGACACGGTGTTGATGAATGCCGGCGCCGGACTGGTGATTGCGGGCAAGGCGACGACGCTCGGTGACGGCATCGCCATCGCCGCACAGGCCATCGACAGCGGCCGGGCGCTGCAGGTGCTCGACCGGCTGGTCGAGATTTCGAACGGGTGAACCGTGTCTGACATTCTGCGCAAGATCGAAGTCTACAAGCGCGACGAGATCGCCGCCGCCAAGGCAAGCGTGCCGCTGGCAGAGATCAAGGCGCGCGCGAAGGACGCCGACGCGCCGCGCGGGTTCCTCGCCGCGCTCGAAGCCAAGCGCGGATCGGGTGGCTTCGCACTGATAGCCGAGATCAAGAAGGCAAGTCCGTCCAAAGGGCTGATCCGTGCCGATTTCGATCCGCCGAGCCTGGCCAGGGCCTATGAAAAAGGCGGCGCGGCCTGTCTTTCCGTGCTGACCGATGCGCCCTCCTTTCAGGGCGCACCGGAGTTTCTGACCGAGGCGCGAGCCGCCGTGACGCTGCCCGCCCTGCGCAAGGATTTCCTGTTCGACCCCTACCAGGTCTACGAGGCGCGGGCCTGGGGCGCGGACGCCATTTTGATCATCATGGCCAGCGTCGATGATGCCATGGCCAGCCAACTCGAATCGACTGCGTTCGAGCTCGGCATGGACGCCCTGATCGAGGTGCACGATGAAGCCGAGACCGAGCGAGCGCTGAAACTGTCATCGCAATTGATCGGCATCAACAACCGCAATCTGCGGACATTCGAGACCAGCCTCGATACGTCGGAGCGGCTGCGGGCGATGGTGCCGGGGGGTCATTTGCTGGTCAGCGAAAGCGGCATTTTCTCGCATGACGATTGCCTTAGACTGCAAAGGATGGACATCGGTGCCTTCCTGGTGGGCGAGAGCTTGATGCGCCAACGGGACGTGACCGCTGCAACGCGCTCGCTGCTCACGGGCAAGGCGTCCGATGCGGGCCGAAAATCGGAATCGATTTTCGGAGAGCACGATGCATAGAGTCAAAGTGACAGAGCGCACTCTGTGCGTCCGAATGGACGCACGTCGCTCTATGGCGATTTGACGATGACAGGCGCTCTCACCCATCTTGGCGCACAGGGCGAGGCCAACATGGTCGATGTCGGCGGCAAGGACGAGACGACGCGCACCGCGATCGCCGAGGGTTTCGTCTCGATGCAGCCAGAGACGTTGAAGACCATCCTCGCCGGCAATGCCAAAAAAGGCGATGTGCTCGGCACGGCGCGCATCGCCGGCATCATGGCAGCGAAGAAGACCCATGAGTTGATCCCGCTCTGCCACCCCCTGCTGCTGACCAAGGTTTCCGTCGACATAGAGCCTGACCATGCTCTGCCCGGCCTGAAGGTCACCGCCCTTGCACGCGTCACCGGCAAGACCGGCGTCGAAATGGAAGCATTGACGGCAGCCTCGGTGGCCTGCCTGACCATTTACGACATGGCCAAGGCGGTTGACCGCGCCATGGTCATCTCCGGCATACGGCTGGTCGAAAAGACCGGCGGCAAGTCCGGCGACTACAAGGCAGGGCTCTGATGGCACTGGTTCCGGTCGCCGACGCGCTCGAGCGCCTGCTCGACGGCGCCGTGCCGCTGGCCGGCGAAAGCGTCCCGCTCATCGAGGCGATCGATCGTGTGCTGGCGGAACCGGTCATGGCGCTGCGCACCCAGCCACCCTTCGACGCTTCGGCCATGGACGGCTATGCGGTGCGAGCCGCCGATATCGCGTCGGTGCCGTCGAAACTCTCGGTGATCGGCATGGCGCCGGCCGGACGCGGCTTTGACGGCGCGGTCGGCCAGGCACAGGCAGTGCGTATCTTCACCGGCGCACCGCTGCCTGACGGCGCCGACACCATCGTCATCCAGGAAAACGTCCGGGATCTCGGCGGCGGCAACATCGAAGTGATCGAGCCAACCGCCGTGTGGCGTAACATTCGCCGCGTCGGCCTCGATTTTTCCAAGGGCGACGTGCTGCTGGAGAAGGGGCGCGTGCTCGACCCGGCGGCACTGTCGCTGACGGCATCGGCCAATCATCCCCGAGTAGGCGTGGTGAAACGGCCGCTGGTCGCCATCATCGCCACCGGTGACGAGTTGTTGCCGCCCGGCAGCGAACTCGGGCCCGACCAGATTATCTCGTCCAACGCCTACGGCGTCGCCGCGGCGGCACAATCGGTCGGTGCCTGTGCGCTCGATCTCGGGATCGCCGCCGACCGCAAGGACGACATCGCCGGCCTGGTCAGGAAAGCGGTCGCGGCGGGTGCCGATGTCATCGTCACGCTGGGCGGCGCCTCGGTCGGCGACCACGACCTGATCCATGACGTGCTGACCGGCGAAGGCATGACGCTCGGCTTCTGGAAGATCGCCATGCGTCCCGGCAAGCCGCTGATGTTCGGGCGCCTCGGCGATATCAGATGCATCGGCCTGCCCGGCAACCCGGTAGCAAGCCTGGTCTGCTCGCAATTGTTCCTGAAGCCGCTTCTGGCAAGGCTGGGCGGTCGCGACCATCGTCAGGACATCCGCCCGGCTCGGCTGGGCGCCGCAATGGCGGCGAATGATCTGCGCCAGGATTATGTGAGGGCGGTGGTCAGGGAGGATGACGGCGAACTGGTGGCGACGCCGTTCGGCATCCAGGATTCCTCGATGCTGAGGATGCTGGCCGATGCCAACGGACTGGTCGTTCGCGCGCCTTTTGCCCCTGCATCCGCTGCGGGCGACGCTTGCAGCGTTCTGATGTTGCGCTGAAGTATTTCGTAATAACTTACTGATCACAGGGCTTATTCCGAGATCAAGGTCCGCGTCAATGCATGCGCCGGATCGGCCAGGCCATCAACTACATCGTAGTGATGCCGGTCGGGCTCGACCACGGCACTGGTGGTGGCGCCAAGCCCGGTCCAGATGTTGGCCAGCAACGCATTCTGTCGCAGGAACTCCGAGCGCTCGCCGCCGCCGGCCCAGCAGGTGATGCGGGCACCATCGATTGGCCGCAGCAGTGCCGGGCTTTCCGTCAGCGCCTCATGCTCATCGATTTTCAGCACGGCGTTCATGCCGGTGCGCATCAGCGGGCGCAAATCATGCAAGCCGGAAATCGAAACGACGTGGCGTATGCGCCGCACGACATCGGTGGCGAGCGGTGTGGTTGTGGTCACCATGCGGCTGGCGAGATGTCCACCGGCCGAATGTCCGGTCAACATCAGCGGTCCCCCGACCATTGCCGCCGCTTTGCCGATCGCCGCCCCGATTTCGCTGACAATGCCGGCAATGCGGATGTCCGGGCACAGCGTGTAGGAAGGCATAGCCACCGCAAAGCCGTTGCCGACCGCGCCCTTGGCGAGATGCGACCATCCGCTTTTATCGGACTCCAGCCAGTAGCCGCCATGGATGAACACGACGAGCCCCTTGGGCGTGGTCTCCGGCAGGAAAAGGTCGAGCCGGTTGCGCGGCCGATCGCCATACGCGATGTCGAACCGTGCCCGGCCCTCCCCCGACAGTGCGTCACGGAACGCTTGCGCCGGTCCCGACCAGGCGGCCGGCCAACGGTCGCTGCCGGCAATATTCGCGCCGTTGGCATAGGCATTGTCCCAATCGGCAATGCGATGGTCGAGCATCGGCACCCTCCCCGAAACAGCGTCGTCTCAGTGCTAGCAATGGCCGCCACCATACCGTGCGTCAAGGCTTTGGGGTGAAACATTTTAGGCTTGAAACAAATTTCGACTGGTGCGATCCTGCCTTCGGAACAGCCGACAAAATGGGAGGTCCGCTGTGCCGTCCGAACCCGCCGATGGTCACGTTTCCGGTGACATGTCGACAAGGGTGTAGCCGGCCGCACGAAGCCTTCCGCGAGAGACAGGAATTCAGATCCACCGCCGCCGGCCAGGTGCCACGCACACTGCAGGCGGCAGACAGGGACAGCGGCGACATGCTTGGGCCTTCAGCGCATACCGACACGTTCACCCGCGATAATCTGCCGCCGCCCGAGCAATGGCCCGACTTCCTGCTCGACGGCTTCGACTATCCAGAACACCTCAATGCCGGTGTCGAATTGACCGACAGGCTCGTCGAGAAGGGCCTTGGTGACCACACCGCGCTGATCGGCAATGGCCGCCGCCGCACCTACAAGGAACTGTCCGACTGGACGAACCGGCTCGCCCATGCGCTGGTCGAGAACTACGGCGTCGAGCCGGGCAACCGGGTGCTGATCCGCTCCGCCAACAACCCGGCAATGGTCGCCTGCTGGCTGGCCGCCACCAAGGTCGGTGCTGTCGTCGTCAACACCATGCCGATGTTGCGCGCCGGTGAACTCACCAAGATCGTCGACAAGGCCGAGATCACGACCGCGCTCTGCGACACCAGGCTGATGGACGAGATGACCGCCTGCGCCAAGGACAGCGCGTTCCTGAAGCAGGTGATCGGCTTCGACGGCACCGCCAACCATGACGCCGAGCTCGATCGCGCCGCCCTCGACAAGCCGGTTACCTTCACCGCCGTCAGCACCGGCCGCGACGATGTCGCCCTGCTCGGCTTCACTTCGGGCACGACCGGCGTGCCGAAGGCGACGATGCATTTCCACCGCGACCTGCTGATCATCGCCGATGCCTACGCCCGTGAAGTCCTGCAGGTGACGCCCGACGACATCTTCGTCGGCTCGCCGCCGCTCGCCTTCACTTTCGGCCTTGGCGGGCTTGCCATCTTCCCCCTGCGCTTCGGCGCGGCGGCAACGCTTCTGGAACAGGCGACGCCACCCAACATGGTCCACATCATCGAGACCTACAAAGCGACCATTTCCTTCACCGCGCCGACCGCCTACCGGGCCATGCTGAAGGCCATGGACGAAGGCGCCGATCTTTCATCATTGCGCGTTGCCGTCTCGGCCGGCGAGACCTTGCCGGCCCCGGTCTTCGAAGAGTGGACGCGAAAGACCGGCAAGCCTATCCTTGACGGCATCGGCGCCACCGAAATGCTGCACATCTTCATCTCCAACCGCTTTGACGACAGGAAGCCCGCTTCGACGGGCAAGCCGGTGGGCGGTTACGAGGCGCGCATCGTCGACGAGGAGATGCGCGAGGTGCCGCGTGGCGAGACCGGACGGCTGGCGGTGCGCGGGCCGACCGGCTGCCGCTACATGGCCGATGACAGGCAGAAGGATTATGTGCGCGACGGCTGGAACCTCACCGGCGATACCTTCACGCAGGATGAGGACGGCTTCTTCCACTTCGCCGCGCGTTCCGACGACATGATTGTCAGCGCCGGCTACAACATCGCCGGACCCGAGGTCGAGGCGGCGCTGCTGTCGCATCCCGATGTCGCCGAATGCGCGGTCATCGGTGCCGAGGATGGCGAGCGCGGCCAGATCGTCGAGGCGCATGTCGTACTGGTGCAAGGTGTCCCGCCAGACGCAATGACCGTCAAGCGCCTGCAGGACCACGTCAAGGCAGCCATCGCGCCCTACAAATATCCCCGATCGGTCAAATTCATCGCCGCTCTGCCGAAGACCCAGACCGGCAAGATCCAGCGGTTTCGGCTGCGCACGGAGAAGATCAATTGAGCGAGCCTTACGATCCGGCCTCTGAAGGCGCAGAGATGTCGTTCAAGGAGCGCATGTCCTACAGCGACTATCTGCACCTGGAGAAAGTGCTGGAGGCCCAGACGCCGCTGTCCTCGGCGCATGACGAAATGCTGTTCATCATCCAGCACCAGACATCGGAATTGTGGATGAAACTCGCTTTGCACGAGATTGGCGCGGCGATCCGCTCGATCCGTGCCGACCGCCTCGAACCGAGCTTTAAGATGCTGTCGCGTGTCGCCCGCATTTTCGAGCAGTTGAACAATGCCTGGGACGTGCTGCGCACGATGACGCCCAGCGAATACACCGAGTTCCGCGACGCGCTCGGCCAGTCCTCGGGTTTCCAGTCCTGGCAGTATCGCGCCATCGAGTTCATGGCCGGTAACCGCAACCTCGCCATGCTCGGGCCGCACAAGCACCGGCCGGACCTCAGCCAGAAGCTGGAGGCGATCCTGGCCGAGCCGTCGCTCTACGATGAAGCGCTGCTGCTTCTGGCCCGCAATGGCTTCGACATCGGGGTGGACGCAAAGCGCACGGATTGGCGCGAGACGCGGACCGGGAACGAAGAAGTCCTGGTCGCCTGGCAGACGGTGTACCGCGATCCGCAGCGCTACTGGATGTTTTATGAACTGGCCGAGAAGCTGGTCGACTTCGAGGACTATTTCCGCCGCTGGCGCTTCAACCACGTCACCACCGTCGAGCGCATCATCGGCCTGAAGCGCGGCACCGGCGGCACGTCGGGCGCCTCCTATCTCAAGAAGATGCTCGAGGTCGTCCTGTTTCCGGAACTGTGGACGGTTCGCACCCGGCTCTGAACTCTCGTCTGACGCAATTCCTGTGGGAAACCGCGTCACATTTTTCCCGGCTTCGCGCCGGCTTCAGGTCACCGCCGTCTTGACCGCGAAGCGTGCATCCTGCCAGGCGCCAGTGCGCAGGATATCCTCCAGGACCTCGACCGCCTGCCATACATCGGCGTAGCCCACATACAGCGGGGTGAAGCCGAAGCGGATCGTCGACGGCGCACGGAAATCGCCGATCACACCGCGCTCGATCAAGGCCCGCATCACCTGGTAACCGTTGGGATGGAGGAAGGACACCTGGCTGCCACGCTGATTGCCGTCGCGCGGGCTTTCCAGCTCCAGGCCATAGGCGCCGCATCTGGTCTCGACGAGCTGGATGAACAGGTCGGTGAGCGCGATGCTCTTCTTGCGCACCGTCGCCATGTCGACATCGTCCCAGATATCCAGCGCCCCCTTCAGCGCCCGCATCGATAACACCGGCTGCGTGCCGCACAGGAACCGGCGGATACCGCTGCCGGCCGCATAACCCTGCTCGAAGGCGAAGGGCCGCGCATGGCCCCACCAACCGCTGAGCGGCTGCTGGACTTTATCGTGATGACGCTCGGCGGCGTAGATGAAGGCTGGCGCGCCCGGGCCGCCATTGAGATATTTGTAGGTGCAGCCGATGGCGAAATCGGCATTGGCGCTGTCGAGCTCGACAGGCAGCGCGCCGGCGGTGTGGCAGAGATCCCAGACGATCAGCGCTCCGACCTGATGGGCCTTGCATGTCAGTGCCGCCATGTCGCGCAGCTGGCCGGACTTGTAGTTGACGTGGTTGACCAGGATGACCGCAACGCGCTCGTCGATCAGCTCCTCAATGGTCGGCGCATCAACGCCCTCAAGGCGCAACACCGTGCCGGGGCGCGTCGAGGCCACGCCTTCGGCCATGTAGAGATCGGTTGGAAAGCTGTCTCCCTCGGCGACGATGACCGAGCGGTCCGGCCGCATGCCGAGTGCGGCATGCAGCACCTTGTAGATGTTGATCGAGGTCGTATCGCAGACCACCGTCTGGCCGGCCGCCGCGCCGATCAGCCGCCCCAGTTGGTCGCCGAGCGCGACCGGCATGTCGAACCAGCCGGCGGTGTTCCAGGCACGGATCAGATCCTGTGCCCACTCCTGGGTCGCGGCTTTCCGCAGCTCGTCGAAGACGGCGGGTGCCGCGGCGCCGAGTGAATTGCCGTCGAGATAGATCACGCCTTCCGGCAAGATGAACCGGTCGCGGATGGCACGCAGCGGGTCCGCCGCATCCATGGCTTCGACGGCTGCGAGATCGAGCGTTGCAGGCATCATTTGTGACATTCCCTGGTTATTCACGCCTTGGTCATTCACGCCGGTTACTCACGAATCGCTTCGCGAACCGGTGCGGAACCCCGGCTGCGCTTGAGGCTGGGCAAGGCAAGCATGGCCAGTACGAACAGGCCCGTGGCAAGCTTCAGGTCAGGCGGCGGCATGCCGGCCGCAAGGCAGAACGACACCAGCTGGTAGTAGATGATCGCGCCGGCGAAGGGCGCCAGCAATTGCCGCCACACCGTCTGCTTGCCGACGACGGCTTCGCCGATCATCAGCGCGGCAAGGCCGTTGATGAGAATTCCCAGGCCCATATTGACGTCGGCGAAGCCTTGCGACTGCACCATCAGCGCACCGCTTGACGCCGAAAAAGCGCTGGCCAGCCCGACACCGCCTATGGTCGCGGCCCAGACATTGATGCCTTGCGCCTCGGCCATGTCAGGATTGGCGCCCACGGCGCGCACGGCAGTCCCCTTCTCGGTCCTGAAGAACATGTAGAGCAGCATGAAGGCGGCAAGCGCGAGGAGACCCGCGACGACAATCTTGCTGGCGGGGAAACCCGGCCGCGCGAACGGCACCCAGTCGAACACCGAGGGCGAACCGAAGACGGACAGGTTGGACTTGCCCATAATGCGAAGGTTGATGCTGTAGAGCATCGTCATCATCAGGATGCCCGCAAGCAGCGTGTGGATGCGGAAGCGCAGATGGATGAAGGCGGTGCAGCAGCCCGCCGCGAAGCCAGCGACAAGGGCGGCAGCAACGCCCATCAGCGGCGATGCGCCGGCGGCAAGGAGAACGCCGCAGACGCAGCCGCCCAGCGGAAAAGCGCCTTCGCTGGTGAGATCGGGAAAATTCAGCATGCGAAACGGGATCATGATCCCGAGCACGACAAAGGCCAGGATCAGGCTTTGCGCCAGGGTGACCGGCATGATCGCGACGAAGCTGGTGAGAACGTCCCCAACAAAATCCATGATGATCAGCTCGCCAGCAACATGCGATCGGTCTTGACCGAGAAATGGCCGATCAGATCAATAACCGTGACCCTCGCCTTCTCCTGCCCGGCGACTTCCAGGAGCACCCGGCCCGCATCGAGCATGATCACCCGGCTGCCATAATCGACGGCGTGTTGCATGTTGTGGGTCACCATCAAAGTCGTCAGTTTCAGCGCGTTGACGGCGCGCACGGTCGCTTGCATGACGATTTCGGCCGTGCGCGGGTCGAGGGCCGCGGTATGCTCGTCGAGCAGCAGCAAGTCCGGCGATCCGCCGACCGCCATGATCAGCGACAAGGATTGCCGCTGCCCGCCCGAGAGCAGGTCGACGCGCGTGTCGAGACGATTTTCCAAACCGAGACCCAGTATCGACAGTCGTTCCCTGTAGGACGCAAGCCGGGTGGTGTTCAGCCCCGGGCGCAAGGTGCGCTTTTGGCTACGCAAATCGGCCAGCAGCATGTTTTCCGCAACCGTCATGCTGGCGGCGGTGCCGCGCATCGGGTCCTGGAACACGCGCGCCAGTTTCGCGGCGCGCTTGTGCACCGGCATTGCAGTCACGTCGGCGCCGTTGATCAGGATCTGGCCGGAATCGAGGATCAGGGCGCCGGAAATGGCGTTGAGCATGCTGCTCTTGCCGGCCCCGTTGGAGCCGATGACGATGCCGAACTCTCCGGTGGCCAAGGACAGGCTGAGACCGTCCAGCGCGACCTTCTCGTCGGCCTGGCCCTTGTAGAACACTTTGCGCGCGGATCGAATCTCCAGCATCGTTCCTCCCTGACCTCGGGATAGCGGCGCCGACGCCGTCACCCCGGCAGTTCCGATGTTAGTCGACGATGCAGCCGCAATCGGCCATTGAAGCCGGTATCTCGATGCCGAACGCGGCCATCGCCTTGCGCGAGATCGTTGCCATGTGGTCCTTGTAGGCCGGGCGCGACGGCGCGATCGTCTTGGGATCCTTGCCCTTGAGGATCTCGGCGGCGATGTTGCCGGCGTTGACGCCGACCTGCGTGTAATTGACCGCGAAGCTCGCCGGCACGGTGCCGTTACGGACCGCACTGTCATCGGAGTTGACGACCGGGATACCGGCCTGGCGGGCGGCCGCGGAGACAGCGGCGATCGCCGGCTGGATCAGGTTCGAGGCCGGGCCGTAGATCACGTCGGCCTTGCCGGCGAGCGAAGCGATGCGTTGCTGGATGTCATTGACGTTGTCGATGCCGACCTCCACCACCTCGAAACCGGCGGCCGGTGCCGCCGCCTTGATCTTTTCGACCAAGGCAACGTCATTGGCCTCACCGGGATTATAAGGCACGCCGAAGCGCTTGGCGTTCGGCAGCAGCTTCTTGGTGAAGGCCATCACCGCGGCGACGTCCTGCAGATCGCTGGCGCCGGTCATGCCTTCGTCTCCGGCGTCCCATGACGGCACCAGCTTGGCCGCCACCGGATCGGTGACCGCGGCAAAAACGATCGGAATGCCGGAACCGGCGAGCGCTTTCTTGGCGATCTGTGAGACCGGCGTGGTGATGGTGTAGATCAGCTTGGGCTGCTCGGCCTGCAGCTTGGCGATCATCTGCGGCACCAGCGACGCATCGAAATTGGTGTGGCTCTCCGTGTAGACGACGTCCTTGCCCTCGACGAAGCCGTTATCCGTCAGCGCCTTCTTGAAGCCGGCTATGGCGGCGTTCAATTGCGGATGCTCGCCGAAATTGGCAATGCCGATACGGATCTGATCGGCCGCGGCACTGCCGGCACTGACCATCAATGCGCCTGCCAGGGCCAAGCCCGACAACCAAGCGGATTTCGACTTCAACATCATTTCCTCCCAGATTTGATCAGGGCCGCTTGGAAACGCGGCTACTACGGCGATCATGGTGAGTCCGCTGGTCTGTGTCAAACATTATATATAATTGTTGCTGTGACGCACTATCATATATACTTTTCGCCAGACGACGGATTGATCACCATGCTGAATGAAACGAGTTCCACAAAAACGGAAGCCGCCTATCAGCTGTTGCGGCGCGACATCCTGACCACGCGCCTCATGCCCGGCGCCCCGCTCAAACTGAGTGCGCTGCGCGGCACCTATGGCGTCGGCTGGACACCGTTGCGCGAAGCCCTGTCGCGGCTCGAGGCCGAACGCCTGGTCACCGCGATCAGCAATCGTGGTTTTGCCGTGGCTCCGGTGTCGCGGGCCGAGCTGGAGGATCTGGCACGCGCCAGGATGGTGGTCGAGATACCCCTGTTCCTCGAATCGATGGAAAAAGGCGGCAGGGAGTGGGAGGATGCCGTGGTCACCGCCCACTACCGGCTCTCGCGTTGCAAGACGGCGGTCGACGATCCCTCGGACGCGGCCGTCGACAGATGGGACGAGAACCACGAGGCTTTCCATGCGGCGCTGCTGAGCGCCGCCACATGCGACTGGCTGTTGCGGTTCCGCTCGACGATCTCGGATCAGCTGCGCCGGCATCATCGCTTCCTTGGTCTGGCGCCGACACTGCGGGCCGCGGCCGGCCTCAAGGATGGCTATGAAGAGGCAATCGAAGCGCTACGCGAAGCGATTGCGATCGAACACCATACCGCGATCATGGAAGCGGCGCTCGACCGTGACGTCGAGCGGGCCAAGGCGCTGATGACGGCGCATATCGGCTACACACTGCACGTCTATGTCCACAGCGAAGACAGCGGCGCTACCAGATACGCCGCTCGCGCCGGCAGCTTGAAGGCGGGTTCGGGATAACTTCAGCGCTTCCGCGACGCCTATTCGAACGCGCTGGCCGGAGTGCGCCGAACGCCCCGATCCATGGCCGCCCGAAGCTACCAATCGTTGGCATTTTGGTTTCGTTTCGTTCCGCGAATAATGGCTCCGCGAATTATACGTCCCTCCGAGGAGAAGCCTTCCAACTAACTGATGCCAAAGCCTCGTCGGCGGATGGGCCACAGGCCATTAACCAAAACGATTTCAATGCGCCTGCCGACGGCGGAAAGGACTGGTTGCCGCCCGCCGTCGCGGGCAAAAAACTTCAGACCCCTTAACAAATTCATTAAACTTTAAACGGTTGCAGAACACAACTGGAACAGATAGTGTTTGTTCTGGGTTTGTTTTTTCGATTCTGGTTCAACCTTTCGTTCAATGTCTTGGGGGCCGCCATGCTGACACGCAAGCAACATGAACTGCTGATGTTCATCCACGAACGGCTCAAGGAAAGCGGGATACCGCCTTCCTTCGACGAGATGAAGGAAGCACTCGATCTTGCCTCCAAGTCGGGGATCCATCGCCTGATCACGGCCCTGGAGGAGCGCGGCTTCATTCGCCGGCTACCCAATCGGGCGCGCGCGCTGGAAGTGCTGCGGCTGCCGGACTCGATCGCGCCGGGCCTCAATGCGGCAAAGAAGTTCTCGCCAAGCGTCATCCAAGGCAGCCTTGGCCAAGGCAGTCTCGGACGCCAGATCAGGCCGGCCGCTGCGCCTTCGCGCCTGCCCGCGGCCGGCAACGACGACGACGCGGTTTCAGCCGTGTCCATCCCGGTCATGGGCCGTATCGCCGCCGGTGTGCCGATCGATGCCATCCAGCATCAGACGCATTCGATCTCGGTGCCGCCGGACATGATCATGGGCGGCGAGCACTATGCGTTGGAGGTCAAGGGCGACTCGATGATCGAGGCTGGTATCTTCGATGGAGACACGGTCATTATCCGCAATGCCGACACGGCAAGCCCGGGCGAAATTATCGTGGCACTGGTCGACGAAGAGGAAGCGACACTGAAGCGGTTCCGCCGCAAAGGCGCTTCGATCGCGCTCGAGGCCGCCAATCCAGCCTACGAAACGCGCATTTTCGGGCCGGACAGGGTCAAGGTACAAGGCAAGCTGGTCGGGTTGATCAGGCGCTACTGAACCGGCTTGTTATCGGGCTTGTCGGGTTTTTTGTACGGCGGCAGCCCCCTCGCCTCGCGTGAGAATTTTCGCTGTTCGTGCCAGGGCCGGTATGGTCCGTCGACGGCAAACGCGATCGCGGCCCGGGTCGTGGCCGACTGGGGATTGAAGAAGACGGCAGCGCTTCCCTTGCGGGCGAGCTGCCGTTTGGTGACGACGAGAACCAGTGGATTGTGGCAGGCGTCATAGGCGGTTGCGTCATTGACGATGATCAGGTCGGCGAAAGCGCAGGCTTTCCAGGTGGTCTTGCGGTCCTCGACATAGGCAATGATCGCGCCGGAAGGGTGCCTGGCAAGGCACAGGCCTTCGCGGCAGTAGAAGGGCGATCCCGGCGGCAGGTCGGTGGGACTGGCAACATCGAATTGCCTGTCTGTCGTGTCGAACATTTCCGGTTTGACGATTGTTTCGGAGATCAGGGCGCGCTTCCAGTTGTCGGTTGCGAATTCGTTCGGACGTTCCCGGTTGACGGCCAGTTCGCCATTGCCGATCGGCAGCGCGACCAGCCGCGCATCTTCCGAGATCAGCACATCGGGCGCGCGTGTGTGCGACACAGTCAACAGGCCGGCGAGCGCGAATGGCAGCGCCGCGAGCCGCAGCCATGTCGTCGCCATCGTCGCGATAACCAGCGCGACGGTGACCAGCAGCACGGATTGCTGCGAAATCAGCCCGACTCCATCGACCGGAGAGCGCTCCGATATCCACGCCGACACGGCGATCATTGCTGTCAGGCCCTTGCCCATGAGGTAGAGAGCCGGCCAATCCAGTCCGAATGGCATCAACAGCGCGCTGGCGACGGCCAGGAACATCACGACCGACACGATAGGCATCACGGCCAGATTGGCGAACAGGCTGAGCGGCGATACCCGCTGGAAATGCCAGATGGCAAACAGTGCCGTGGCGCTGCCGGCGATAATGGACGTCATGGCCAATCCACCTGTCGCCAGCAGGAATTTTCGCGTCAGGAACCCGGGCAGCGATCGCTTTGGCGGCGGTGGCCGCGTCTTTCCCGCACGGTGATCGGCCCAGCCGGCATAAGCGCCAACCAGGGCCGCGGTCGCGGCGAACGACATCTGAAAGCTCGGGCCGACGACCTCGTGCGGCGAGACCAGGATGACGGCGATCGCCGAGATCCCCAGATTGCGCATGGTCAGCGCAGCGCGATCGAAGAAGACGGCAATCAGCATCACCGCCAGCATGATGAAGCTGCGTTCGGCGGCAACGACGACACCGGAAATGATGAGATAGGCCGCGATCGAGAACAGTGCGGCGGCGGCCGCGTATTTCTTCACCGGCCGGCGCGCGGAAAAGTCTGGAAACAGCGCGAAGGCACCACGCAGCAGACCCATGATGGTGCCGGCCACAAGCGCCATATGCAGTCCCGAAATAGAGATGATGTGATAGATGCCGGTACGCCGCATCGCTTCATTGATTTCATCGGGTATGCCGGCGCGCACGCCGACGATCAGCGCCGCCGCGATCTCGCCTTCAGCGCCGCCGACGCTGCCCCTGATGTGGTCGGCGATGGATTCGCGGGCATTTTCGATGCCTGAAAAAAGGCGAGCCGATAGCGGCATCTCACCGTCGTCGGCGGAAACAACCGTTGGATTGCCGAGAAAGAAGCCGCTGCCGCCGATGCCGGCGAAATAGCTGTCGAAAGAGAAGTCGTAGCTGTCCGGCCGCACCGGGCCGGTCGGCGGCAACAGTTTGGCGTAGCCTGTGATGAGCGAGCCGGCGGTCATTCCCGGCGGTATCTTGCGTGCGGAAAGCCGGACCCTTTCCGGCGCATAGCGCAGTTTCGGCCGGGCGGTCGAAATCACGTCCATGGTCAGCCGGATGCGGCCGCTCTCCATCTCCTCGATCGAGACCACGCGGCCGGTCAGTTGCGTGGAGATTTCCGAACCCAGCATCCGGGTTCCGGCTCGCCATGTTTCGACCTTCGCCGCGAGCAGGCCCAGCGCGCACAACAGCACTGCCATGAAACACAGATGGGTTTTCGACCAGGAGCGCGAGACGAAGGCACAGACCGCCATCAGCACCACGACCGCGACGGATTTTGAAAAGTCGGGCTCGGATGCCAGCGAGAAATAGGCGATCGCCCCAACGGCCAGACAGACCGGCACCAGCAGGAACGCGATGCCCCGGTCGAGTTCAAGTTCCGCCGCCCGGGCCACGCCATGGCGCAGGCGAGGCAAGGATACCAGGCCGACTTGCCGGCGCACGCGCACGATCCTGCCCGCGGCAGGAGCCGGCGCCGGCGCCTGCCCACCTGCCTGCAGCGACCTGGTTTCGGGTGCAGCCACGAGCGGAGATGGCAGTGGGATCGTCGCAGGCGCCGCAAACAGGGATCGCTCGCTGACGCCGATAGCGGCATCCTCGCCCCGATCCGAGCCCCGGCCTCGTCCAGTCATCGGGTCTGCCCCTTGCACCCTCGACGTCCTATGCTACATGAACGCGCAACGCGCGAAAGTCCGCACGCTCTGCACCCAGCTTCAGACGTTTTCCGAGAGTTCCATGCCCGACAAGGTCATCACCCGTTTTGCCCCCTCGCCGACCGGCTATCTGCACATCGGCGGCGCGCGCACGGCGCTCTTCAACTGGCTCTATGCAAAGCATACCGGCGGCACGATGCTGCTGCGCATCGAGGACACCGATCGCGAGCGTTCGACCGATGCGGCCACATCGGCCATTCTCGATGGCCTGACCTGGCTTGGCCTTTCGTGGGACGGTGACGCGGTCTCCCAATTCGAGCGCGCGCCGCGCCATCGCGAGGTGGCCGAGGAGCTGGTGCGCCTGGGCAAGGCCTATTACAGCTACGAGACTTCAGCCGAGCTGGAGGCAATGCGCGAGGCTGCACGCGCCAAGGGCCTGCCGCCACGCTATAACGGCCATTGGCGTGACCGCGACCCCTCGGAGGCGCCGTCCGGCGTCAAGGGCGCCATCCGCATCAAGGCACCGACCGAGGGCGAGACGGTGGTGCAGGACCGGGTCCAGGGAGACGTGCGCTTCCCCAACAAGGATCTCGACGACTTCATCATCCTGCGTTCGGACGGCAACCCGACCTACATGCATGCCGTCGTCGTCGACGATCACGACATGGGCGTCACCCACATCATCCGTGGCGACGATCACCTGACCAACGCCGCCCGCCAGACCGTGATCTACAACGCCATGGGCTGGGACGTGCCGTCGATGTCGCATATCCCGCTGATCCACGGCGCCGACGGCGCCAAGCTGTCGAAGCGCCACGGCGCGCTCGGCGTCGAAGCCTATCGCGCCATGGGCTATCTGCCGGAGGCGCTGCTCAATTACCTTGCGCGGCTCGGCTGGAGCCATGGCGACGACGAGATCATGTCGATCGAGGACATGGTCTCGTGGTTCGACATTGGCGACGTCAACAAGGGCGCGGCGCGCTTCGACTTCGCCAAGCTGGAAGCGATCAACGGCGCCCATATGCGACGTATGGCCGACACCGAGCTGTTCGATATCTTCATCGCCACCTTGCCCTATCTGGAGGGCGGTCCGGCGATGGCGGCGCGCCTCGACGACAAGAACAAGGCGCAGCTGCTGGCAGCACTTCCGGGCCTGAAGGAGCGCGCCAAGACGCTGGTCGAGCTTGTCGACGGTGCCGGCTTCCTGTTTGCCGCGCGGCCGCTGCCGATCGACGACAAGGCGGCACTCCTGCTCAATGACGACGCGCGCAAGATCCTGCGTGGCGCTCACGAAGCTTTGAAGTCGCTGTCAGGCGACTGGACGGCGGCCACGGCCGAGGCCGCGATCCGCGACTTTGCGTCGGCTGGCGGCCACAAGCTTGGCGCCGTGGCCCAGCCGTTGCGGGCTGCGTTGACCGGCAAGAGCACGTCACCGGGCGTATTCGACGTGCTTGCCGTTCTGGGGCGTGAGGAAAGCCTGGCGCGCATAGCGGATCAAATCGATTAGGAGCAAACTGGCCCAAGAAGATTGGCATTGAAAGGCGGGTTTCGCAGTGCAACATTAGGCCTTGGCCCAATCTGGCACGCACCTCCTAGAATGCGGTGGCGAGTACGCGCATTGCGGTGATTTCGACGTGTCGCTCTGCGGATTTTGCCTTTGCCGGCATGACGAAACAAGAAGGAGTTTGCAATGACCGAAGCTGCGAAAAAACTGGATGTGGGCGGCCAAGAGGCCACGGCGACGCTGGAATTCGCCGGCAAGACTCACGAATTCAAGGTGCGAAGCGGCTCGGTCGGACCTGACGTCATCGACATCGCCTCGCTCTACAGCACCACCGGCGCCTTCACCTATGACCCGGGCTTCACCTCGACGGCAAGCTGCGAGTCGGAAATCACCTTCATCGATGGCGACGCCGGCATCCTCCTGCATCGGGGCTATCCGATCGACCAGTTGGCCGAACATGGCGACTTCCTCGAAGTCTGCTACCTCCTGCTCTACGGCGAATTGCCGACCAAGGCGCAGAAGGACGATTTTGACTACCGCGTAACGCGCCACACAATGGTGCACGAGCAGATGTCGCGCTTTTTCACCGGCTTCCGCCGCGACGCGCACCCGATGGCGGTGATGTGCGGCGTGGTTGGCGCGCTGTCGGCCTTCTATCATGACTCGACCGACATCTCCGACCCGTACCAGCGCATGGTTGCCTCCATGCGCCTGATCGCCAAAATGCCGACGATCGCGGCCATGGCCTACAAGTACCACATCGGCCAGCCCTTTATTTATCCGAAGAACGATCTCGGTTTCGCGGCAAACTTCCTGCACATGTGCTTTGCCGTGCCGTGCGAGGAGTACAAGATCAACCCGGTGCTGGCGCGCGCCATGGAGCGTATCTTCATTCTGCATGCCGATCATGAGCAGAACGCTTCGACCTCGACCGTTCGCCTCGCCGGTTCCTCGGGCGCCAACCCGTTCGCCTGCATCGCCGCCGGGATTGCTTGCCTGTGGGGCCCGGCCCATGGCGGCGCCAACGAAGCGGCGCTCAACATGCTGGGCGAGATCGGGCATGTCGATCACATCCCGGAATTCATCGCCCGCGCCAAGGACAAGAACGATCCGTTCCGCCTGATGGGCTTTGGCCACCGCGTCTACAAGAACTACGATCCGCGTGCCAAGATCATGCAGAAGACGGCGCATGAGGTTCTGGGCGAACTCGGCATCAAGGACGATCCGCTGCTCGACATCGCGATGGAACTGGAAAAGATCGCGCTGACCGATCCCTATTTCATCGAGAAGAAACTCTACCCGAACGTCGACTTCTATTCCGGCATCACGCTGAAGGCGCTGGGCTTCCCCACCACCATGTTCACCGTGCTGTTCGCGGTTGCCCGCACGGTCGGCTGGATCGCCCAGTGGAAGGAAATGATCGAGGATCCACGCCAGAAGATCGGCCGTCCGCGCCAGCTCTATACCGGTGCGCCAGAGCGCGACTACGTGCCGATCGCCAAGCGCTGAGACGAGTGAGTAGTGAGTAGTGAGTAGTGGTTAGTGAGTAGTCAGGTTAGAGAGTTTTCTAACTCACTACTCACTACTTACCACTCACTACTGCCTACTCACTCTCTTGATACACCCCATCACCACCTGCGCCGCGATCTCACCGGACGGTTTGTCCGTTGCCATGCGCCGTGAAATCTCGGCGAACCCGTCTTTCTGCCAGGCGCGCATGCCACTGTCGGCCAACAGCGCTTCCAGCTGGCGTGCCAGATTGTTCGGCCTGACGTATTCGTCGTAGAACTCCGGGATCAGTGCGCGATCCGAGATCAGGTTGGGCAGCAGCGCCGACCAGACGGAAACGAAATACCGCGCCACGGCGCGTGCGACAGGGTCGAGCCGGTAGCAAGAGATCATCGGCACGCCCGACAGTGCCAGTTCCAGGGAGACGGTGCCGGACGCGATCAACGCCGCGTCGGCCTTGCCGAAGGCCTGCCATTTGCGCTCCGGTTCCAGGATAATCTCGGGTTTTTCATCCCAGCGCGTGACCGCGGATCGTACGGTGTCCGCGACATGCGGCACCGTCGGCAACATCAGCCGAAGCCGATGCCCGCGTGCCCGCAGCATCGACACGGTCTCGCCGAACGGCTCGAGCAGCCGTCGCACCTCGCCGCGCCGCGAGCCGGGCAGGACAAGCAGCGTCTTCACGCGGTCTGGTGAAAGATCACGCGGCTGGGCCTGCGCCCTGGCGGCCGACAGCACGCCTGGATCATGCGTCAGGCGATGGCCGACATAGGTGCCGGGCGGGCCACCCAGCCGATCGAGCTCCTTCACTTCGAACGGCAGGATGCACAGGATGTGATCGACATACGGCTTCATCGCCACCGCCCTGCCCGGCCGCCATGCCCAGACGCTCGGGCAGACATAGTGGACGATCGGGATCGTCGGGTTGGCGGCGCGCACCTTTTTGGCGACGCGCAGCGAAAAATCGGGGCTGTCGATGGTGACGAGGCAGTCCGGCTTGGCAT
Source organism: Mesorhizobium australicum WSM2073 (assembly GCF_000230995.2). Taxonomy (NCBI): domain Bacteria; kingdom Pseudomonadati; phylum Pseudomonadota; class Alphaproteobacteria; order Hyphomicrobiales; family Phyllobacteriaceae; genus Mesorhizobium; species Mesorhizobium australicum. Next base: position 4,102,226 of record NC_019973.1, on the reverse strand, counting down.
CCGCAACCAGCCCCGCCAGCTGACCGATCCGCCGCATCAGGCGCGGCAGGTCACGCAGGACGGCGCTGAACCCCATCAGCGCGACCTCGCTGGCGTCGAACGGCGAAACCAGCCCAAGCGCCTGCAGGTGGCGGCCACCGAGGCCGACGAGCTGCACCTCGCGTCCTGTTATTTGGCGCAGCGACTGGACAATGTCGGCGCCAAGCAGGTCGCCTGACTCCTCGCCCGCGACGATCGCGATCTTCAGCGCCCTGTCAGCCATGACCTGACTCCGTTGCGGCCAGACCGACAATGAACAGCCCAAGGTCATTGGCACGCGAGAGGGTTGCGGGACCTTCGAGGATCAGGGAGCGTCCCGCCTCGACGGCAATGCCGGCAAGCCCGGCCGCATGCGCTGCTTCTACCGTCTGGGGCCCCATGGAAGGAAGATCCGCGCGCAGCTCCTGGCCAGGCTTGGTGCATTTGACCAGCACGCCGCGCGTTTTGCCGGCGATACGGCCGTGGCCGCGCAGCAGCCTGGCGCGGTCCAGCAATCCGGCCGTGCCCTCGATGCCTTCAAGCGCGATGGTCCGGCCGCCGACCGCGATCGCCGCCTGGCCGATATCCAGCGCCCCGATGGCTTTTGCCGCGGCAAAACCTGCCTCGATGTCGCGCCAGTCCGACTTCCGGGGCGTGGCCCTGGTCAACACCCCTTCGGCGGCGACAAGGTTCGGCACGATCTCGTGGGCGCCCACGACCTTTATCCCCCGGGCCTCGAGCCCGCGCGCCACCACCTTGAGCAGTCCATCGTCGCCGCGTGCCAACGCCATGACGACGACGGGTATCACAGCGAGCAGGCTGAGGCTTGGATGCATCTGTGTCAGCCTTGGCCTGCGCTTTATCTCGCCGGCAAGCACCAGATGCGTAATCCGGTTGCGCTTGAGCAGCGGAATGAGCGATCCTATCGCCTCCAGGGCAAGGGTCTCATGCTCGTAACGGCACAATTCAGCCAGGCGGTCGGCCTCACCGTCCATGAGCACGACGAAGGGCGGATGACCCTGTCCGGCCAAACCGGCAGCGACTTCGACCGGAAGGCTGCCGCCCCCGGCGATGATGCCGACCCTGGCACCAGGCGGGAGATCGAGACCAGCCCCGGCTGTCTCAGCCTTCGTCATCGGCATCGTCGCCACCGCCGCCCTTGAGCGATGGCACCGCATAGTGCCGCTTGCCGCGACTGGTGATGAAGTCGATGATCTTCATCGCTGTCGGCGACGAGGCGAACTCCACCTTGGCGAACTCGATGTTCTCGCCGACGGTGCGGGAGCGGTCGAAGATCGTCTTGTAGGCCTTGCGCAGCAGATGGATTTCGGAACGCGGCAGACCGGCGCGCTTGAGCCCGATGATGTTCAAGCCGCGCAGGCTGGCGCGGTTACCGACCGCGATGGCATAGGGAATGACATCACCGACAAAAGCCGAGCACCCGCCAAGAAAGGCGTTGTCACCCACGCGCACGAATTGATGGACGGCGCTGAGGCCGCCAATATAGACGTTGTTGCCGATCTCGCAGTGGCCGCCCAATGTCGCCCCATTGGCGAAGGTGGCGTTGTTGCCGACGGCGCAGTCATGGGCGATATGGGCGTAGGCGAGAAAATTGCCATTGTCGCCGACCGTGGTTTCGCCACGGCTGGTGTCGGTGCCGACATGCATGGTCACGCCTTCGCGGATGGTGCAGTTGGCGCCGATGACCAGCGTCGTGCGGCCGCCCTTGTGCTTGGTGTTTTGCGGCGGTGCGCCCAGTGTCGCCATCGGATAGACCTTGGTCGACGCCCCGATAGTGGTCGCGCCCATCACCGAGACATGGCTGACCAGTTCGACCCCGTCGCCGATCACGGCATCGGCGCTGACGTGGCAGAACGGCCCAATGCGCACACCCTGGCCGATCTGGGCGCCTTCTTCCACGACGGAGGAAGGATGGATTGACGTCTTGATTTTCATAGGCACTCGATCGTCAGTCGCCGGTGACCATCATGGCTGAAATCTCGGCCTCGGCCGCCTTGGTACCTTCGACCAGGGCTTCACAGGCGAATTTGAGCAGGTTGCCGCGCTTCTTGATTTTCTTGACATGGATCTTCAACTGGTCGCCGGGGACGACCGGTTTGCGGAATTTGGCGTTGTCGATGGTCAGAAAATAGACCAGCGATGGCTTCGACGCCCCGAGGCTGCGGATGCAGATGGCTCCGGCCGTCTGGGCCATGGCCTCGACTATCAGCACGCCAGGCATCACCGGCTGCTCCGGGAAATGCCCCTGAAAATGCGGCTCGTTTATGGTCACGTTCTTGATGCCGATGGCGGAGTCGTCGCCGTCGATATCCACGATGCGGTCGATCATCAGGAAGGGATAGCGGTGCGGCAGGAGCTTCATCAGCCCCAATATGTCGACCGCTTCCAGCGTTGTCGCCGCCACCATGTCAGCCATTGTCCTTGCCCTGCTTGCGTGCCCTGGCCATCGTGCGCAACATGGCTATCTCTCGCATGGCTTCCGCCATCGGCTGCGCCGGATAGCCACCCCAGATCTCGCCGGCGGGAACATTGCTCATAAATCCACTTCTGGCTGCAAGCTTGGCACCTGTACCAATCGTCAGATGATCCGCAAGCCCGACACCGCCGCCCATGGTGACATTGTCACCCACCACCACGGAACCGGAAATACCCGATAGCCCGGCCACTATACAATTGCGGCCGATGCGGACGTTATGGGCGATCTGAACGAGATTGTCGATCTTGGTGCCTTGCCCGATGATCGTATCGGACATGGCGCCACGATCGACGGTGGAATTGGAGCCGATCTCGACATCATCCTGGATGACGACGCGTCCGATCTGTGGAACACGTTCCGGCCCCTTGGCGCCGCCGACAAAGCCAAAGCCGTCCTGGCCGATCCTGGCGCCACCATGGATGATGACCCGATTGCCGATCAGAGCGTACTGGATACTGGCGCCCGGCCCGACATAACCGTCACGGCCAATCTGGCAGGACTGTCCGATGACGGCGTTGGGCGCAATGACTGTGCCGCTGCCGATCGAGACACCAGGCCCGATGACCGCGCCGGCCTCGATGATAGCCCCGGCTTCGACATGCGCCGTCGGATCGACATGGGCATGCGGCGAAACACCGGTTTCACTGGTCATTGGCCCCGGCGTGGCGGCTGTCGGGAACAGCAGGCGCCCAACCAGCGCGAAAGCCTGCTGCGGCCGTGGATGAGTCAAGACAGCGACGCTGGAAGGCGCCTTGTTTGCGAATTCGGCCGTGCACAGGACCGCTGCCGCGCGCAGCGACGGCATCAGCGCGGAATTACGCCTGCCGTCGACGAAGACAAGCGCATTGGCGCCGCCTTCATTGGCCGGCGCCAGCGCTTCGATCAAAACGTCGGATTGGCCGGAATCGACAAGCACCGAGCCGGTCAGATTCGCGACTTCGGCCGCCGTATACCGGCGTGATGGCGCGAAGAACACCGGATCGGTCATTCCAGAAGCTATATCCAGCTAGGTCGGAACATTTCTCCCGGATCCAAAACCCGGGAGCATCGTTGGCCGCCGATCAGAAGCGGGTCGATATGCCGAAGTTGAATTCCTGCACGTCGTCGCTCGCTTGCTTCTTGACCGGGATCGCATAGTCGATTCGGATCGGCCCGAACGGTGAAGCCCACATCAGGCCAACGCCGACAGACGCACGCAATTCGAGGCCGGTACCAGCGATATGAATATCGTTACCGGGATTACCATCGTTTAGATGCTGATTGATCTTACTGCCATAGAGCGTTGCGGCGTCCGCAAACACCGCACCGCGCAGACCGAAGCTCTCGGGAATAACCGGCAACGGGAACTGCGCTTCGGCCGAGGCGTTGAAATAAGTCACACCCCCCAGATGATCACCCGTGGTCGGGTCCACGGGACCAATGCCATTATACGCGAAGCCACGGATCATGCGGTCGGTGCTTTGGAACTGATCGAAGATACGCAGATTACCGTCGCCGCCATAGGCCTCGACATGTCCTGCACCGCCTGAAATCAGCCCGACCAGATCAAGCTGCTCGGATAGCGTCTGGTAGATACTACCGCGACCGGTGATCTTTACGAACTTCGCGTCACCGCCCAAGCCGGCCATTTCGACCGTCGTGTTGGCATAGATGCCTTCATGCGGGTTCTTCATGTCGTCGATCGTGTTGTAAACCAGCCCTAGGCTGATCGACGACTTGATCCAAGGACTCTGAGCAATGCCATCCAGGATAGCCGGTGAAATCGTGCAGGTGCCGTCCGGATTTCCAATGGTGGTTGGACCGCAACTATCGTCGACTTTATATTTCTCTTGCGAGATGTTGTACGCCAACTGGGTCGTGATGCTGTTGGTGATCGGCAACCCGAAGCGGATCGTCGCGCCGGTGGTGTCGCTGTCGTAATTGTTATTGTATTCCCGCGTCGACTTGAAAATGTCGAAGCCGGCTGCGATGCGCCGCCCGAGGAAATAGGGCTCGGTGAAGGACAAGCTGTAGTCGCGCGAATTCTTGCCGCCACCCGCCGACACTTTGATGAACTGGCCGCGACCGAGGAAGTTGCGCTCGGTGATCGATCCTTCGACGGACGGTCCAGCTGAATCGCCGCCGGTCGAATAGCCGGCGCCAACCGAGAATTCACCCGTCGACTTCTCGACCACGTCGACCACCAGCACGACTTGGTCAGGGGCCGAGCCAGGCACGGTCGAAATGTCGACTTTGTCAAAATAATTCAGGTCTTCCAGGCGCTTCTTCGCGCGCTGGATGAGCACCTGGTTGAACGCATCGCCTTCGCTGACATCGAATTCGCGACGGATGACATAGTCACGCGTGCGGTCGTTGCCGCGGATCTCGATGCGCTCGACATAGGCCTTGGTGCCCTGGTCGACGGTGTAGACCACCGAGATCGTGTGGTTCTCGAAGTTGCGGTCGCCGCGCGGTGTCACCTGGGCGAAAGCATAGCCGGAACCAGCCACCTTCTCCGTCAGCGCAATGATGGAGTCTTCGACGTTCTTGGCATTGTAGACATCGCCCTTGCGGGTTTCGACCACCGATTCCAGCGACTTGGAGTCGACTTCCGGGATCGTGCTTTCGACGCTGATGTCGCCAAAATTGTAGCGCTCGCCTTCCTGGACGGTGATGGTGACCGTGTATTTGTTGGTCGCATTGTCGAGCTCGCCGACGGCGGACACGACCTGGAAGTCGGCATAACCGTGATTGTAATAGAAGCGGCGCAGCAGCTCCTGGTCGGCGCGCAGCTTGTCTTCGTCGTAGACGTCGTCGCGCAGGATGAACGAGACCCAGGACGAGCGCTTGGTGTTGATCACATCAGACAGGCGGCGGCTGGAATAGGCGCTGTTGCCGACGAAATTGATTGCCGCGATCTGCGTGCGATCGCCTTCGGTGATGTGGAAGACCACGTTCACGCGGTTGTCGCCAAGCTCCATGATCTGCGCGGTCACGCCGGCATCGTCACGGCCGATGCGCCTGTAGGCGGCCTTGACCGCCTCGACATCCGAATCCAGCGTAGCCTGAGAGAACGTGCCGCGCGGCTTGAGCTGAACCGCTGCCTGAAGCGCGTTGTCCTTGAGCTTCTTGTTGCCCTGGAACAGCACCTGGTTGACGACCTTGTATTCCGAAACCTTGACCACCAGGGTCGAGCCGACCTGGTTGATCTGGACATCCGAGAACAGGCCGGTGCCGAACAGCGCCTTGACCGCGCTATCGACATCGGAGCTGGAGAAGGCCTTGCCGGGCTTGATGGTGATGTAGTTGCGGATGGTATCGGCGTCGACACGCTGGTTGCCGCTCACCTCCACCCGGCTTACGACCGCGGCTTCGGCCGCCGATGTGGCAACGAACTGCACTGCGAGCGCACCTGGTACGACCAGAGCGGCGGACAGTGCCGCCGCTGACGCGGCGTTTAGAAACTTGGATGCTGCCTTCATCGGGCTTAATAACCTTTTCTCGTAGTCCCCACGGCGAGAAAACCGGACGTGCGGTCATTTCCCCTACCGTATTAACCGGATTTTCCCTACACGCAAGGCTTCTGGTTAATTTGTATTTACTTAACCCTGGTGCGTGGCTTTCGCGTCACTCATATCCCCGTGCATGGTAAACGGCGTCTCAACATCCGCCATGCTCAGGCCAAATTCCTTCATGATTTCAGCACCCAAAGAGATCGTTCCAGAACACGAACCCCATGAAGCACAGCACCAGAAGCAGACCGGCCCGATAGGCCATTTCCATCATCCGTTCCGACACCGGCCGGCGGATGACGGCCTCCACCCCGTAGAACAACAGATGGCCGCCGTCGAGGGGGGGAATCGGCAAAAGGTTTAGAATGCCTATCCCAACGGACAGCAGCGCGACGAGCTGCACCAGCCATTCAAAACCGAGTTTGGCCGCCTTGCCGGCCATGTCGGCGATCTTGACCGGGCCACCCAACTGGCACTTGTCTTCGCGCCCGACGGCGAAGCGCTGCAGGAACTGTCCGGTGCGCTCGATGACGTGGCCGGTTTCCTCAACGGCCGCCGCAACGGCTCCGACCGGGGTGTAGGTGATGAGGCGGGGCTGGCCGAGTTCCTTGTTGTTGACGACGCCGATCACGGCGACCTTGACCTTGTTGCCGAGCGCGTCCTCCTGCTCCATCAGCTGCGGCGACGCGGTCACCGTGACCTCCTTGCCGCCGCGCAGCATGACGAAGGTGATGGTGTCGCCGGCGCGGCCCGAGACCAGCCGCTGCACGTCGCCGAAGGTTTCGACCTTGCTGCCGTCAACGCTGACGAATCGGTCGCCTGGCAAGATGCCGGCCTTGGCCGCGGGACTGTCTGTTGTAACCTCCGCCACCATGGGCTCCGCGACATAACGCCCATAGGCGGCAAACAGCACGGAAAAGACGACGATCGTCAGCAGGAAGTTGAACAGCGGCCCGGCCACCACCGTTGCCGCGCGCTTCCAGATCGCCTGGGTGTGGAAGGCAACCTTGCGTTCCTCGTCGGTCAGCGTTTCGAGTTCTTCCGATGTCGGCTGGCTGGAGGTGGCGTTCATGTCGCCGACAAACTTGACATAGCCGCCAAGCGGTATGGCGCAAAGCTTCCAGCGCGTACCATGCCTGTCGTTGAAGCCGATGAGCTCCGGACCGAAGCCGATTGAGAAGGCCCTGACCCCGATGCCGCACCAGCGGCCGACGAGATAGTGGCCCATCTCGTGAACGAACACCACGACGGTCAGAACGAAGAGAAACGGCACGAGCGTGCCGAGAAAGAGGCCTTCCGTGCTGAAAATCGCGTGAAGAATCTCGTTCAATTCAGGCCCTCAAGTTCTTCCGCGTCGCTGCGTGACTGTGACATCAATACAGGCGAATCCAAGGCGCCCGCGCCAGATCGTGGAATGACACCGTTCAAATGGGAAACAGCCCCTGTGCCGGATGCTCGGCGCCCGCCGCGATCCAGCCGATGACGTATAGGGCAAGAGCGGCCGCGACAAGCCCGTCGACACGGTCCATGACGCCGCCATGCCCAGGGATGAGCACGCCAGAATCCTTGCGGCCGTGCCGCCGCTTGACCCAGGATTCGAAGAGGTCGCCGGCCTGGGCGACGATCGACAGCACCAGCGCCACAATACCCAGCAACGCCAGGTTGCCGGCGCCGGCGAAGGCGGCAAGCAGAAGCCCTGCCACGACACCACCGACCGCCCCGCCGAGGGCGCCGCTGCGGGTCTTGCCGGGCGAGATCGAAGGCGCCAGTTTGGGCCCGCCGACGGCACGCCCGACGAAATAGGCAAAAATGTCGGTTGCCCAGACGACCGCGAACAGGAAAAGGATCGCGACGAGGCCCGAATGGTCGCCGTCGCGCAGCAGGGCAAGCGACAGGCCCGACATGCAGGCATAGGCAAGGCCGCCGGCGTCCCACTGGCCGATCTTGCGAACTCCAGCGGTGATCGCCGCTGTCGCAACCAGAATCACGACGAGCGGCAGCAGCCACCGTGCGGGCAGGCCGGCAACCAGGGCGCCGACGAAAATGACCATCAGCGCTTCCGGGAGAAAACCAAGCCCGTCGGCCGCGGCGGGCCGCGACATGCGTGTCCACTCGTAAAAGATCATTGCCGCCATGACGGCGCACAGCAGCCGGAACGGCAGGCCGCCGAGCCAGGTCAGGCCGAGGGCCACAATGGCCAGCACGACAGCCGACATGACGCGCAGCTGAAGGTTGCTCATCCCGCGGCCGGCCGCGAAGCAACGTCCTGCGGGCCCAGTCCGCCGAAGCGGCGCTCGCGGCCGGCATATTCGCGCAAGGCCTCGGCGAAATGCTCGCGGTTGAAGTCCGGCCAGTAGCACGGCAGGAAGACGAGTTCGCTGTAGGCGGCCTGCCACAACAGGAAGTTGGACAGGCGCAGTTCGCCGCTGGTGCGGATGACCAGCTCCGGATCGGGAATGCCTTGCGTGTCGAGAGAGCCGGCAAAGCTTTCGGCTGATATAGCCTCGCTGTCCATTTCGCCGCGCGCCACGGCCGCGGCAAGCTTGCGCGCCGTGCGGACGATCTCGTCGCGTCCGCCGTAATTGAAGGCGATCACCAGCGTCAGCGAAGTGTTGTGGATCGTCAGCGATTCGGCCTCGTCGAGCAGCCCCCTGATGTCCGCCTGCAGCCCTGTGCGGTCGCCGATGATCCTGACCCGTACGCCGCTCTGGTGCAGCTCGGCAAGGTCGCGACGGATGAACAGCTTCAACAGACCCATAAGGTCGCTGACCTCGGACTTCGGCCGCGACCAGTTCTCCGACGAGAAAGCGTAGACGGTCAGGAAGGAGATGCCGAGATCCGGGGCGGCGCGCACCGCCTTGCGCAGGGCCTCGACGCCGGCGCGATGACCGGCGAGCCTCGGCATACCGCGCGCCTTGGCCCAGCGTCCATTTCCATCCATGATGATCGCGACATGCGCGGGCGTTGTCATGATCTCGCTTTCGGGTCAGCCAAGGGCCAACCCTAAACCTGCATGATTTCAGCTTCCTTGTCGGAAAGCAGATGATCGATGGTGCTGATGGTTTCGTCGGTAAGTTTCTGGACCTGGTCGGAACGCTTGCGCTGATCGTCCTCGCTGATGTCGCCGTCCTTCTCCGCCTTCTTCAGGAAATCCATGCCGTCGCGGCGCACATGGCGCGCGGCGACACGGGCGTTCTCTGCGTAGCCGTGCGAGATCTTGACCAGTTCCTTGCGGCGCTGTTCGTTGAGCTCCGGCAGCGGAATCCTCAGATTGGTGCCGTCGACGATCGGGTTGAAGCCCAGATTGGATTCCCGGATCGCGCGGTCGACCGCGCCGACCATCGATTTGTCCCAGACCGAGACCGAGATCATGCGCGGCTCCGGCACCGAAACGTTGGCCACCTGGTTGATCGGCATGGTGGTGCCATAGGCCTGCACCTGGATCGCATCGAGCAGATTGCTGGAGGCGCGACCGGTCCGCAGCGAAGCCAGGTCATGCTTGAACGCGGCGATGGCCCCATCCATGCGCCGCTTCAGATCGTCGTACTCACCACTCATCTTAGTCTCCTCGACCCGTCTGCCGCGGGTTCACTGCTTCGGGGCAAGGGCCCCGTGTTCGAGCCTGATGTTCGAAAGCCGGTTTCCCCTTCCAGGGATCGGCCCCGATCATTCGTCCGCGACGACCGTGCAGCGGCCGCCGCCCCTTAGAATATCGCCGAAACCACCCTTTTCGTGGATCGAATAGACGATTATCGGAATGTTGTTTTCGCGCGCAAGTGCAATCGCAGCGGTATCCATGATGGAAAGGCCGCGATTTATGACTTCGGCGTGGCTGATGCGCTCGAAACGTGTCGCATTCGGGTCCTTTTTCGGGTCGGCCGAATAGACGCCGTCAACCTGTGTACCCTTGAACAGCGCGTCGGCGCCGATTTCGGCCGCGCGAAGTGCCGCCGCCGAATCAGTGGTGAAGAACGGATTGCCGGTGCCGCCGGCGAAGATCACCACCTTGCCCTGGTTCATGTAGGCGGTCGCCTGGCGCTGCGAAAAACTCTCGCAAAGCTCGGGCATGGCAATTGCGGACAGCACGACGGCATCGACACCGATCTTGTTCAGCGACGTGCGCAACGCCAGCGAATTGATGACCGTGGCAAGCATGCCCATGTGATCGCCGGTAACGCGGTCGCCTCCCTTGGAGGCGACCGCCACGCCGCGAAAGATATTGCCGCCGCCGATAACGACACCCACCTCGATGCCCAGCGCACGGGCCTCGGCAATGTCGCCTGCGATGCGGTCGACGACCGAGACGTCGATGCCGAAATGCTGTTCGCCCATCAACGCTTCGCCCGAAGCTTTCAGCAGAACACGTCGGTAGCGGGGCTTGACCGTCATCTGGTTCCTCGAAATTCCGGCGTGGCAAGCTCTGAAGGCGAAAACGCCCCCTGCTTCGCCCGGCGGTGCTGTCATGACGGGTTGACCGGATACACGAAGGGCGCGGCGATGTCACGCCGCGCCCTTGTGCAAAATTCCAGGCTTTCTGGATCAGTTGCTGCTGATGGCAACCGCCTCGCCTTCGACCACGACCGGCAATGCGTAGCCTGACGGCTTGTCGCCGGTCACGACACCGCCCGCGACACGGACCTGGATCTCGGGACCGAAATAAGAATGCGGGAACGGTGCCGGCGTGCCGCTCACCTTGTCCAGGCGCTGGCGAAGCGCGGGCGGTATGGAGAAATCGAGCGCCGCAAGATTATCCTGCAGCTGCGAAAGCCGCGTTGCTCCGAGAATGACGGTGGCAACTCCTGGCTGAGTCGCCACCCAGTTCAGCGCGACCTGAGCCATGCCGCGGCCGAGTTCGGCGGCGACTTTCTCCAGCTCCGCCACCACAGCCCAGTTGTGCTCGCTGAATTTCTGGAAGCCTGGGTGGGTGGTGTTGCGGAAGCCGTCGAGCCGGCCGGCATTGCCCGCCTGCGCCGGGCGGTATTTGCCACTTAGCAGTCCGCTTGCCAGCGGGCTCCAGACCATGATGCCGGCGCCATGGCGTGTCCCGAACGGCACGAATTCATGCTCGATGGCACGCTCCGCCAGGGAGTATTCAAGCTGCAACGCCGAGATCGGCTCATAGCCGCGCAGTTCGGCGATCGCCTGCGCCCGCCCGGCATACCAGGCCGGCACGTCGGACAGGCCGATGTGACGTATCTTGCCTGCCCGAACCAGATCGTCGAGCGTACGCAGCACTTCTTCGGCCGGCGTCAGCCTGTCCCAGATATGCATGAGATAGAGATCGATATAGTCGGTACCCAGCCGCTTCAGCGATGCGTCGACGGCACGCATGATGTTCTTGCGGCCATTGCCGCCGGCGTTCGGATTGCCGGGGTTCGAGTTCATGGTGAATTTGGTGGCGATCACCGCCTTGTCGCGCAAGCCCCGCTCGGCCACAAATTCACCGAGCCAGGTCTCGGCCGTGCCGCCGGTGTAAAGGTCGGCGGTGTCGAAGAAATTGCCCCCGGCCTCGACATAGGCGTCGAACATCGCGCGCGCCGTATCCCGGTCCGCGCCCCAGCCCCATTCCGTCCCGAAAGTCATCGTGCCCAGTGCCAGCCGGCTGACGCGCAGCCCGCTGTTGCCGAGTGTGTAGTAGCTCATCGTCATTGTCTTTTCCGATCTTGGTCCGGTTGATGCGGGCGTCATTGGCCAGGTGTCGCCTTGACCCAGGGATTGCCGCGCTCATGCGTCATGCGGAAGGTGAAGCCATCGACCTTCCAGCCAGCCGCGGAGCGCGTGAGGTGATGCTCATACGTGCCCCAGACCTCCCAGAGCGGGTCGCCATTGCCCTCCATCCGGTTCCAGGCGTAGCCGTTCGACAGAACGGTCGCCGTGTCCGCTTCAAGGACGACCTGGTGATTGGTGCGCAGATGCAGGCTGGTCTTGCTGCCTTTGAGATTGCCGGCCCAAGCGCCGATCAGATCGTCGGAGGCGATGTTGGCCGCGGGCTGCCCGGACAGGCTGCTGAAGTCGGCGGTGACCCGATCCGCGAAATAGCTGCGCGCGCGTTTCCAGTCCTGCGCGTCGACGGCGCGGTCGATGGCATCGGCGATGCGGATGATGGCGCGGTCATCGGCAAGCGCCTGCCAGCCCATCGGTTCGGCCCCGCCGGCGTCGAGCGGCGCCAAGGCAAGCCCTGCGGCGAAGGTAGCGTGTTTCAAGGCGTTCATGTCTCTTCTCCTCGATACCATCAGCCCGATCGCCGATGTGTTAGCGACAATGTGGACCTCTGCCTCGGCGTCGATAAGATTGCATTGTCCGTAAAGACTATGCGATACTGTTCACGAATGGACCGGGATCTGCTCAGCCATCTGCCTGTCATCATTGCGGTCGCCCGGCGCGGCGGTTTTGCCCTTGCCGCGGCCGAACTGGGCATGAGCCCTTCGGCGGTCAGCCATGCAGTGCGCCTCGTCGAGGAGCGGATCGGCCAGCCGCTGTTTGCGCGCACGACGCGCAGCGTTTCGCTCACCGAGGCGGGCAAGGCGCTGGTGGAAACGGCGGCCCCTGCCCTTCAGGATATCGCCGAGCGGATGGATCGTATCCGCAGCGTCAAGGGTAGGCCGTCCGGGCTGCTCAGGATCAACGCCTCCAACATCGCAATGCCGTTGGCGGTGACGCCGGTCGTGGCGGCGATGGCCGAGCGATATCCCGACATCACGGTCGAGATTTTTGCTGATCAAGGGTTGGTCGACATCGTCGGCGAAGGTTTTGACGCCGGCATCCGGCTCGGCGAGATGATCGCCCAGGACATGGTGGCCATCCGACTGACGCAGCCCTTCAAAGCCGTTATCGTCGCCTCGCCCGCCTATATCGGGCAACATGGCCGTCCGCGCAGCGTGGCCGATCTCGCGAACCACAATTGCATCGGATACCGTCTCGTTCGCTCCGGTGCCCTCTATCGCTGGGATTTGACCTGGGACGGCAAGGACGTGGTCATGGAAACCAGCGGTACGGCCATCGTGACGGATTCGCTTGCGGCAATCGACCTGGCTCTCGCCGGAGTGGGCCTTGCCTACATGTTCGAGCCGCTGGCGCGCGCCGATCTCGCGGCCGGTCGCCTGGTGCAGGTTCTGCCGCAATCGGCGATCGAGGAACCCGGCCTTTTCCTCTACTTTCCGCGTCGCGCGGCGATGGCGCCCAAACTCAGGGCCTTTATCGACACCGCGAACGAAATCGGCCGGGCATCCCAGCGGATGTCCGGCCGAAAAAACACAGGCGAAATGGACCGGTAAGAAGTTACTTCTTGACCGCCGCCGCGACTTCCGCGGCGAAATCCGTCTCTTCCTTCTCGATGCCCTCGCCAAGGGCGAAGCGCAAATAGGCCGTGATCTTGGCCGGCGCGCCGATTTCCTTTTCGGCATCCTGCAGCGCCTTCTCGACGGTGATGTCGGGATTGAGCACGAAGGCCTGCTTCAGGAGCACGACTTCCTCATAGAATTTGCGCAGGCGACCCTCGACCATCTTCTCGATGATGGCTTCCGGCTTGCCGGACTGGCGCGCCTGGTCGGAGAAGATTGCCTTCTCACGCTCGACCGCGGCCGGATCGATCTGCTCGGCGGTCAGCGCCATCGGGTTGGTGGCGGCGACATGCATCGCGACCTGGCGGCCAAAGGCATTGGCGGCATGCTCGTTGCCCGTGGTCTCGATCGCGACCAGCACACCGAGCTTGCCGAGACCATCGGCAACAGCGTTGTGCACATAGGTCGCAACCGCACCATGCGGAACGGTGAGCTTGGCCGAGCGGCGGAAGCCCATATTCTCGCCGATAGTGCCGACCGCGTCCTTGATGGTGTCGGTGACCGACTTGTCGGAGCCCGGATATTTGGCGGCGGCGACCGCTTCGGTCGTGCCATAGGCAAGCGCCACCTTGGCGACGTTGGCGACGATTTCCTGGAAGGCGGCATTGCGGGCGACGAAGTCGGTCTCGGAATTCACCTCGACCACGGCAGCTTCACGCACACCGTTGTCGACGCCGATCAGGCCTTCGGCTGCCGTACGGCCAGCCTTCTTGTCGGCCTTGGAGATACCCTTCTTGCGCAGCCAGTCAACGGCCTCTTCCAAGTTGCCGTTGGTCTCGTTCAACGCCGCCTTGCAGTCCATCATGCCCGCGCCGGTCAAGTCGCGGAGTTCTTTGACCTGTGCAGCCGAAATGCTCATTGTCGCCTCTTTGTTTAAATGCACCGACGCACCATCGGTATTCGATGGTGCGTCTGTTTAGCGTACCAAAATATGAGAAAGATGAAGGCCGCAACCGGCCTTCGATTATCAAGCCTCGGGGGCTTCCGACGCCGGAGCCGGATCGAGCGCCGGTTCGACCGGAGCTTCGACCGAAGCGCCGATATCCATGCCGAGCGCGCCCTGCTGACGGGCGATGCCGTCGATGGCGGCCTTGGCGATCAGATCGCAATAAAGCTGGATGGCGCGGGCCGCGTCGTCATTGCCGGGGATCGGGAAATCGATCTTGTCCGGATCGCAGTTCGAATCGATGATGGCGACGACCGGGATGCCCAGGCGCTTGGCCTCGAGGATGGCGATCGCCTCCTTGTTGGTGTCGATCACGAACATCAGGTCGGGCGTCGAGCCCATGTCCTTGATACCGCCGAGCGCCTTGTCGAGCTTCTCGCGCTCGCGATCGAGGTTCAGGCGTTCCTTCTTGGTCAACCCTTGCGCTTCGCCGGCCAGCATCTCGTCGAGCTTGCGCAGGCGCTGGATCGAGTTCGAGATCGTCTTCCAGTTGGTCAGCATGCCGCCGAGCCAACGCGAGTTGACGTAGTACTGGGCCGAACGCTGTGCCGCATCGGCAACGATGTCCGACGCCTGGCGCTTGGTGCCGACGAACAGCACGCGGCCGCCCTTGGCGACGGTGTCGGAAACCTGCTTCAGCGCCTGGTGCAGCAAAGGCACCGTCTGCGAGAGGTCGATGATGTGGATGTTGTTGCGGGCGCCGTAGATGTAGGACGCCATCTTCGGGTTCCAGCGGTGGGTCTGGTGGCCGAAGTGAATGCCAGCTTCCAAAAGCTGGCGCATGCTGAAATCAGGCAGTGCCATTCTAAGTTCCTTTCCGGTTAGCCTCCACGGACACAGGCATTTTTGGACCGAGGTCCTCGAACGCCACCGGAGGTCTCAGCCGGATTTCTCCCGGGCAGACACCAAAGTCCGTGTGTGGAATGAGCGCGCATATAGAGGGGAAGTCCGACAAACGCAAGCGGGGCGGCGCTTTAACGCCTAGCGTGCGGCAATCAGCGCTCCGGTGCCGATCATGGCGCTGCCGGCGAACCTGTTCATCAGCCGCATGCGCCTGGGTGTCCTGAACCAGCCCGAAGCCCGGCCCGCGAGCGCGGCATAGACCCCCATCGTCACGATATTGACGCTGATGACGGTCGCCACCACCAGCAGGCCATCGAAAAAGGTCATCGTGTCGAGGTCGAGAATCAGCGGCATGATCGAGGCATGGAACAGGATCGCCTTCGGGTTTCCGAGCGCTATGGACGCGCCGAGCAGAAAGGATCGGGACAATTTCGCCTGCCCCGTCCGCGGCTCATTCGATTGCGCGACCGAGGCCCGCCACATCCTGACGCCGAGAAAGATCAGATAGGCGGCGCCGGCATATTTCAACAGGAGGAAGATCCATTCGAAGGTCTGAGCCAGAGCCACCAGCCCCAGCAGCGCCAGAGTGACGAGCACGGCATCGCCGGCGGCGACCCCAAGGCCGGCCATGAAGGCCCGCAGGAACCCACGCGACACACCGTTGGTGATGACCGCGAACATCGCCGGCCCCGGCGTGGCGGCGGCGAGCGTCACGGCGGCGCAATATGCCAGGAATGCCGTTGGTGTCATCGCTTGGATTTTCCGTTGGGCACCCGCACGCGCCGGAAGATGGCGACGATCTGCTCGCGGCTGCACTCGATGGCGCCGAGCCGCACCGCACGGTCGCGCTCGAAGCCGGTTATGTCATAATGCGGAGCGGATGTCTTGGGCGGGCCTTGGTAAGATGAGCGCTTGATGCCGAGTTCCGCCGCAAAGCGATGCAACTCGTCGGTGTTGTCGGCCAGGAGATGGCACCAGAGATGGCCGGCCCATTTCCAGATCGCCGCATCGACATAGACTGCCATCAAGCCCGCCACGGCCAGCTCAATTGCCCGACCCTGCTATTTCGATACTGGGCAAGGCTTTGTCTGGTCGAACAGCGACAGGTTGACCAGCTTGCCGGTCATCGAGAAGTCGCCATAGTCCATGACGAGATCACGGGTGATGCCGTTCTCGTGCAGCTTGAAGCTGATCCGATATTCCGGCACTTCCTCGCCGTTCTGGGCGCTGTCGTCGAAATAGGCGATGTCGACCGGCCAGTATTTGTCGGTGGCAAGCTTCGCCAATGCCGGCGCTTCCGGATCGGCCTTGTCGGCCTCGCTCTTCTTGCCGACGACAACGGTGGTCGTCATCACCTTGTTGGCGTCTTCCGAGCCGTCGAACAGGTTGGTCTGATAGAAGTTTTCGCCTTTTTCGGCCTTGCCGATCAGCTCGACCAGATGCTGGGTCGGAAACTGGGTGGCGGCGAGTTCGAGACTGTTCTTCTCCGGCTTGTCGATGTCGACCTTGAGGCCCTTCGCGTCTTTCGTGGCCATACCCTTGACCTCCTTGTCGAGGTTCTGGTCGACAAAGGATTTCGTCACGAACGAAAAGGTCTTGCCTTCGGCATCCTCGAAAGTCGTCGTCTGCTGGTCGGTCAGCTTCGTGTTGTCGTTGGTGGCGATCTGGGTGACGAAACGGAATTTCACCGTATAGCCTTCGCAGGCCGAGCCATTGAACTCGTAGACCATGCGGCCGGTGATGCCGGTGATGCCGGACCGATCATCCGCCTTCTTGAGCGTGAGATCATAGACGGCGCGATGCGCCTGCAGCGCCGGTGCGGCGACAGCGGCGCCTGTTGGCAAAAGCGCCGACAACAGAACGGCGTGGAATGCAAGGCGCGTCGCGCGCATGAGGTACTCCGATCGTCGCGGCTGATGGCAGGCCGCAGGGAAAGATGGTCCAGCTTAAAAAAAGTCGTGGCGGAAGCGAGGCAAAAATAGCAATTTCGGCCCGGCCAGCGCAGCGCCTTCCAGCAATAGGGAAAAGCAATGAGTGAAACAATCGAAAAGCGGCTAAGTGATCTCGGCGTGACGCTTCCCGTCGCCGCCGCACCCGCCGCCAACTACGTGCCCTATTGCAGGACCGGCAACCTGCTGTTCACCGCTGGTCAGTTGCCGCTCAAGGACGGCAAGCTGCAGGCAAGCGGCCTGCTCGGCCGCGACGTCGACACGGCAAGCGGCAAGGACGCGGCGAAATACTGCGCCATCAACATCCTGGCGCAAGCCAAGGCGGCACTTGGCGACCTCGAGAAGATCCGTCGCCTGGTGAAGATCACCGTCTTCGTGGCCTCTGCCCCCGACTTCGTCGAGCAGCATCTGGTCGCCAACGGCGCCTCCGATTTCCTGGTTGCCGCGCTCGGCGAAAGCGGCAAGCACGCGCGCTCGGCCGTCGGCACCGCCTCCTTGCCGCTTAATGCCGCAGTGGAAATCGAAGCGATCTTCGAAGTCGAATGAGTGTAGGTGCTGACATGACCGACCTCTCCTGGCTGACGGCCCGGCCGGTTGCCCATCGCGGCTTTCACGACATGAACAAGACGCGCTGGGAAAACACGCTTTCCGCCTTCGCTGCCGCGGCCGAACGCGGCTACGCGATCGAATGCGACGTGCATCTGTCGTCGGACGGCATCCCCGTCGTGATCCATGACGACGATTTGCAACGGCTGACCGGGCAGGACGGTTTCGTCTGGCAACGCAGCGCGGCCGAACTTACCGCGCTCAAGGTTGGCGGCACGGCGGATCACGTGCCGACGTTGCAGGAAGCGCTCGACCTCGTCGATGGTCGCGTGCCCATGGTCGTCGAACTGAAAGGAACTCCCGGTCGCGACGAAGGCCTGGTGGCGCGCGTCGGCAAGATGCTCAAGCGCTACAAGGGCAAGGCGGCGATCATGTCATTCGATCACTGGCTGATCCGCGATTTCCCCAAACACGCGCCCGGCATCCCGGCTGGATTGACCGCCTATGGCAAGGACGCCAAGCTGATCGAAGCACATTTCGCCATGCTGGCGCACGAACTCGCCTTTACCTCCTATGCCGCCGGCGATCTGCCGAACCCGTTTGTCAGCTTCGTGCGCGAAAAGCTCAAAATGCCTGTCATCACCTGGACGGTGCATGATCAGCCCGCGATCGACCTGACCTTTAGATACGCCGACCAGATGACGTTCGAAGGGTTCGAACCGGACCTGGTCGAAGTCGCCTGAGCAGGGTGCCCGAAACGTGACTTGTAGCGGCCCGAATGGAGCTTAAATAAGCCTCATGGATCAGGGTGATGACGGCGACGGGCAAATGGCGAATGCGGACTATTCGATCCGCATCGCCGCCGGCATCGGTGCCTTTACCTGCGACGAATGGAACGGCTTTTCCGGAACCACGCGTGGCGACACGGAGGCCGGGTACAACCCGCTCGTTTCATTCGCTTTTTTGAGCGCTCTGGAGGATTCCGGCTGTGCGGTGCGGCGCACCGGCTGGCAAGGTCATCACCTGCGGCTGGAGACCGCGCAAGGCAGGCTCCTCGGCGCCGTTCCCTGTTATCTCAAGTCGCACAGCCAGGGCGAATACGTGTTCGATCACGGCTGGTCGGATGCCTTCGAGCGCGCCGGCGGCCGTTACTATCCAAAACTGCAAAGTGCCGTGCCGTTCACCCCCGTCACCGGCCCTCGCCTGCTGGTCGGCAAAGGCGAGGATCAGGATGCGGTGAAGGCTGGGCTTGCGGCCGGTCTCAAAATGGTGGCCGACAAGCTCGGCGTCTCCTCTGCGCATGTCACCTTCGTGCAGGAGAGCGACGTCGCGACGCTGGAAGCCGCGGGCTTCCTGCATCGCACCGACCAGCAATTCCATTTCTTCAACGAAGGCTTTTCAACCTATGACGACTTTCTCGCCACGCTTGCCTCACGCAAACGCAAGGCGATGAAGAAGGAACGGCGCGAGGCGCTGGCCGATGGCATCTCGATCGACTGGCTGACCGGAAAGGACCTGACCGAAAAGGCCTGGGACGACTTCTTCGCCTTCTATATGGACACCGGCAGCCGCAAATGGGGCCGCCCCTACCTGAACCGCCAGTTCTTCTCGTTGATCGGCGAACGCATGGCGGACGACATCCTGCTGGTGATGGCCAGGCGCGACGGGCGCTATATTGCCGGCGCCATCAACTTCATCGGCTCCGACGCGCTCTACGGCCGCAACTGGGGCTGCATCGAGGATCACCCCTACCTGCATTTCGAGGTTTGCTATCACCAGGCCATCGACTTCGCCATCCAACGCAAGCTGAAGGTGGTCGAGGCAGGCGCGCAAGGCGAACACAAGCTGGCGCGCGGCTACCGGCCGGTGACCATGCATTCCGCCCACTACATTTCCCATCCTGGCCTGCGCAACGCTGTGGCCGACTATCTCCGGCGCGAACGGCGCGAGGTAGAGCGGATGGGTGAATATCTGGAAGAACATACCCCGTTCCGCAAGGATATTGGCGACCTCGATTGATCGCACCGCAGCTTCGCCTTGCTGCTCGCAGGTCGCTTCGCTACACCGGACGGCAAGGCACACTTCGGAGCGTTTGCCATGATTGAGGCCGCCTATGATACCGACAACATCTTCGCAAAGATCCTGCGCGGAGAGATCCCCTCGCATCGCGTTTACGAGGACGAAGCCGTCGTGGCTTTCATGGATGTGATGCCGCAAGGACCCGGCCATACGCTGGTGGTGCCGAAAGCGCCGTCGCGCAACTTGCTCGACGCCGATCCGTTGACCTTCGGCCCGCTTTTCACGGTTGTTCAGAAAGTGGCCCGAGCGGTCAAAAAAGCCTTCGACGCCGACGGTGTCACCATCATTCAATTCAACGAGCCTGCTTCGGGGCAGACTGTCTATCACCTCCACGTCCACGTCATTCCGCGTTTCGATGGCATCCCGCTGAAGCCGCATTCGGGCGAAATAGAGAAGCCTGAGGTGCTGGCTGAGAACGCCCGCCGGATAAAAGCGGCGTTGGCGTTATCCTGACGCCTGGCTTTCAGCGGTTGCCAGCACCTGCGGACTTCCGCGGAGATTGCGCAGTTGCGTATCGAAAACCATTAACCCGAGCCGCCAGGATATCAGCGTGATCGTCGTTCCACCGAACACATCCATCAGATTGTGCCCGCCTTGGATGAGGATCGCAGGCAACAAGGCGGCACTGATCAGGATCAATGCAAAACGCATCGGCCTGTAGGGCCAGATCGCGATCAGCGAAATCAGCGCCATGACGGTATGAAACGAAGGAAACCCAATGAGACCGGTTACTTTCAGGCTGGAAACATCCGGTACGCCCTCGGCGAACAGGCGATTCAATTCCGTGCCATAAGCCGAGCTTACGACCGGCCGGACAATACGGTCCACCTCCGGCGCCAGCGTCCAGTAGCCGGCGGCGCCGGCGGACGGGAACAGCGCCCAGCAGAATATGGTCGCCAGTGATGCTATTACTGTCCCCAATGCGGCCGCATGCAGGCGGCGCCGGTCGTTCGCCATGCCGAGGAAGAGAAACGTGAACAGCAACTGGGCCAGCGTCAGGTTGTAGATTTGCCGAAGCAAATCCGAGAGGCGGGGATATTGCGCAATCCAGGCGCAAAAGCCCGGCCAGGAATATCCCAGCCACGAATCCATCCGGACAAGCATGGCGTCGATCGGCTCCGATGGCCGCGGCAGCAACAGTATGTTGAAAAGGGCGGCAGGCACGGAATAGGCGATGAACAGCGCCAGAATGTGTGTGGTGAGGGCAATGCGCTCCGCCTTGCGGACCCGACGGTAGACCTGGCCGATGATTATCAAGAGAACGGCAAAATAAACAGAAGGAATATATCCGTCGAGCGAGACGACGGTTCCTTTCTCCCAAACAAGAAAAAGGCAAACCGCCACCAGCGCCAGGGTAGCCGCCAATATCGTGCGTTCTGCAGGGAGGAGAACCATTCGTCAAATCTGCACGAAGGTCGTTAATTCAGAATGAAAACACAACCGTCAGCCGGCTGAAATCCATTCCCATCGCCCGCCAGGACGCGTGATCAGAATGGTTTGGTCGTGGAGACAGCCGAAAGCTTCTCAAACGCCGTCGGATGCTCTGCATGTTGCCGCAGCCGTTTGCGGATCGCATCCGCGCATTGTGCAGGCGTCAGCAGCGACGTGTCGACTTCCAGATCGCATACGCCTGGCCGGTGCACCTCCTCTTGCCACAGGCGCACCGGCAACGGCACGGGATCGTCAGGCGAGCCGGTCACATACCCCCTCGCCGTCGCAGTGGCGGCACGCCTCTGCATGATGATTCCGATCGGGCAGCGAACACCCACAAATAGTACCGGAAGGCCGACGAGACGACGAGCACAGTCGGCAAGGCAATCAAAGGGCTTCGAATAGGCGTCGTGGTGACCAACATCCGCCACGACGTTCAGTCCCAGCCGGCTGTGGGCGGCGATCGACTCGTAGAGAGCGGCGTATAATTCCGGCACAAGGCCATCGAGGTCCGGACGCTCGCCGCCCGGCCGCAGTCCTATTCCAGGCCGGCATCGTGGCGGCGTGGCCTGCTCGAAAACATCCACGCCGAGATTCATCCAGACGCCATCGAAATGCTCCTGAATGGCCTGGACGGTGCTTGATTTTCCCGATCGCGGCGCGCCGTTCAGGATGATGATTTGCCCGACCATGGATCGCCTCTTCTCCAACGAAAAAAGCCCCGTTGCCGGGGCTTTTCGAGGGGGTGACTGTTCAGCCTTTTCTGGGCAGTTGCGGCACAAGGCTGCGCTTGCCGCCATCCTTGCCCTTCGGCTCCGGCTTCTGCGCCACGGCCTTCTTTGCCGCGGACTTCTTGGCCACCGCCTTGGGCGGCTTCGGCGCGTCTTCGGGCTCTTCCTTCTTCGGCTTCACCGGCGCCTCGTCGGCGAGCGATTCGAGCTTCAGGCCGGTCTCGCCGGTTTCCTTCTTCTCGACGGTGACGCGCACCGTGCCGCCCTTCTTCAGCTTGCCGAACAGCACCTCGTCGGCCAACGGCTTCTTGATGTGCTCCTGGATGACGCGGCCAAGTGGACGCGCGCCCATGCGTTCGTCATAACCCTTGTCGGCAAGCCAGGCGATCGCGTCCGGCGACAGGTCGAAGGTGACGCCGCGCTCGGAGAGCTGAGCTTCCAGCTGCATGACGAACTTCTGCACCACCTGATGGATCACCGGCACCGGAAGCGAGCCGAACGGGATGATTGCATCGAGACGGTTGCGGAATTCCGGCGTGAACAGCCGGTTGATCGCCTCGACATCGTCGCCTTCGCGCTTGGTCGAACCGAAACCGATCGCCGCGCGCTGCGCATCGGATGCGCCCGCGTTGGTGGTCATGATCAGGATGACATTGCGGAAGTCGATCTGCTTGCCATTATGGTCGGTCAGCTTGCCGTGGTCCATCACCTGCAACAGGATGTTGAACAGGTCCGGATGCGCCTTCTCGACCTCGTCCAGCAGCAGCACGCAGTGCGGATGCTGGTCGACACCGTCGGTCAAAAGGCCGCCCTGGTCGAAACCGACATAGCCGGGAGGCGCGCCGATCAGCCGCGAGACGGTGTGGCGTTCCATATATTCCGACATGTCGAAGCGGATCAGTTCGACGCCGAGCGAGGCGGCCAACTGCTTGGCGACCTCCGTCTTGCCGACGCCGGTCGGGCCCGAGAACAGGTACGAGCCGATCGGCTTTTCCGGTTCGCGCAGGCCGGCCCGTGCCAGCTTGATCGCCGAGGTCAGCGCCGTAATGGCGGTGTCCTGGCCGTAGACGACGCGCTTGAGCTCAATGTCCAGGCCCTGCAGCACCTTCTCGTCATCGGCCGAAACCGTCTTCGGCGGAATACGCGCCATGGTGGCGATCGTCGCTTCGATCTCCTTGATGCCGATCGTCTTCTTGCGCTTGGCTTCCGGCACCAGCATCTGCGAGGCGCCGGTCTCGTCGATCACGTCGATCGCCTTGTCCGGCAGCTTGCGGTCGTTGATGTAGCGCGCCGACAGTTCCACCGAGGCCTTGATCGCCTCGTTGGTGAACTTCACCTTGTGAAATTCCTCATAATAGGGCTTCAGGCCCTTCATGATCTCGATGGCGTCCTCGACGGTCGGCTCATTGACGTCGATCTTCTGGAAGCGCCGCACCAAGGCACGGTCCTTCTCGAAGAATTGGCGGAACTCCTTGTAGGTGGTCGAACCGATGCAGCGGATCGCACCGGAAGACAGCGCCGGCTTCAACAGGTTCGACGCATCCATGGCGCCGCCCGAAGTGGCGCCGGCGCCGATCACCGTATGGATCTCGTCGATGAACAGCACGGCACCCGGATAATCCTCGAGTTCCTTGACGACCTGCTTCAGCCGTTCCTCGAAATCGCCACGATAGCGCGTGCCGGCCAACAGCGTGCCCATGTCGAGCGCGAAGATGGTGGCATTGTGCAGCACTTCCGGCACGTCGCCCTCGACAATGCGCTTGGCCAGCCCTTCGGCGATCGCCGTCTTGCCGACGCCGGGGTCACCGACATAGAGCGGGTTGTTCTTGGAACGGCGGCACAGCACCTGGATGGTGCGGTTGATCTCGCCTTCGCGGCCGATCAGCGGATCGATCTTGCCGGCCTTGGCCTTGTTGTTGAGGTTGACGCAATAAGCGGTCAGCGCGTCCTGCTGCTGCTTCTTCTTGCCGCCCTCCTCCTGTGGCTCGGCGCCGTTCGGGCCGCCCTGCTCGTCATCGGCACCGCGCGGGCTGCGGCTCTCCGACGCGCCCGGACGCTTGGCGATGCCATGCGAGATGTAGTTGACCGCGTCGTAGCGGGTCATCTGCTGTTCCTGCAGGAAATAAGCGGCATGGCTTTCGCGCTCGGCGAAGATCGCCACCAGCACGTTGGCCCCCGACACTTCCTCGCGACCCGATGACTGCACATGGATCACCGCGCGCTGGATGACGCGCTGGAAGCCGGCGGTCGGCTTGGAGTCCTCGTCGTAGCCGGTAACCAGATTGTCGAGCTCGGTATCGATATAGGTGAGAACGGTATGCTTCAGCTCGTCGAGATCGACGTTGCAGGCGCGCATGACGGCGGCCGCCTCGGTGTCGTCGATGAGCGCGAGCAGCAGATGTTCAAGGGTTGCATATTCATGGTGCCGCTCATTGGCGAGCGTCAGCGCCTGGTGAAGCGCCTTTTCCAGGCCTTGGGAGAAAGCCGGCATGTTACCTCACTTCTTCTCCATCACGCATTGCAGCGGATGCTGATTCTGTCGGGCGAAATCCATGACCTGAGACACTTTGGTCTCGGCCACCTCGAATGTATAGACCCCGCACTCGCCCACTCCATGATTGTGAACATGAAGCATGATGCGTGTGGCGGCTTCGCGGTCCTTCTGGAAAAAACGCTCCAGCACGTGAACCACGAACTCCATCGGAGTGTAGTCGTCGTTGAGGATGAGGACCCGGTAAAGGCTGGGCTTCTTGGTTTTGGTTTTGGTGCGCGTGATGACGGCCGTCCCGCGGCCGGCCTCATTGCCGTCGCCGCCGCCGTTTTGCATCCGCGCCACTTGTCTCGTGGCAGTCAAACCGATCGTCACGTAATCCTGCCTCTTTCGAATCCTCATGCGAGTTCAACATGTAGGTGTTCGATGGACGATTTTAAGCCCTTCTGGTTAGCTGACAATATGGCTAGGTGACCAACCTGGCGGTTTTTCGCAATCGTGAAGCCCTACGCTGTCGCGGATCGGAATTTGGGCATGAAAAAACCCGGCCGCGTTTCCGCGGTCGGGTTTTGTCCCGCGCCCAAAGGGCCGGATTTTCAATTCACGGGCGAAAAATTACTTTGCCTTGGCAACGATCGATTCGAACGGCTTGTAGGCCTCCTTGGCGAGTTCGGCATAGAGGTCGCCTATCTTGGTAGCCTCGGCGACGAACGCCTCGTAGGACTGCTTGGCATAGTCGGATTGAATCTCGATCGCCTTGTCCAGCGACTTGGCCGAGAACAGCTTCTCGCACGCGACGCTGCCGGCTTCGAAGCTCTTCTTGGTGTATTCGCCGGCCTCGGTGGCGATCGCCTGCGCGCCCTTGGACAAGGAGGCGAAGCTCTTCAATCCGGTGTCGGCGAACTCCTTGCCATATTTGCTGAAG
This sequence comes from Mesorhizobium australicum WSM2073, assembly GCF_000230995.2. Classification (NCBI taxonomy): domain Bacteria; kingdom Pseudomonadati; phylum Pseudomonadota; class Alphaproteobacteria; order Hyphomicrobiales; family Phyllobacteriaceae; genus Mesorhizobium; species Mesorhizobium australicum. The sequence continues at coordinate 4,076,939 of NC_019973.1, read as the reverse complement.
TCCTCATAGGTCTGGGTCATTTCGTACTCTCCCTGGACGGTTGACGCGCCCTGCCCCGAGCGCCGTTGTGCAATGCATAATATATATTGTGCAGCGCACAAAAGTCAAGAAGTCGGGGGCTCGCGACCCCGCGGGCAGCGGCAATGGCTAAAATTCGAATAAAGGAAGGCTCAAACCCCCAGAAAATGGTGAACGCGGCGGTTACCATAAACGGATTGGTAACGCTGCTCCGCTAGCTTGGCCAGAAGTGAGGCAGGATCCCTTTGCCGCCTCCAGCGCAACGAGAAATTCAAAGGAACTACCAGTGCGTCAGGCGTTGTCGGGCTTCGTTTCCAAATCCGCGTTCCCTCTTAAAACGATCATGATCCTCGCCATGGCGATGACCTTCGTCGTCGCGGACGTCGCCTCGTCGCTCGCGGCGAAATCCGCGGCCATCGTCGTCGATGCCAAAACCGGCAAGGTGCTGTACTCGGCTAATGCCGATGGCCGGCGCTATCCCGCTTCGCTGACCAAGATGATGACGCTCTATCTGACCTTCGAAGCGATGGCGAAGGGCAAGATCAGCAGAAACTCGCCAGTCGTGTTTTCGGCACATGCGTCAGCCGAGGCGCCGACCAAGCTCGGCGTGAAGCCTGGTGGATCGGTGGCGGTCGAGACCGCGATCCTGTCGATCGTGACGAAGTCGGCCAACGACTCGGCGACCGCGCTCGGCGAAATGCTCGGCGGCAACGAAACCAACTTCGCCCGCATGATGACGGCCAAGGCGCGGCAGCTCGGCATGAACGGCACGGTCTTCCGCAACGCCAACGGCCTGCCGGATCCGGGACAGTTCACCACCGCGCGCGACATGGCCACGCTCGGCATTGCGCTCAGGGAACATTTTCCCCAGTACTACGGCTATTTCGCGCAGCGATCCTTTCTCTACGGTCGCCAGCGCATCAATGGCCATAACCGTCTGCTCGGACGCATCAAGGGCGTCGACGGCATCAAGACCGGCTATACCCGCGCCTCCGGCTTCAATCTCGTCTCGTCCGTTAATGACGGCAACCGCCGCCTGGTCGCCGTTGTCATGGGCGGCACATCGGGCGGCAGCCGAGACAACCAGATGGCAGGCCTGATCAACACCTATCTGCCGAGGGCCTCGACCCGCGGTGGCGGCGACCTCGTTGCCAAGGCGGACAGCAACCCCATCAGCGCACTTGCAAAGGTTCTCCTGCCCAAGCATGACGCGCCGACCCCGGACGAAAAGCCGGTGGCCGTGGCGGAAGCCGATACGGCCGTCGCCGACGACGCGACCATTGCCCAGGGCGACAGCGAGGACGAGGATACAGCCGAGGCGGAGGCACCCAAGCTGGTTGTCCCGGCAAAGAAGGTAAAGACGGTCATCGTCTCCGCTCCCAAGGTCGCCACCGCCCAGGTCGTGGCCGCCTATGCCGAGCCCACCCCGGCCGTTGATCCGGTCAGCACCGCGTCGGTTCCGTCAGGCTGGGCCATCCAGGTTGCCTCCTCGCCGAAACAGTCCGAAGCCCAGGCTTTCCTCGACAAGACCATCAAGCAGGCTCCCAAGGTGCTGGCCGACGCTTCCGGCTTCACCGTCGCTTTCGACAAGGACGGCGCCACCTACTACCGCGCTCGCTTCGGCGGCTTTGGGTCCAAGGATGCCGCCTGGAAGGCCTGCACCGCTTTGAAGAAGAAGAAAATCGAGTGCTACGCCGTCCAGCAATAGGACTGCGTGGAAGATATCTCCCGGAAAATTTTTGCGTCGAAGGAGACTAGTTGTGATTGGAGAGCAAGACGTCCTTGGCTTCGTTAATCCGCGCCGCCAGGAAAGACGTGCCGCCGACATCGGGGTGCAGGCGCTGCATCAGGCGGCGGTGCGCCTTGCGGACATCCGCCGCGGCGGCCCCCGCTTCAAGACCAAGGACCTTGTAGGCCTCCTCCTTAGTCATGGCGCCCGGACCTGGCGCAACACCCAGCCCTTCGCCACCGTTCGTCTCAGCGTATTTGCGCCAGACGGGAAATCTGCCGTCAAGATACGTCTCTAGCAACTGCCGGCTCTCCGGATCGCCGGAGAGTTCACGGTAGAGATGCTGCAATTGCGCAAGGGTCATCGAGCCAAGCATCTTGCCATCGTGGCGGCCGGCCAGAACCAGTCCTTCCAGGCCGCCAGTATTGTGATCGAGTTCCATCTCGAGTGCCGCCGTCCGCACCATTGAGCGTTTTCCAGCACCCGGTCTGGCCTTTGGCCCGCCCGTATGCGTGGCGCCGTACCAGGCGATTGCCACGAACAGGATGATGCCGCCGATGCCTTGGCGCCCGACCAGGAGCACGGCGCCACCCACCAGCGCCAGCAGGATCGGTCCCAATTTTCTCATTCCGCTTGCGAGTTGCGCCGGATCCGCGCGGAGAAATGCGGTGGCTACCCCTAGCAGCACCAGCAACAACGCGACCACAATGATAATTGCGCCTAACATTTCGCACCGCCCCGCAGGGGTCCTGTCCGCTCGGACAGCCGCGTGATGTCCTTCAACACTTTTCCTGCGCCAGAATCATGGCCTTTAACCCGGGCCGGAAGGAGGACCATCATGCGAACTGATCCTCCAAAGCGCAGCGGCCTGTGTCGACAGTTCTTCATCGCGCATGGATTTCAAGATGTGGCGTCGTCGCGTCGCTTGCAAGTCCAGCGCGGGGCAAGATTGAGGGCCAGAAAACGCGGGCGCGGCAGCAGGCAATCCTTCACTCAAGCCTTAGAGCAGACCGAGATCGGCCAGCTCGCGCCTGAGTTTCGGCGGCATCTCGACCAATCCCGCCTTGCCCTTGCCGAGGTCGGCCGGGGCGTCCGCCGGCTTCAGGTAACGCCAGCCCTGGAAGGCGCGGCGCGGCTGCCAGTCGGTGCGCACCACCTCGGGGTCGAGCATCAAATGGCAGCGGCCGATGCCGTCGTCATCGGTAAACGGCCGGATTTCCGTGATCAACTGGCGGCACTGCACGCTGCCCTTGATCACCCAGTAGAGCGAACCGCCATCGGTGACCTCGTCGCCACGTGTCGGCATCATGCGGGTGGTGTGCCAGTGTTCGGCTGGTTCGCCGGCACGGCGGCGCTCGTCAAGGCGGAAGGCGATCCACTCTTCGAGATCCTCGACACTGTCGCAACCGACGCAAAGCTTTAGGAGATTGAGAGGCATCGCCCAAGGTTAGTCCGGAGCGCCGAGACGTCAACGGCCTGACGGACTTCTCCACAGTGCCGGCTTGGGCCAGCCCTCAACACTCGACGACATTGACCGCCAGGCCGCCAAGGCTGGTTTCCTTGTACTTCTCGTTCATGTCGAGGCCGGTCTGGCGCATCGTCTCGATCGCTGCATCGAGCGGCACGAAATGCACGCCGTCGCCTTTGATGGCCAGTGACGCGGCCGTCACCGCCTTGACGGCACCCAATGCGTTGCGCTCGATGCAGGGCACCTGGACCAACCCGCCGACCGGGTCGCAAGTCATGCCGAGATGATGTTCGAGCGCGATTTCGGCAGCATTCTCAACCTGCTCGGGCGTGCCGCCCATGACCGCGCACAGGCCGGCCGCAGCCATCGCCGAGGCGGAACCGACCTCGCCCTGGCAGCCGACCTCGGCGCCCGATATCGACGCATTGGACTTGATGATGCCGCCGACCGCCGCTGCCGTCAGCAGGAAGTCGCGAATGCTCGGCTGGTCGGCCTCGGGATGGAAATGCAGCCAGTAGCGCAGCACCGCCGGCAGTGTGCCCGCGGCACCATTGGTCGGCGCGGTGACGACACGCCCGCCCGCCGCATTCTCCTCGTTGACCGCCATCGCATAGATCGACAGCCAGTCATTGGCGAGCAGCGGGTTCGGCCGGTTCTGCTGCCACTGCTCCTGCAGCTTGTCATGGAGTTGCCTGGCGCGGCGGCGCACCTTGAGCCCGCCCGGCATGATGCCGTCCTGCGACAGGCCGCGGTCGATGCAGCCCTTCATGGCGTCCCAGATGGCGTCGAGGCCGGTGTCGAGCGCCTCGCGCGACATCTGCGTCTCCTCGTTGACGCGCTTCATTTCGGCAATGGAAAGGCCGCTCCTGGCCGCCATCTTCAGCATCTCGACCGCATTCTTGAAGGGATACGGCACTTTCTTGCCCTCGGTTGTGACCGAGCCCTTCGACTTCATCCGTTGCAGCTCTTCTTCCGAAACCACGAAGCCGCCGCCGATCGAATAGTAGATGCGTTTGAGCAGCAACCGGCCGCCGGCGTCGTAAGCGTAGAATGCCATGCCGTTGGCATGACCGGTGAGCGGCGTCTTGCGGTCCAGCACCAGATCGGTGGCCGGATCGAAATGGTAGGAGGGGTGGCCGGGCGGTGAAACCAGCTTGTCGGCGGTGATGCGGCTGACAATGTCGTCGGCTCGGTCGGGGTCGACCGTTTGTGGCGTCTGGCCGGCAAGGCCGAGAATGACGGCACGGTCGCTGCCATGGCCGATGCCGGTATAGGCGAGCGAGCCATGCAGGCTGGCGCCGATGCGGTCGACCTTGGCGCCGGCGGGACGCGGCCAGTCGTCGCTCGCGACCTCGTCGAGGAAGCGGCGCGCAGCCGTCATCGGTCCCATCGTGTGCGAGCTCGAGGGGCCGATGCCGATCTTGAACAGGTCGAAAACCGAAAGGAACACGCTGTCTCCTGGGTCACGTCGAGGACTACATATAGGAATTCCCGGGATGTTTCCGCTCTTTTGACAATCGCGGCGCAGCACCTGCCGACCTTGTTTGCTCCGGCAGCGACATCGAGTGCAACGCGCCGTGCAAGGTCATCGAAGCAACCGGGCCGAATATGGTAGATTCGGCGCCATGGGCGATTCCTATCTTTCGACGGCCGATCTCGCGGCGCTGGGCTTTTTCCTCCTCGCATGGGTGCTGCACACGCTCGCCTCGGACGGCCACCTGGTCAGCCGCGTGTCGCTGACCACCGCCATGAATGCGCAACGCGAGGCCTGGATGCGCACCATGGCCGAGCGCGAGATCCGCATCGTCGACACCGCCATCATGAGCGGCCTGCAGCAGGGAACCGCCTTCTTCGCCTCCAGTTCGCTGATCGCGCTCGGCGGCTGCTTCGCCCTGCTTGGCGCGTCGGACCGGGTGCTTGAGGTGCTGAGCACCCTGCCCTTGGGCGGCGCGCCGTCGCGCTCGGCCTTTCAGATCAAGGTGCTGGGACTGGTGCTGATCCTGGCTTTTTCCTTCTTCAAATTCGGCTGGGCCTACAGGCTGTTCAACTACTGTTCGATCCTGATCGGCGCCGTGCCGATCCCGCATGGCGAGGCCTCCCGCAATCCCCTCACGCAAACGGCTGTGTGGCGCGCGACGCAAATGAACATGCTGGCCGGCAAGCATTTCAACTCTGGCCTGCGCGGCGTGTTCTTCTCGATCGGCTATCTCGGCTGGTTCGTCGATCCCCTGGTGTTCGTGCTGTCGACGCTTCTGCTGCTGGCCGTCCTGGTACGGCGGCAGTTCTTCTCCGCGGCGCGGCGCGCGGTGATCGGTCAGCCGCCGGGCGTCGGAAACGGCTGATCGATGCGGCCGGAAAGCCAATAGGCGAAAAGCCCGATCCATTCGCGAACCGCGATGGTCGTGTTCTGCAGTGAATCGGCCGCGTTGTCGCGAAACAAGCCGATGCCTTCCCGACCCGAGGTGCGATAGTCGACCGGCCATTGGACAGTTGGAAAACCTGCCTTGTCGAACAGGGCCTTGGCGCGCGGCATGTGAAAGGCTGATGTCACCAAAAGCCATGTCTCGCCAGGTTTGGGCTTGACCAGTTCGCGGCTGAAGACCGCGTTCTCGTAAGTGTTGCGGGATTTGTCTTCGAGGAGCAGCTGGTCGGCCGGGACACCCAGCGCCTCGAGCAGGCGCGGCGCGGTGTCGGCATCACCTTCGCCGTCGAAGAACAGTGAACCGTTTCCACCGGAGACCACCACCTTTGCCTGCGGGAAACGCCTGGCGAGGATCGCGGTCTCAACCATGCGATCGCCGCTGCTGTTCAATTCATAGCCGCCGCGCACAAGGTTGATAGCGCCCTCGAAGCCGCCGCCGAGCACGACGATGCCGTCTACCTTCTCCGGCAGCGGCGGCCTGGGAAAGCGTTCCTCCAGCGGATTGAGCATCATCGCTCCAAGTGACGTCCACGCCGACAGCGCAAGGATCAGAAACGCCAGCACGCCGCCGCTGACGGCAAGTCGCCGCCGGCCGGCCATCCCGGCGAGCAGGCCTGCCAAAAGCAGGAAGATCGTCAGGTTGAGCGGCTGGATGAAGAACCAGAATATCTTGGAAAGATAGTAGAACATCGCTCACTCATTACAGCCCGCAAGGCTGTCCAAAATCGATCGCGATTTTCAGGACCATGCGTCAGGCGAGCGATATCCTTACCACCACTTCTCCGGCTGGAATGTGCCGGCCGCCTGCTCGATGACGGCGGCGGTCTGGAACAGCGTCTCTTCCTCGAACGGCCTGCCGATCAGCTGCAGGCCGAGCGGCAGCCCCTTGGGGTCGAGGCCGGCGGGCACTGCGATGCCGGGCAGGCCGGCCATGTTCACGGTCACGGTGAAAATGTCGTTGAGATACATCTTGACCGGATCGGCGGCCATGTCCTCGTCGGCGATGCCGAAGGCAGCGGACGGCGTCGCAGGTGTCAGGATGACATCGACGCCGGCGGCGAAGACATTTTCGAAGTCGCGCTTGATCAGGTTGCGCACCTTCTGAGCCTGCAGGTAGTAGGCGTCATAGTAGCCGGCCGACAGCACATAGGTGCCGATCATGATGCGGCGCTTGACCTCGCGGCCGAAGCCGGCGGCGCGGGTCTTCTCATACATCTCGACGATGTCCTTGCCCGGCACGCGCAAGCCGTAGCGGACGCCGTCATAGCGGGCGAGGTTGGAAGAAGCTTCCGCGGGCGCCACGATGTAATAGGCCGGCAGCGCGTATTTGGTGTGCGGCAGGGAGATGTCGACGATTTCGGCGCCCGCGTCCTTGAGCCAGGCAATGCCCTTCTGCCACAGCGCCTCGATCTCTTCCGGCATGCCGTCGACACGGTATTCCTTGGGAATGCCGACTTTCATGCCCTTGATCGGCTTGCCGATCGCCGCCTCGTAGTCCGGCACCGGCCGGTCGACGGACGTGGTGTCCTTGGGATCGACCGAGGCCATGGATTTGAGGAGAATGGCGGCGTCGCGCACGTCGCGGGCGATCGGTCCGGCCTGATCGAGCGACGAGGCGAAGGCGACGATGCCCCAGCGCGAGCAGCGGCCATAGGTCGGCTTGATGCCGACGGTCCCGGTGAACGCGGCTGGCTGGCGGATCGAACCGCCGGTGTCGGTGGCGGTTGCGCCTGCACACAGGAAGGCCGACACGGCGGTCGCCGAACCACCGGAAGAACCACCCGGCACCAGCTGCGCATTGTCGAGGCTACGCTGGGTTTTCGTGCCACCTGCCGAGACGAAGCCGCCATCACCCTGATGCGTCGTCGGCATCACCACCGTATCGAGGCGCGAACGCCGCCACGGGTTGATGACCGGGCCGTAGTAGGAGGTCTCGTTGGACGAGCCCATGGCGAATTCGTCCATGTTGAGCTTGCCCAGCATGACCGCGCCGTCGGCCCACAGGTTGGACGTGACCGTTGATTCATAGCGCGGCTTGAAACCGTCGAGCACGTGGCTGCAGGCCTGGGTGTGGACGCCTTCGGTACCGAACAGGTCCTTGATCCCGAGCGGAATGCCTTCCAGCGCACCGCCCTCGCCCTTGAGCAGCCTGGCGTCCGACGTCTTGGCCATGTCGCGCGCCTTGTCGCCCGTCACCGCCACATAGGCATTGAGCGCCGGATTGGCGCGATCGATCGCCAAGAGATAGGCTTCGGTGATCTCGGTCGCGGTGATTTCCTTGGCGCGCAGCTTGGCGCGGGCCTGCGAAATCGTCAGATGGGTCAGGTCGCTCATCAAAGGCTCTTTTCGTAAAACACCGACCACTCGGAATCGGGATAGTCCAGCACCGGGCCGCAGCGCGAGAACCCGGCGCGTTCATAGACGGTCCAGGCGGCGGGATGGCGATCGCCGGTCTCCAGCACCAGCCGCTTCAACCCTTCATCGCGCGCCAGCGCCTCGACCCGTTGGACGATTCCAGCGCCGATCTTGCGGCCACGATGCGAAGGCCTCGTGTACATACGCTTGACCTCGCCAATGGCATCGTCATGGCGCTTGAGTGCACCACAACCAATGGCGACGCCGTTGTCCCGAGCGATGAAAACCGTCGTGTCCGTGCCTGCCATCTGCTCGACCGTCAGGTGGTAGCAGTGCTCCGGCGGCGTCAGTTCGAGCAAGGTCGCGTTTAGTTCCGCGACCAGGCTGCGCACGTCGTCCTGCAGCGGCGTTTCGATGGCGATCTCGATAGCCATCGGTGCCTTACTCCACGACCTTCGGCACGAGGAAGAAATTCTCGTCGGTCGCGGGCGCGTTGGCGACGATGTCGGCCGCCTTGTTGCCGTCGGTGACGACATCGCCGCGCTTCTTCATTTCCATCGGCGTCACCGACGTCATTGGCTCGACGCCGGAAACATCGACCTCGTTCAACTGCTCGACGAAGCCCAGTATGGCATTCAACTCGCCGGTCATACGCTCGGCATCTTCCTCGCTCACCGCGATGCGGGCGAGATGCGCCACGCGCTTCACTGTCTTGACATCAACGGACATGTATTTGCCTCGGGGAAAACCAGTCCGGGCTATAGCGGCGCGGCGCGCGACGCGCAACATGTGCCGCCCGACAATCGGGCAACAACCTCATGGCAGGGCAATGCCCGCGCACAGATAGTAGCTGCCGCTGTTGCCGCTCGCCTCGCTTTCATCGTCGATCGGCCGGGCCGACACGAGATCGACCTGCGTCGGGTTCATCTGCGTCACCGACAGGACGTCAGGAAAGACATAGCCCGGCTCCTGGCAGATCGCCGTCACAGCCCAGCTCGGCGAGCGTGTCGCCTTGCTGACCTGAACGAATTCGCAATTGTATTCGACGCCTTGCAGGCCGTTCTTCGAAAGAACGATGTTGCCGGCATCGATCAGCGTCTGCAGCGTATCCTTTTTGGCTTGGGTACAGAGTTCCTCCGACTGGAGATAGACACCTTCGATGAAGTCATCCGCAGCAAGCGCGGGCGACGCCGCGACAAACATCGATACGCAAAGAGATCGCCCTAATGCCATGGATTTGTTCCGCTTTGGCTGTTCTAGATGGTAATCGTTTCACCAATCTTCGGCAATGCAAGCTTGACCCCAGATCCTTCCAGCCCGGCTTCGAACTTCTCGGGCGTCGGGTCGATCATTGGAAACGTGCCGAAATGGCAAGGGACCACCGTTTCGAACTTGAAGAAGCGGCGGCAGGCAAGGGCCGCCACCGCACCGCCCATGGTGAAGCGATCGCCGATCGGAACGATGCCAATCTTTGGCTCGTGCAATTCATTGATCAGCGCCATGTCGGAAAAGATGTCGGTGTCACCCATGTGGTAGAGCGTCTGGTCTTCCGGGAAATGCAGGACCAGCCCACCCGGATTGCCGAGATAGACGTTCTTGCCGCCCTCTTCGCCAAAGGAGGACGAATGCAGCGCCTGAACGAAAGTGGAGGTGAAACCGCCGCAATCGACCGTGCCGCCAATGTTGCCGGGATTGATCTTCTTGTCGCTGACGCCCCTGCCGACAAGGTACATGCAGATCTCGAAATTGGCGACCAGTTGCGCGCCGCTCTTGCCGAGCACTTCCAGCGCGCCGCTGATGTGGTCGCTGTGCCCGTGCGTCAAAAGAACATGCGTGATCCCTTCGGCCGGTCCTTCCCACCCGTCCGTCCAGGACGGGTTGCCGATCAGATAGGGGTCGATGAGGATTTTCGCGTCGCCGGTTTCGATGCGGAAGGCCGAGTGGCCATACCAGGTCAGTTTCATGAATGCATTTCCTCGATTTTTCCCGAGCCAAAGGATAGAACGCCGATAGCCTTGAGATCAAAGGGTATAGTGTCCGCCGGGCATCCGAAAGGACGCGTGCTGTCGAAAAAACGAGGGAAAACCGTTGACCGTCATCACGATTGAGCAATTGCCGGCACGGCTCGCCAACGGCAGGACCTTGGCGGGGCTCGATCTCGGCGACAAGACGATCGGCGTGGCGGTTTCCGATCGGGGGTTCTCCTTCGCTCATCCGCGTCCAGTCATCATCCGGCGGAAATTCTCGCTCGACGCCGCCGTCCTTCTGGCATTGCTGACGAAGGAGAATGTCGGTGCGGTGGCGATCGGATTGCCGATCAACATGGATGGATCGGAAGGTCCGCGCGCACAGAAATCGCGCGCCTTCGTGCGCAACATGGCGCGGCTAAGCGACCTGCCCTTCGTATTCTGGGATGAGCGGCTGTCGACCGTCGCGGCCGAACGGACGCTGATAGAGATGGATTTCTCGCGCGCCAAACGCGCCGGCAAGATCGATTCGGCGGCGGCCGCCTTTATTCTGCAGGGAGTTTTAGACCGGCTTCAGTCACTCGATGCAGCCGATCGAACGGGACCGGACCCGTCCAGCGACGCCTGACCCAGCCCAATATCTCGCGACGCCTGCGAAACACCCATATCGCCACGAGCAGCAAGCCATCGAACACGCAGGCTTTTGCCACCATGCCCGGGATGGTCGCGGGGTCGATGCCGAGCATCTGACCGTAGAGCTGGAACACGAAATCGTGCAGCTGCCGGCTGAGCATCACATAGCCGAAATTCATGTCGTTGAGCGACAGGTAGAACCAGCCCCAAAACAGCGCCATCGGCGCGGCCCACAACGCGAAGATGTAGCGCATCAGCGGCCTCCCTTCCCGTTCGGGCCGGTCCGTCCCGATATCATGGAGAGCAGCGAATTGTGCGCCGCGGCTTTCGCCATGCTGTGCGCCGTGGCGTGGAAATCCTCCTCATCCAGCGCAGCTACCGAACGCCGTTCGGCAAGCATTGCGACATAGGAGACCAGAAGTGCGGCCAGTTGCACTGCGACCACCATGAACAGGCCGTTGATGCCTTGGGCCGCACCGCCGATCAGGATCATCGACATCACCCCGGAAGCGGAAATGAAGGCGATGCGAACGACGCTGTCGGCGCCGGGGCTGGACGCGTCGTTGATCAGTGTATCGACAAAGGCCCAGAAGAACAGCACCGCCACGACCAGCAACGCGATCGCCAGCGGAGCGACCACGACGATGTTCTCCAGATTGACAAACTGGGCGCTCTCGACGGTCACGCCGAGTACGCCGAGAGCCGCCGTCACACCTCGATTTCCATCGATACAGATCACCGCGAGCAGGGCAAAAACGATCGCCCAGTGCACGGACAGAAAGGAGGTCAGTACGTGTCGCATCGTGATTCCTGCTTCGACAGGAATGACAGTGGGCTTTGCGGTTCGCCGCCGCAACGGAAACCATTTGTTAAGGTTAACGGCGACGGCGGGTCAGTGGGGATTCCGGCAACGCCCCTCGAACATGAACGGCATCTCCGTCAATTCACCGGCGGATAGAGCGTATCGATGATCATGCGCGCGTCGTGGCGCGAATCGAGCATGCCGTAGGTATTGCGCCACTGGCCCGCGAGCCGCGTCTCGACGAAGGCATCGGCGATCCGCCCTGCCCCGAGCCGACGCAACTCGGCGGCCGCCGCAGAGAGCGCAAGCTGTTCCGTCAGCAGCCGGGCCGAGCCCTCGTCGGTCGAAGCGACCTGCATGGCCGCCTTCAGAACGCCGATCGTGCCGCGCCCGCCGGCGCCGAGGTCGCGATCGATGCCGGTCAATACTTCTTCGAAAAGCCCCGGCGCGCGGCCAAGCACGCGCAGCACGTCGAGCGCCATGACATTGCCCGACCCTTCCCAGATCGCGTTGACAGGCGCTTCGCGGTAATAACGGGCGAGCGGAGCTTCCTCGACATAGCCATTGCCGCCAAGGCACTCCATCGCCTCGTAAAGCAGCGGTGGCGCGATCTTGCAGACCCAGTATTTGACGACCGGCGTCATGGCGCGGGCGAACGCCGCCTCGCCGCGATCGCTCGCCGCCTCGTCGAAGGAACGCGCCAGCCGGAACGACAGCGCGGTCGCCGCGGCAACATCGAGCGCCATGTCGGCCAGCACGCGCTGCATCAACGGCTGCTCGATCAAGGTCGAACCGAACACCTGGCGATGGCGGGCATGATGGATCGCTTCGGCCAGCCCGGCCCGCATGATCGCCGAAGACGCCACCGCGCAGTCGAGCCGGGTCAGCGTCACCATGTCCATGATCGTCTTGACGCCGGCGCCGGGTTCGCCGACCATCTCCCCGATGGCGTTGACGAATTCAACCTCGGAAGACGCGTTCGAGCGATTGCCGAGCTTGTCCTTCAGCCGCTGGAAGCGAAAGCCGTTGCCAGACCCGTCGCCGAGCACGCGCGGCACCAGGAAGCAGGACAGTCCCTCCGGCGCCTGTGCCAGCACCAGGAAGGCGTCCGACATCGGCGCCGACATGAACCATTTATGTCCCGTCAGGCGGTAGAAGCCGCTACCGACGCGTTCCGCCCGGGTCACATTGGCACGCACATCGGTGCCGCCCTGTTTCTCGGTCATGCCCATGCCGAGCGTCAGTCCGGTCTTTTCGACGGGCGGCTTCTGGCTCTGGTCGTATTTGCGCGTCGTCACGCGCGGCGCCCATTCGCGAAACAGTTTTGGGCTGGCCATCAATGCCGCCAGCGAGGCGCTGGTCATGGTGATGGGGCAGAGATGCCCGGTCTCGAGTTCCGCCGTCAGGTAAAAACGGGCGGCGCGCACCTGATGGCGGCGGCCGATCTCGGCGTCGCCATTTTCCCAGACCGAGGAATGCAGGCCGTTGGCCACCGAGCGGCGCATCAAGGCGTGGTAGGCGGGATGGAATTCGACCAGGTCGATGCGCCGTCCCTGGCGATCGTGCGTCCTGAGTTTCGGCGTCTCGACATTGGCGAGGCGCGCCAGTTCCTGCGCTTCTTGCGTCAGCACGAAACGGCCGAGCCCGTCGAGATCCTTGCGCACCGGATCGGAAAAGCGCTCGGCAAGCTGGATCAGCAACGGATCGCCTCGCCAGGCGTTGCCGCCCGTCAGCGGCGGCGGCTGGTTCGTTACGTCGTCGGTCACGCCCAATCCTTCTAGCCGATCCTTCTAGAAAGGCCCTATTGTCGGAAAGCCTCGAATCCGAGGCCGTCGGCTTAGATATAGCCAAGCGTTGCTGCGCGCGCGACGAAAATACCGGCCGATCTAATCGGCTATCTACACGAAAAAATTGAGGAGAACGGCGTCAATCCAAAGCGGGTGCTTGCGGGCGCGAAATCCGCACCCTATAGCAGCCCCTTGAGATGACCGACGCTTCGTCCCTGCCACTCTACCCTCACCGCCATCTTCTGGGCATCAGCGACCTTTCGCCCGCCGACATCGAGCTTTTGCTCGACAGGGCGGATCGGGCGGTCGCGATCTCGCGCCAGTCCGAAAAAAAGACCTCGACGCTGCGCGGCCGCACCCAGATCAATCTCTTCTACGAAGCCTCGACCCGCACGCAATCCTCGTTCGAGCTGGCCGGAAAGCGGCTTGGCGCCGATGTCATGAACATGTCGGTGGCGAGTTCCTCGGTAAAGAAGGGCGAAACGCTCATCGACACCGCGATGACACTCAATGCCATGCGGCCCGACATATTGATCATCCGCCATCAGTCGGCGGGCGCGGCGGCCCTCCTGGCGCAGAAGGTCGGCTGCTCGGTGGTCAATGCCGGCGACGGCGCCCATGAACACCCGACACAGGCGCTGCTCGACGCGCTCACCATCCGCCGCGCCAAGGGTGCGCTGTCGAAGCTGATCGTGGCGATCTGCGGCGACATCCTGCATTCGCGTGTGGCGCGCTCCAACATCATGCTGCTCAACGCACTCGGCGCACAGGTGCGGGTGGTGGCGCCCTCGACGCTGTTGCCCTCGGGCATCGACAGGATGGGCGTGATCGTCTGCCGCTCGATGGCGGAGGGCCTGAAGGACGCGGATGTGGTGATGATGTTGCGCTTGCAGCGCGAGCGCATGGAAGGAGCCTTCGTGCCGTCGGTGCGCGAATATTTCCGCTATTTTGGTCTAGACGCCGAGAAACTGAAGGCCGCCAAGGATGACGCGCTTGTCATGCATCCTGGCCCGATGAACCGCGGTGTCGAAATTGCTTCGGAAATCGCCGACGGCCCGCAAAGCGTCATCCAGGAGCAGGTGGAAATGGGCGTCGCCGTGCGCATGGCGGTGATGGAAGCGCTGCTCGATTCCCGCCGCAATCAAGAGGGCCGCAATCAAGAGGGCCGCAATCAAGAAGGCCGCGGCGCATGAGCATCACGGTCTTTGAACGCGCCCGCATCGTCGACCCGTCACGCGGCCTTGATGAAGTCGGCTCCGTCATAGTCGAAGGTAGGAAAATCGTTGCCGCGGGCAAGGCGGCGCTGAACCAGGGCGTCCCCGACGGCGCTACGGCGATCGACTGCAGCGGCAAGGCGATCATCCCCGGCCTGATCGACGGCCGGGTCTTCATCGGCGAGCCCGGCGCCGAACATCGCGAAACCATCGCTTCGGCAAGTGTCGCCGCAGCGGCCGGCGGCGTCACGTCCATCGTGATGATGCCAGACACCGATCCGGTGATCGACAATGTGGCGCTGGTCGAATTCGTGCTGCGCACCGCCAAGGACACGGCCGTCGTCAATATCTTTCCGGCCGCCGCCATCACCAAGGGCCTCCACGGACGCGAAATGACGGAGTTCGGCCTGCTGCGCGAGGCGGGTGCGGTCGCCTTCACCGATGGCAGGCATACCATATCGAGCGCGCTGGTGATGCGTCGCGCGCTAACCTATGCGCGCGATTTCGGCGCCACCATCGTCCATGAAACGCAGGATGCCGATCTTGGGTCGTCGGGCGTCATGAACGAAGGCCTGTATGCCAGTTGGCTCGGCCTCTCCGGCATTCCACGTGAAGCCGAATCCATCCCGCTCGAGCGTGACCTCGCGCTGGCGCAGCTGACGCAAGGTTCGTACCACGCCGCGAAGATCTCGACGGCAATGGCGGCAAGCGCCGTGGCGCGTGCGAAGGCCGACGGCGCGGCAGTGACATCGGGCGTGTCGATCCACAATCTGTCTCTCAATGAAAACGACGTTGGCGAGTACCGCACCTTCTTCCGCCTGACGCCGCCGCTGCGGGCCGAGGAGGACCGGTTGGCGATGATCGATGCGGTCAAGGACGGAACGGTCGATGTCATCGTCTCCTCGCACGATCCGCAGGACGTCGATACCAAGCGCCTGCCCTTCGCCGACGCCGCGGCCGGTGCCATTGGCCTCGAAACCCTGCTGGGCGCGGCCTTGCGCCTCTACCACAATGGCGACGTGCCCCTGCTCAGGCTGATCGAAACCTTGTCCACCGCGCCGGCGAGGTTGTTTGGATTGGCCGGCGGCACGCTGAAGCCAGGCGCCGTCGCCGATCTCGCGCTTGTCGACCTCGATGAACCCTGGATAGTCAGCGAAAGCGGTATCCGCTCGCGCTCGAAAAACACCTGCTTCGAAGGCGCACGGCTGCAAGGCAAGGTCTTGCAAACGCTGGTGGCGGGCCGCACAATATTTTCTGCCTGAGCCGGCGGTAGCCATGCGACTTCAGGCATGGTTGGGGGAACGCGGGGGGAACAATGACTTACGGCCCAATCCTGGCGCTGGTGTTCGGCTATCTGCTGGGCTCGATTCCGTTCGGCCTGCTGCTTACCCGCGCGGCCGGCCTTGGCGATGTGCGCAAGATCGGTTCAGGCAATATCGGCGCCACCAATGTGCTGCGCACCGGCAACAAGGGGCTTGCCGCCGCGACTTTGCTGCTCGATGTGCTGAAAGGCACGGCCGCCGTGCTGATAGCAAGCCATTTCGCGCCTGAAGCCGCGATCTGGGCTGGTCTCGGCGCCTTTCTGGGCCACCTGTTCCCGGCATGGCTCGGCTTCAAGGGTGGCAAGGGCGTCGCCACTTATCTCGGCGTGCTGGTCGGCCTTGCCTGGCAAGTCGCATTGATCTTCGCTGTCGTATGGTTGGTGATGGCTTTCCTCTTCCGCTACTCATCGCTGGCGGCGCTGGCTGCTGCCGTGGTGGTACCGATCGCGCTTTATTTCCTGAGCACGCCGCAGATAGCCATTCTGTTCGTGGTGATGAGCATCATTGTGTTCATCAAGCACCGAGAAAACATTTCGCGACTGATTGCCGGCTCCGAAGGCAAGATCGGAGCCAAGGGGTGAGCGAACCGGCCGCCGGGCCGCGTCTCACCGATCGCCAGCGGCTGAGCTGGCTGCGGCTGATCCGCACCCAGAATGTCGGCCCTGCCTCCTTTCGCGACCTGATCAACCGTTTCGGTTCGGCCGAAGTCGCGTTGGAAATGCTGCCGGAACTGATGATTTCCGGCGGCGCCAACCGGATCGTGCGCATTCCTTCCCTTGCCGAGGCCGAGGCCGAGATGGAGGCCGCGCGGCGAGTTGGAGCACGCTTTGTCGGTATTGGGGAGGCGGACTATCCGCCGCTGTTGCGCAGCATGGACAATCCGCCGCCGATGCTGGCGGTCAGGGGCAATGCCGCGGTGTTCCGGTTGCCGGGTGTCGCGATAGTCGGCGCCCGCAACGCATCGCTTGCCGGCATCAAGATGGCGCGCATGCTGGCAGCCGATCTCGGACGAGACGGCTACGGCATCGTCTCCGGCCTGGCACGTGGCATCGACACGGCGGCGCATCAGGGCAGTCTCTTGACCGGTACGGTCGGCGTGCTCGCCGGTGGGCTCGACCTGCCCTACCCGCCCGAAAATGCCGGTCTGTGCGATGACATTGCGGAGCGTGGCGCCATCATCTCGGAAATGCCGTTCGGCTGGCAGCCGCGTGCCCAGGATTTCCCGCGCCGCAACCGCCTTGTCGCGGGCGCCGCTCTTGGGCTGGTGGTGGTCGAGGCAGCACAGCGCTCAGGCTCGCTGATCAGCGCCAGGCTTGCCGGCGAGATGGGCCGGTTGGTCTTTGCGGTACCCGGCTCCCCGCTCGATCCGCGCGCGGCCGGTACCAACGGTCTGCTCAAGGACGGCGCCACGCTGGTCACCGAAGCTTCGGACATTTCCAGGGCGATCCTTCCGCTGACCGGCATGCGGGCGCCTGATCTGCCGCCGTTTGAGGACCCGCCCGACTTTTCGGCCACACCGCCACCAGGGGAGAGCGACCGGGCCAAGGTGATCGAGGCGCTGGGGCCGACACCGGTGCCGATCGACGAGATCATCCGCCACACCGGCCTGCATCCCGCCCAGGTCTTCATGGTGCTGCTTGAACTCGACCTTGCCGGCCGCCTCGAGCGTCACGCCGGTGGAAATGTTTCGCTTGTTTTCGGGGAAGGCTGACCGCCCTCAGTGGCGGCTGGTCTTTCTATCTCCGGTCTCGTCGTAATCCTGCATGTTGGCGTCAAAGAGATCCTTTTGAACAAACTGGCGCCAGACCTCATCCGCGTCCTGCGGGCGCGACGGATCGAAACTCGGCTGGGTCTCGTGCGTATTCGGCAGCGACCGCCGGCGTAGCCAAGCAGGCATGATCTCCAAGATGAGACTGGTGAATTGGGTCATCACGGACTCCTTCGATTGAAGGGATGGACCAGGCCGGTCGATCCACCCAAATTACGCTGGCTCACCGCACCCAGCCAAGCCAAAGCCTCCCCGACGTCGGCAAGCACATGGCGCGCCGCTGTCGGTCCGTGCGGTTTGATGCGGATCGACATGCCGTCCATCTCGTTCACGGCCTCGAAACCATTTTCGTCGGATGTGTCGTCGCCCAGAAACACCGGCCGCCGCCCCTCGAAAGCCGGCAGATCCAGAAAGCGCCTGATGGCCGCTCCCTTTGCTGCCTCCAGCGGCATCAATTCAACGCCGGCATTGCCGGCCAGCACCCGATATCCCGTAGGCAACCTGCCCAACGCCTGTTCGACCAGTTGCGTCGCGCGCTGCAACAGTTGCGGTGCCGCGCGCGTGTGGACTGCCAGGATCGGTCCCTTGCGCTCGATATAAACGTCCGAACTGCCCAGCTCCGCTTCGATTTCCTCGGCAAGTGCCGCAATGTCGGCCGGCTCTCCCGCTGCCTCGACCGGGCCGTCGCGGATGAGCCTGTGCTCAAGCCCATACAGCCCGGCGGCGCGCAATCTGAGCGGCTGGAAAAGATGGTCGACCGCGGCGATCGATCGTCCCGTGATGAACGCCAGAGCTCCATCCAATTGCAATTCGAGCCTCGCCAGCAGCGTACGCAATTCATCGCCGACAACCACCGCATCGGGATGCGCGGCGTGTTCGAGAAGCGTGCCGTCAATGTCCAGGAACAAGGCCCACGGCCCTGTTGGGAGCTCAGGCGCGGGCAGCTTTGGCAGAAGCGACATCACAGCGCCGCCACCCGTCTGCGATCGAGCAGCGAGATCACGTTGCCCGATGAGGTCGGGGCGGCGCCGACGGCGCGATCGACCGCAACGCGTTTGCGCAGGCGCGCGGCATCGAGAAGCATGCTGCCTGCCCACCGGTAGACATTATTGTCGCGAACGACCTCACGCATCCTTTGCATGCGCTGCCGCTGCTCTTCCGACGACATCGTCAAAGCCTGCAACAAGGCGTCGCCCATCATTGTGGCGTCGTAGGGATTGACGATCAGCGCTTCCAGCAATTCCTTGGAAGCGCCGGCGAACATGCTGAGCAGCAGGACCCCCTGTTCGTCATTGCGCGCCGCGACGAACTCCTTGGCCACCAGGTTCATGCCGTCATGCAGGCTCGTGACCAAGCAAACGTCGGCGGCCCGGTAAATTTCGTAGACCTGTTCCTGCGAATGATGTTCCGTGACCATCAGGACGGGAGTGTAGCCGTCGCGGCCATAGCGCCGGTTGAGATCCTCGGCTTGACGCAGACACTCTTCATGCAACTGTTGGTATGCGGGCAAGGTGCCGCGACTGGGTGCCGCGATCTGCAGGAAGGCGACCTTGCCAATCCATTCCGGATGGAGCCTCAGCAGCTCGTCGAGTGCGGTAAAGCGATCGAGGATGCCCTTGGTGTAGTCGAGACGTTCGACGCCGACACACAGCCTGACATCGTCCGCCAGCCCGAACTTTTCACGAACATGCCGCCGGCATTGCGCCACGTCGGGCAGCTGGGCCTGTCGAGCCGGCTCCCATTCGATTGAAATTGGATACGCGTGAACCAGGCTGATCTGGCCGCCATAGGAGATGGCGGAATCCTCGCGCTCGATCCTGCTCTCCAGGAAGCGGTCGACGCTGTCGATGAAGTTGTTGCAATGGAACTGGGTGTGAAAGCCGACGATCGAACTGCCCAGCAATCCTTCTAGGATCTTCTCGCGCCATGGGCAGATGCTGAATACCTCGGAATTCGGCCATGGAATGTGCCAGAAGGTGATGATGATGGCTTCCGGCAGGCGCTCCCGGATCATCCGCGGCAACAGGGCGAAATGGTAGTCCTGGACAAGCACGATGGGCCGCTCGTTGCGTGCCTCCGCGACGACGGTGTCGGCGAATTTGCGGTTAACCGCCTCGTAGGCCTCCCAGTCGGAAGCACGGAATATCGGTCGGGTGAAGGCTATGTGGCACAGCGGCCAAAGCCCCTCATTGGCAAAGCCGAGATAATAGCCTTGCTGTTCTTCCTCGCTCAGCCAGACACGGCGCAACGTATAGGAAGGGTTTTCCGGCGGCACTTCGACGCGGTCGTTTTCGTCCACCACCAGCGCATCGGCCGAACCGCCGCCATAGGCGATCCATGTGCCCGCACAGGCGCGCGTGATCGGCTCCAGGGCGGAGACCAGCCCGCTGGCGGGTACGACCAGCTGGATGCCGTCGCCGTTGCGGTTATGGATGTAGGGTTCGCGATTTGACACCACGATCACCTGTGCATCGGGAAGTTCCTTCGCCAGAATGTGACGCAACGTTTCCGGCGACCATTGGACGAGGGCGGCGGCCGCGGATTGCCCGTTCTTTTCGAACTCCGGCAATGGGCTGCGAACGGATCCTGCTTCGAGACGGGCGAGCTTCATGTTTCTGGCCCGGCGCGCCCGTGACAGCACCACCGCGAGCGCGACGCATGAGATGCCGACAATTACGAGAACGAAGAGCCACAGTGCGGCCGAGGGTACGACCAGGTACGAACTGTTGTCGGGCATTTCGAATTGATTACCTTTCAATGGGACGCGGCAGATCCACCGACAGGAACTCCAGCATCCTTGGCGTGCTGATCCAACGTTCCGCACCCGGTGTTGGTTCCGATTTTTCAGCTCTTGACCACCAGTGGCACCAATCCTTCATGCGCATCCGCAAGGAAGGCACCGACACGATCCCCCACGCGCTGAAACGTCAGGTCCACCGCCACATGTCCCACCGAGAGATGGCGAATGACAAGATTGTCGATGCCGATCGGCAAGTGCGGCCGGGTCACGTGAATTTCGTTCGTCCAACCGTCGATCTGTAGGCCGAGGCAGGCCTGCATGAGCATGAAGGCGGAGCCCGCGGACCAGGCCTGCGGCAGGCAAGCCACCGGATAGGCAATCGGCGCTTCGCCGGCCGAGCGCGTGAACCCGCAGAACAGTTCGGGTAGCCGCATGTTGAAATGAACCGCGGATTCGAAGGTCCCGCTCATCAACCGCACCACGCTGTCGCGGATGCCGTATCGCGCCAGCCCGGCGGCGCAGATCGCGGTGTCGTGCGGCCAGATGGAGCCGTTATGATAGGACATCGGATTGAAGAAGATCGCATCGTCCGCCAGCGTTCTCAGCCCCCAGCCGGAATGGAACGAAGCCGACAGCAGCTGGTCGGCGACCATGCGTGCGCGATCCGGATTGGGAAGGCCGACATAGAGCAGGTGACCAGCATTGGACGTGCGCACCTTGCAGGGTTGGCCGTCGCCATCGATCGCCAGCGCATAGTAGCCAAGCTCTTCGATCCAGAAATGGCGTTCGACTTGTTGGCGAATGGCATCGGCGCGCAGCTCCCAATTCTCCGCCCGCTCCTCTTCGCCGCGCAGCCGTGCCAGCTTTGCCAATCCCCGGAATGCTGCAAACACGTAACCCTGCACCTCGACCAGCGCGATCGGCCCTTTCGGAATGCGGCCGTCGGCATGGAAGACGGAATCGAAGCTGTCCTTCCATCCCTGGTTGGCAAGGCCGGATTCCGCGGCGCGCTGATAGGTAAGAAACCCTGTCGAACGGCTCGCTGTCTCGATCCACTCGGCGGCGGCGCACAGCGATGGCCAAAGGCCATCGATGAAAGCCGTGTCTCCCGTGCGGTCCGCATAGGCGCAGGCGAGAAGGATGTAGAGGGGCGTCGTATCGACGCCGCCATAGTAGCGGCCGAACGGCAACTCGCTCAGCGCCGCCATCTCGCCCTTGCGGGTCTCGTGCATGATCTTGCCGGGCTCGGAATCGCTGAAGGGAGAGGTTTCGGTCGCCTGGTGCTGGGCGAGAAAGGCAAGCACGCCACGAGCCAGGCCGGGATTGAGCCAAAGCATCTGCAGAGCTGAAATCACACCGTCGCGGCCGAAGGCGGTGGAGAACCACGGGATCCCGGCATATGGGTAAGGCCCGGTCGCCAGTTCCGTGGTGAGCAATGCCACATCGGCACGCGCCCGTTCCATCCAATCATTGAAGACGCGGCCTGAACTGTGCAGCGTTGCCCCATGCCGGCGCTTGGCGCGCATGCCGAAACGGGCGCGCGCCGCCGCGGCCCGGAAACGTTCACTTTGCGGGCGGGCCGTTGTCTTGCTCCCCACCTCCACATACAGCGTCTGGCGGCTGCGCTTGGTGACGGCAATGAAGAAATCCGCCCGCTCGGAGGTCAGTTGATCCGGGGGCTGTGAAAACGAAATGGCCGAGGTCCGTACGACCTTGTCCAGCCCTTCGTAGCGGAGCACGACCGAACTCTGGTCGATCTCGGCCGTGTGCGCGGTACCGCGCTTGGAGCGGGTCGAGCCCCGGACTTCGAACATGTCGCGAAAATCAACACCGAAGCGCAGTGACACCAAGACCGTCGAATGCTCCCGGCTATAGTTCGAGAGCGTGATGCGTTCATATAGCCTTTCCTGCCACAGAAGCCTGACCCGCTCGATATGGATCGCGCCCTGCGGAATCTGGCGGCCCGCGGCGCTCTCGATCGGCAGATTGGTCAGGTTGCTGGTGAACAGGACGTTGTCCTGGCTGAGCGATGCGCCCAGCAGCGACAACGATCGCCCGCCAACCGTCAGGCGAAATTCGGAGAGCACGCGCGTGTCGTCGCGGAAGAAGCCGTCGCCGGCGCCACGTATGTCGCCATAGGCGTCGGCGACGGCAAAGCAATCGCCATGCTTGAGAGCGTAAAGCCGATGCGGCTCCCTGGGCGCGGTTTCGTCCAGGGAAGCCAGTGCTATCGCAGGATCGAGCTTGCGCTCGTCGAGTTGGGTAATGGTCAAGAAGATTGTCCCGTGCTGGTTTCCGAACGGGTTGAAGATCTATGAGGCCCTGCTCTCTTCGTGGCCGGTGGTCAGCCGCGAATAGGCCTCGACATAATCCCTGGCCATTCTATCGGCCGAAAACCGCCTTTCGAAGGCCGTTCTTATTCGTCGCCTGTCGAGTTGCAGGAGAGCCGGCATCGAGGCGACGGCATCTTCGATGGTTTCGACGACAAAGCCGGTGACCCCATGATCGATGATCTCGGGCATAGCGCCGCAACTCCAAGCCATGACCGGGGTTCCGCACGCCATGGCCTCGATCACCGCAAGCCCGAAGGGTTCAGGCCAGTCGATGGGAAACAGCAAGGCGGCCGCATTGCCCAGAAACCGGGCCTTCTGGTCCTCACCAATCTCGCCGACATACTCGACCCGGTCGCCATCGATCAGCGGCTGCACGACTTCCTCGAAATAGGCGCGGTCGCCATCGCCCACCTTGGCGGCGAGCTTCAGTTTCAGGCCGGTTCGGCGGGCAATCTCGATTGCCCGGTCCGGCCGCTTGTCGCGTGACATTCTGCCGAGAAAAGCCAGGTAGGTACCGTCCGAACCGGCCTCGAAATCGGCCTCATAAAGGTCAAGCGGCAGCCCGTGATGGATCGTCGCCAGCCAGTTCGCGGATGCGAACCGCGCCCGCTGGCTGCGGGATATGGAAATCATGGGGAACCGCGGGAACCGGTCATAGGCTTGCGCGAGGTCCGCGTAATCTAGCCTGCCATGCGGCGTTGTCACCGTGCGCTGCGGCATATCACGGAAAAACGGGAAATGCAGGAAATGGCTCAGATGGAAATGCACGACGTCGAAGTCGTCGGCCCGTTTGCGCACTTCGTCGAGCATCGACAAATGTGCCGCGATCTCGGACTTCAGCGGACGCGGATCGAGACGAAGCGCCCTTTCGCGGCATGGCACCAGTTTGGCGGAGCTCTTCGTGTCGCCGCTGGCAAACAACGTCACCTCGTGGCCGAGATCGACGAGAGCTTCGGTAAGATACGAGATGATACGCTCGGTACCCCCGTAAAGTCGTGGCGGCACCGATTCGTAGAGTGGTGCGACATGGGCAATCTTCATGTCCCGGCGTCCCTCAATGAGCTGGTCATAGAGCCAAAATGCATCAAGGCCCGGATCGTTCCTATATCAGCGCAAGATGCGTCGAATGATCGATCCGTCCCCTGTTTGAGTAGATCCGCCGCCCTATTTCCTTCTGGTGCTGTCGACCTTGCGCTTGCGGCAGCCGAAGGAGGCCCAGATGCAGCAACCCAGGGATATCGCAGCGCGGCGCCTGAGCATGATCATCGAGCAATATGTCGAGGCCAGAAAACGGCATTTTGGCTTTGTGTCGACTGATCAGGCTGCCCGAGTGATCCGCAGAACCCTGAAGCCCGATCCTTCGGAGCCAGCGCTTTCCGATCACGACCTCGACGACATGGTCGCCGCCCTCGCCGTGAAGAACGGCCTGGCCGTCATCTTCGACCGTGGCGTGCGGGGACCGGCCAACGGCGCCGAGGCCGACCTGAACAGAAAGGAACCGATCATGCGAGCACCGACGGAGACCCCGGATGTTGCCGGCGCGGTGGACGCTATCCTGAGCGATCGCACTGCCCAGCTTTCGATGAGCGCGGTCATCTCGTTGCTGCGCGAACGGACCGGCACCAAGCGATCCGACGCGGATCTGACAGGACTGATCGCCAAGAAAGCCGCCGTTCTGGACGTGCACCTGTCAGGAGGCGCCTGAACGGTCGTTGAGCGCCGCAAAGATACATGGGCAAATCAAAAGCGCTGGCATGTCATTTGACGATGGTGAGCGCGATGGGATTCGAACCCATGACCTACTGATTAAAAGTCAGTTGCTCTACCGGCTGAGCTACGCGCTCCCGCGGGCTCGAAAAGGCCGCCCTCGAAATTGCGCGGAACATAGGGAGAGTGCCGCGACCGGTCAACCGGAAAAGAGGGGTTCCAAACCTGCTCTTTGCCCTAATTCGCTGCCCCTTGCTTGTTCCCCCCGGGTTCTGGCGACCAGCCCGGCGGTTTGGGTTTCGTGCGGGAACGGCTGCCTACACGGCGGAACAAATCCGACGCACTGTCGTTTTTTGCCAAAGGGACGTTCGCCAACCCTCGAGGAGAATACCAATGAATAGAATCACAACGGGCCTGCTTGCCGCCACCCTTTCGGCGACATTCGTCGCGGCGGAGGTGGTGCCGGTCAACGCCCAGCCCAACTTCGTGCCACTCTCCCAGGCGGCAGCGCCGGATGTGCAGACGGTGCAATACCGGGAGTGGAGGAGAAACCGCTCCTTCGACCGCAATTTCTCGCGCAATCGAAGCTTTAGCCGCAACGGTGACATGTATTGGAATGGGCATCGCGGCTATCGTGAATATCGCCGCGGCTATCGCCGTCATGGCGACTACTGGTTCCCGCTGGCCGCCTTCGCGACTGGCGCGCTGATCACCGGCGCGATTGTCAACAACGAGAACAACCGCGTCTATGAAGGCAACTCGCACGTTCAGTGGTGCTACGATCATTATCGGAGCTACCGCGCTTCCGACAACACCTTCCAGCCGAACAATGGTCCTCGTCGGGAGTGCCGCTCCCCTTACTGATCCGTATTGAGTATCAGTAGCTGGTAATGGTGAGTAAAGGCCCGCGTGTAGAAGACGCGGGCCTTGTCGCGTCTATCCTAACATGGTTGGCAGTGGTCGCGTTTGTCGCTGGCCCAGCTCAGGCTCTTGATAACCAGGTAAAGACCGCCGCCTTTGCCGCGGGGAGAGCGGTACGCTCCAACAGCGTCGCAAATCCGTACCATAGCCCCGCTGAGTTCCCATCCGAGTGCTTCGAGGTCGTCGTCGGTATCGACCACGTAAGCCTGCGCCAGCTCGTCGATGCCGTTCTGTTCCCCGAAGGATCGGACCTGCTTTGCGTCCGCAAGGAGTTCGTCGGGCAGGTTGGAGTTCGCCCAGGCCCCACAGCCAGTTGCCAGCCATTGTGCTCGTGGAACCCGCGATCTGGATTTCGGCGACGACCGCGACCTTCCCTTCCTGTGAAAACAGCAGCTTCCCCGTTGTCAGGTCGTAGTCATAGCGCGGCCAGTGCCCCAAGTGGAAATCCTTCTCCAGACGGGCGTTCTTCGCGGTAAGCTGTTCGAATGCCTCCGCGCACCAGTTGCTATACCATTCCGGCGTCATTTCGCCCTCGCCAAGCCCTCACCTCAAGGCGATTATGGCACGCTCAATGTCCGGCGCACAGCGTCCCGCCAGCCCGCCAATTTGACGGACCGGGTAGCGGATTCCATGTCGGGCACGAACCGCCGCTCCAGGGCCCAGGTCTTCGCGAATTCCCGCGCCTTCGGCCATACGCCGGCCTTCGAACCGGCAAGCCATGCCGCCCCCAGCGCGGTCGTCTCCAGAATTGTCGGCCGATCGACCGGCGCGTCGAGAATGTCGGCCAGGCGCTGCATGGTCCAGTCCGATGCCACCATGCCGCCATCGACCCTGAGCACCGTCTTTGCCTTGGCGCCCTTCCAATCCTTGTGCATGGCGTCGAGCAGGTCGCGGGTCTGGTAGGCGACAGATTCCAGTGCCGCGCGGGCAAACTCCGCCGGTCCGGTGTTGCGGGTCAATCCGAAAATCGCGCCCCGCGCCTCGGCATCCCAGTGCGGCGCACCGAGCCCGACAAAGGCCGGCACCAGATAGACGTTCTGCGTCGGATCGGCTTCCGCCGCGAGTTTGCCGCTCTGCTCTGCCTTGCCGATCACCTTGATGCCGTCGCGCAGCCATTGCACGGCAGCCCCAGCGATGAAGATCGAGCCTTCCAGCGCATAGGTGGTCTTGCCGTTCAGCCGATAGGCAATGGTGGTCAAGAGTCGGTTCTTCGACCGCACCAGGTCGCTGCCGGTGTTGAGCAACGCAAAACAGCCGGTGCCATAGGTGGATTTCATCATGCCCGGCTCGAAGCAGGCCTGGCCAATCGTCGCGGCATGCTGGTCGCCGGCAACGCCGAGGATTCTGATTTCGGCGCCAAACAGGTTTTTCTCTGTTATTCCATAATCATCGGCGCAATCCTTGACTTCGGGCAGCATCGCGGCGGGGATGCGCAGGATGGCCAGCAGCTCTTCATCCCAGGCATTCTCCGCAATGTTGTAGACCAGCGTGCGCGACGCGTTGGTGGCATCCGTGGCGTGAACCTTGCCGCCGGTCAGCCGCCAGATCAAAAAGCTGTCGATGGTGCCGGCGAGCAGCTCGCCCTTCTCGGCACGCTTCCTCGCGCCCTTCACCTTGTCCAGCATCCAGGCGATCTTGGTGCCGGAGAAATAGGGGTCGAGCAGCAGGCCGGTCTTGCGGGTGAATTTCTTCTCGAGCCCCTGCTTCCTGAGCTTCTGGCATAACGGTGCGGTGCGCCGGTCCTGCCAGACAATGGCGTTGTGAATCGGTTTGCCGGTCGCTTTGTCCCAGATGACGACCGTCTCGCGCTGGTTGGTGATGCCGATCGCAGCCACATCCGAAGCGTCGCGGCCGGCATTCTTCAGCGCGGCCCTCACCGTCTCAATGACGCTCGACCAGATCTCCTCCGGATCGTGTTCGACCCAGCCTGAGGCCGGATAGTGCTGGGCGAATTCCTTCTGCCCGCTGCCCGCGACATTCATCGTGCCGTCGAACAGGATCGCCCGTGTCGATGTCGTTCCCTGGTCGATCGCAAGCACCAAACCGCTCATTCTGCATCCTCCGCCTTGACAAAAAGAAGGGAGACGGCAACGCGCCGCCTCCCTCAATTTCACACGGGCGCGAACGCCCGCATAGATCGTCTTACTTTTGCCAGCTCTTGACCAGTTCGTCGTAGTTGATGGTGACCGGCTTTTCCTTCTCGTTCTCGATCTTGAGCTGAGGCGCGAGATTGCCCTTCTTGACCGCGTCGGCGTTCCAGTAGGCGAGATCATGCTCTTCGGCCATCTTCGGACCGATATCGCCCTGGACACCCGATTTCTCGATGCGGCTCATGACCTTCTCCTGCTCGCCGCAGAGCGAGTCCATCGCTTCCTGCGCCGTCTTGGCTCCGGACGACGCATCGCCGATTGCCTGCCACCAGAGCTGAGCCAGCTTCGGATAGTCAGGCACGTTGGTGCCGGTCGGGGACCACTGCACACGGGCGGGTGAGCGGTAGAACTCGATCAGGCCGCCGAGCTTCGGCGCACGTTCGGTGAAGCTCTTGTCGTGGATAGTACTCTCGCGGATGAAGGTCAGGCCGACATGGCTCTTCTTCACGTCCACGGTCTTCGAGGTGACGAATTGCGCGTAAAGCCAGGCGGCCTTGGCACGATCGGTCGGCGTCGACTTCATCAGCGTCCAGGAACCCACGTCCTGGTAGCCGAGCTTCATGCCGTCCTTCCAGTAGACGCCGTGCGGCGACGGCGCCATGCGCCACTTCGGCGTGCCATCGTCGTTCAGCACCGCCTTGGCGCCGGCGTCGACCATCGAAGCGGTGAAGGCGGTGTACCAGAAGATCTGCTGGGCAACCGCCCCTTGCGCCGGCACCGGGCCGGATTCGGAGAAGGTCATGCCTTGCGCTTCGGCAGGCGCGTAGGCTTTCAACCAGTCGAGAT
Source organism: Mesorhizobium australicum WSM2073 (assembly GCF_000230995.2). Lineage (NCBI taxonomy): Bacteria > Pseudomonadati > Pseudomonadota > Alphaproteobacteria > Hyphomicrobiales > Phyllobacteriaceae > Mesorhizobium > Mesorhizobium australicum. The sequence continues at coordinate 4,048,817 of NC_019973.1, read as the reverse complement.
ACTTCTGGATCGAATAGACCGCCGCAGGACCATTGGTATCGCCGCCGCGGGCGGTGCAGGAGCCGACAGGGCGTGAATTCTCGTCGACCTTGATGCCCCACTCGTCGACCGGCAAGCCATTCGGCAGGCCCTTGTCGCCATTGCCGGCCATCGACAGCCAGGCGTCGGTGAACCGCCAGCCCAGCGACGGGTCCTTCTTGCCGTAGTCCATGTGGCCATAGACCTTCTTGCCGTCTATCTCGCGACCGGTGAAGAATTCGGCGATGTCCTCATACGCCGACCAATTGACCGGAACGCCGAGGTCGTAGCCGTATTTCGCCTTGAAGTCGGCTTTGTTCTTCTCGTCGTTGAACCAGTCGTAACGGAACCAGTAGAGGTTGGCGAACTGCTGATCGGGCAGTTGGTAGAGCTTCTTGTCGGGAGCCGTCGTGAACGAGGTGCCGATGAAGTCCTTCAGGTCCAGGTTCGGATTGGTGACGTCCTTGCCCTCACCCGCCATCCAGTCGGTCAGATTGCGCACCTGCTGGTAGCGCCAGTGGGTGCCGATCAGGTCGGAATCGTTGACCCAGCCGTCATAGAGGTTCTGGCCGGTCTGCATCTGCGTCTGGATCTTCTCAACGACGTCGCCTTCCTGGATAACGTCATGTGTGATCTTGATGCCGGTGATGGCGGTAAAGGCCGGCGCCAGCACCTGCGATTCATACTGGTGGGTGGCGATGGTTTCAGAGACGACCTTGATGTCCATGCCGGCGAACGGCTTGGCGGCGTCGATGAACCATTGCATTTCGGCTTCCTGATCGGCGCGCGAAAGCGTCGACAGGGGGCCGATTTCCTTGTCCAGGAAGGACTTGGCTTCGTCCATTCCGGCATAGGCATTGCCTGCCCCCAGCAACAGGACAAGGGCGGTCGTTGACGTTAAAAATTGCCGTCGCATTAGTTTCCTCCACAGTTTTAAGTTTCAAGTGCGATCTGGAGCAGTCGCCGGCACGCGGCCGCTCCAACAGTTTCCCCCTCTATACGTAGCGGAACACGCCGACGGCGTAGACCACGGAGAGAGCGAGAGCCCACCAAAGGTTGGATCCGACGAGACCCAGCCAAGCGAGATGAATAAAGGCACTGCCAAGCAGCGACAGAAACAGGCGATCGCCGCGTGTCGTCTCGAAGCGCAGCATGCCGACGCGCGGATTGCCGCCTGGCGAGGCGTATTCCCAAGCGGCCATGCCGCACAGCAACAGAAGAATGGTGGCGAAGAAAGCGGCCGTCGGCCACGTCCACGCCATCCAGGAGAGGTCGAGATTCATGATCATACCCTCCCCAGGGCGAAGCCCTTGGCGATATAGTTGCGGACAAACCAGATGACGAGCGCGCCAGGGATCAGCGTCAGCACGCCAGCTGCGGCAAGGAGGCCCCAGTCCATGCCGGCGGCCGATACGGTGCGCGTCATGGTGGCGGCGATCGGCTTGGCGTCGGTGGTGGTCAGCGTGCGCGCGATCAACAGTTCCACCCATGAGAACATGAAGCAGAAGAAGCAGGCGACGCCGATGCCGCTGGCGATCAGCGGCATGAATATCCTGACAAAGAAACGCGGGAACGAATAGCCGTCGATATAGGCGGTTTCATCGATCTCCTTCGGCACGCCCGACATGAAGCCTTCGAGGATCCACACCGCCAGCGGCACGTTGAACAGGCAGTGCGCCAGCGCCACCGCAATGTGCGTGTCGATGAGGCCGAAGGCCGAATAGAGCTGGAAGAACGGCAGTGCGAACACGGCCGGCGGCGCCATGCGGTTGGTCAGCAGCCAGAAGAACAGATGCTTATCGCCGAGGAAACGATAGCGCGAGAAAGCGTAAGCCGCAGGCAGCGCCACCGACACCGAAATCACCATGTTCATGACGACATAGGTGATCGAGTTGATGTAGCCGGAATACCAAGCCCTCTGCGTGAAGATGGTGACGTAGTTGGCGATCGTCGGCGTGTGCGGGTAGAGCGTCATCGAGTTGACGATCTCGGCATTGGTCTTGAAGCTCATATTGATGAGCCAGTAAATCGGCAGCAGAAGTACGATGATGTAGAGCGTCGGCACGATCCACCACCAGCGCGATTCCTCGCCGCGCCGGCGCATGCGCCTGTCGAGATCGCTCTGCGACAGTGTACCGGCGAGACTTTCCGAGGCGGTCCCGTTCATCGCATTGCGCTCGGTTCGTTCATTGGCGCCAGCCATTTCAGCGCTCCGCGTCGTAATTGGTCATCACGGTGTAGAACACCCATGACAACAACAGGATGATGAGGAAGTAGACCAGCGACATGGCGGCCGCCGGGCCAAGGTCGAACTGGCCGAGTGCCGTCTTGACGAGGTCGATCGACAGGAAGGTCGTCGAGTTGCCCGGCCCGCCGCCGGTGACCACGAACGGTTCGGTGTAGATCATGAAACTGTCCATGAAGCGCAGCAGCACGGCGATCAAAAGCACGCGCTGCATCTTCGGCAGCTGGATGTAGCGGAATACCGCCCAGCGCGAGGCCCCGTCGATCTTTGCCGCCTGGTAGAAGGCATCGGGGATAGAGACCAGCCCGGCGTAGCAGAGCAGCACGACAAGGCTTGTCCAGTGCCAGACATCCATGACGATGATCGTCACCCAGGCATCGAACGGATCCTGCACGTAATTGTAGTCGATGCCGAGCGCGTTGAGGTAATAGCCCAACAGCCCGATGTCGTTGCGTCCGAACACCTGCCAGATGGTGCCGACGACATTCCACGGGATCAGCAGTGGCAGCGACATCAGCACCAGGCAGACCGGCACGCCCCAGCCCTTCTTAGGCATGTTGAGCGCGATGAAGATGCCGAGCGGCACCTCGATCGCCAAGATGATAAAGGAAAAGATCAGGTTGCGAACCATCGCTTCCCAGAAGCGGCTGGATGAAAGCAGTTCCTCGAACCATTCGGTGCCGGCCCAGGTGAAGACATTGTTTCCGAACGTGTCCTGCACCGAATAGTTGACCACCGTCATCAGCGGTATGACGGCGGTGAAGGCCACCAGCACCAGCACCGGGAGCACGAGGAACCAGGCCTTGTTGTTCCAGGTCTTGTCCATCTATGCCCCCATCTCGACACGCCAGGAATCGGCATAGATGTTGATGCCGGCCGGATCGAACCGCACCTTCGGTTCGGCTGGCACGGTCTCGTCCTCACCGATGACGGCAGCGATGTCCCTGCCTTCCAGCTTGGCGCGAACCACCTTGTGGCGGCCGACATCCTCGACCTTGGTGATCGAGACGGCCATGCCGTCCCGGCCGAGCCGCACATATTCGGGGCGAATGCCGAGTTCGACGGCGCCGCCGGCGGCTTTGGGCGCGCCCGGCAGTTCGATACGCTGCGAGCCGAGCGTCGCCGTCTTGCCGTCGATCGCCACAGGCATGACGTTCATGCCCGGCGAACCGATGAAATAACCGACAAAGGTATGGCGCGGCCGCTCGAACAGTTCGGCCGGCGTGCCGATCTGCACGATGCCGCCATCATACATGACGACGACCTGGTCGGCGAAGGTCAGCGCCTCGGTCTGGTCGTGGGTGACATACACCATCGTGTAGCCGAAGCGGCGATGAAGCTGTTTCAATTGCGAGCGCAGCACCCACTTCATATGCGGGTCGATGACGGTCAGCGGCTCGTCGAACAGGATGGCGTTGACGTCCGAGCGCACCAGGCCGCGGCCGAGCGAGATCTTCTGCTTCTGGTCAGCGGTCAGGCCCCTCGCCTTCTTCTTCGCCCAGGACGCCAGGTCGATCATCTCCAGCGTCTCGCGCACCTTGCGGTCGACATCTGCCTCCGGTACGCCGCGATTGCGTAGCGGGAACGCCAGATTGTCATAGACCGTCATGGTGTCGTAGATGACCGGGAATTGGAACACCTGCGCGATATTGCGCTCCTGCGTCGACAGATTGGTCACGTCCCTGCCGTTGAACAGCAACTGGCCATGCGAGGGATGCAGCAGCCCCGATATGATGTTGAGCAGCGTGGTCTTGCCGCAGCCGGACGGTCCGAGCAGCGCATAGGCACCACCATCCTCGAAAGTGTGATGCACTTCGCGCAGCGCGAAATCGGCATCCTTGCGCGGGTTCGGTAGATAGGAATGCCTGACATGGTTGACGTCGATGCGCGCCATATCGTCCTCCTCAAGCCGCCAGCTTCGGCGCGGTCACGGCCCGGCCGTGCTCGTCGAAGACCATGATGTGACGTGGATCGATGAACACTTCGACCACCGCGTCTGTCTCGAAATCCCTGATGCCATGGGTCAACATCACCCAGCGCACATCGGCAAAGTCGAGATGGATGAAGCTTTCGGACCCGGTGATTTCCGTGATGGTGACTTTCGCCCGCACCGGCACCGCGGAGGCATTGGGCCGGTCGAGCGAAAGATGGTGCGGCTGGAAGCCGACCGTATAGTTCGCATCGGCGATGCCGACGAGATCAGCGGGCACCGGCAGCTTGACGCCGCCCTCCAGCAGAAAATCCGCCCCCTTCTTGGCCAGCACGATGTTGTTGAGCGGCGGATCGGCGAAGGTCTTCGCCGTCACCAGGTCGACCGGTTTGCGGAACACGTCGATGGTCGGCCCAAACTGGGTGATGCGGCCTTCCGACAGCGTTGCCGTATTGCCGCCGAGCAGCAGGGCCTCATGTGGCTCGGTGGTGGCATAGACGAAGATGGTACCGGCGGCCGCGAATATCCTCGGCAGTTCGGCTCGCAATTCCTCGCGCAATTTGTAGTCGAGATTTGCAAGCGGTTCGTCGAGCAGCACAAGGCTGGCATTCTTGACGATGGCGCGCGCCAGCGCGGTGCGCTGCTGCTGCCCGCCCGACAGACTGAGCGGCGTGCGGTCGAGATAGGGGGTCAGTTTGAGGAGTGCCGCCGCTTCGCGCACCTGGCTGTCGATCTTGCCCTGCTCGACGCCGGCCACCTTGAGGGGTGAGGCGATATTGTCATAGACGGTCATCGCCGGATAATTGATGAACTGCTGGTAGACCATGGCGATCTTGCGCTTCTGCACAGGCGTGCCAGTGACATTCCGGCCGTCGAACCAGACCGAGCCGGAGGTCGGCACATCGAGGCCGGCCATCAGCCGCATCAGGCTGGTCTTGCCTGAAAGCGTGGGCCCGAGCAAAACGTTGAGCGAGCCGTGCTGAAGCGTCAGCGACACGTCGCGGATGTGCTCGACCGCACCGACCGTCTTGGTGACGTTCCTCAGTTCCAGCATGACGCCTCCTCCCAGGCTTTCCGCATCAGCTCAAAACCCCTCTTCATTCGGCGGCCGCGACGTGCTGCCGGCTTATGCCGCGCATGAATTCATCGAGTGCCGCGACCTGCTCGCGGTTAAGATGCAGGCCGCGCTTGGTCCGCCGCCACAGCACGTCTTCCGCCGTGACAGCCCATTCGTTTTCGACGAGATAGCGCACCTCGGCTTCGTGGAGATCGCCACCGAAATTGCGGCCGAGATCGGCGATCGACTTGGCCAAGCCGAGCAGCACCTGTACACGCGTTCCATAGAGCCTCGTCAGCCGGCGCGCCAAGCGCTGGTCGAGGAAAGGATAGGCGCTTTTCAGCTTCGCCACCTGCGCATCGAAACCCGTGGCCGGAAAATCGCCGCCCGGCAGCGGCGCATCTGATGTCCACGGCTTGCCGCGCTTGCCGAGAAAACCTTCGATCTTCTCCAGCATCGATTCCGACAGCCGGCGGTAGGTGGTGATCTTGCCGCCAAACGCGTTGACCAGCGGCGCGGCGCCGTCGCCGCCATCCGCCTTCAGCACATAGTCACGTGTCGCTTCCTGCGCCTTGGAGGCGCCGTCATCGTAGAGCGGACGCACGGCCGAATAGGTCCAGACGATGTCGGAACGCTTGACGGGCACCGCGAAATACTCGCTCGCTGCGGCACAGAGATAGTCGATCTCGGTGTCGCTGATCTTCACATCATGTGGGTCGCCGGGATAATCCTGGTCGGTGGTGCCGATCAGCGTGAACTCGTCCTCGTAGGGGATGGCGAAGATGATGCGACCATCCCTGTTCTGGAAGAAATAGGCGCGCGGGTCGTCGAACTTCTTGGCGATGACGATGTGGCTGCCCTGCACGAGGCGGACATTGTGCACGTCGTTGAGGCCGACGACGCCGGACAGCACGTGGTCGACCCAAGGACCCGCCGCATTGACCAGCAACCGTGCCTTGACCTCGTCGGTCTCGCCGGTCTGCAGGTCCTCGATCTTTATCGCCCAGATTCCGCCCTCGCGGCGCGCTCCAACCACTTTGGTGCGAGTCCGGATCGTTGCGCCCCGGTCAGCGGCGTCACGTGCATTCAGCGCCACCAGCCGCGCGTCGTTGACCCAGCCATCCGAATATTCGAAAGCCTTTTTGAACAGCGGCTTCAAAGGCTTGCCCGCCGGGTCGCTTGCCATGTCGAGCGTTCTGGTCGCCGGCAGCAACTTGCGCCCGCCGATGTGGTCGTAAAGGAAAAGGCCGAGCCGGATCAGCCAGGCCGGGCGCAGGCCCTTGGCATAGGGCAGCACGAAGCGCATCGGCCAGATGATGTGCGGAGCGTTCTTCCACAGAACCTCGCGCTCCATCAGCGCCTCGCGCACCAGGCGGAATTCATAGAATTCGAGATAGCGCAGCCCGCCATGGATCAGCTTGGTCGAACCGGACGAGGTTCCGCTGGCGAGATCGTTCATTTCGGCGAGAAAGACCGAGAACCCGCGTCCCACGGCATCACGGGCGATGCCGCAGCCGTTGATGCCGCCACCTATGACGAAAATGTCCCGGACTGAAGATGTGTCCACCTAGCTCCTCCACGATTTCGCATTGCACCATTTTTGCTCTTTTGCGAAACCGTGGCGGAATTATTTCGAACTCATAACGAATGTCAAACGAAATATCACACGCCTGTGAGAAGACCGTGAATTGCGTCAGCCAAGCGACGTCTCGATGAGCTGAACCTCGGCCTCCTGGCAGATCTTGCGCACGGACGGGATGTCGCAGCGATCGGTGATGAAGGTGTTGACCTGCGACAGATGGCCGATACGCACAGGCGCCGTGCGTTCGAACTTGGTCTGGTCGGAAACCAGGATGACGTGCCTGGCGTTGGCGATGATCGCTTGCGCCACCTTCACCTCGCGGAAATCAAAATCGAGCAGCGCGCCATCATGATCGATAGCCGAGGCGCCGATGACAGCGTAGTCGACCTTGAACTGCCTGATGAAATCGACCGCCGCCTCGCCGACAACACCCCCGTCGGAGCCGCGCACCACGCCGCCCGCAATCACCACCTCGATCGAGGGATAGATGCGCATCCTATTGGCAACATTGATGTTATTGGTGATGACCATCAGGCCGTCGTGATCGAGTAGCGCCTTGCTGACCGCCTCTGTCGTGGTGCCGATGTTGATGAACAGCGAGGCGTTGTCGGGGATCAGCCTGGCCGCCGCGCGGCCTATCGCTTCCTTCTCGTCGGCCGCGATCTTGCGCCTGGCTTCATACTCCATGTTCTCGATACCGGACGGGAACAAGGCGCCGCCATGGACACGCGAAAGCAGCCGCTGGTCGCACAAATCGTTGAGGTCCTTGCGTATGGTCTGCGGCGTCACGTTGAAATGCGTGGCCAGGTCATCGACCAGCACGCGGCCGTTGTCCTTGGCCATCTGGATGATCTCGGCATGGCGCGGCGACAGATACATAAGGCAAGCTCCCGTTTTCGTTTTTCTTGCTTATAATAGAAAACGAAACCGATGAAAAGGTGCAAGCCGGCTAACGAAATCTGATGATTGTACGGGTGAACCTCGGTGCCACCTTCATCCAGCCTTTTCAGGCCGTGGCACGCGCAATTTCGGTAATGGCGGTGAAAGCGGCATCGACGTCTCCCGCCGTCGCGTCGAACTGGCCGACCTGGAAGCGGATCGCCACCTTTCCATCGACCTTCGTTTGCGTCAGGTAGATGCGGCCATCGTCGTTGATCGCATTGACGAGCCGCAGATTGTGCTCGTCGGCATCGGCGCCCGAGGCAGCCTTGTGCCGGAACGAAAACAGCGACAGCATCGGCTCGGTGACGATCTCGAAATCCACCTCCCCTGCCAGCCGAGCGGCAAGGCCCTCGCTCCAGGCGACATGGTTGCGGATCATGGTTCGCAGGTTTTCCAGTCCATGCGCGCGCAGCAGAAACCAAAGCTTCAGCGCCCGGAAGCGCCGACCGAGCGGCACCGACCATTCGGAATAGTTGATGATGCCGTCGCGGCCATGTGTCTTGAGGAATTCGGGCTTGATGGCCAGCGTACGAACGAGGTCCTCGGGCTGGCGAATGAACTGCATCGAGCAGTCGAATTGCGCGCCTAGCCATTTATGGGGATTGAAGACGATGGAATCCGCCAGTTCGGCGCCGGCCCAGAAATGCCGGTACTCCGGGCAGATCATCGCCGACCCGGCCCAGGCGGCATCGACATGCAGATAGAGCCCATGCCGACCGGCGACCGCCGCAACTGCTGCAATATCGTCCGTCCCCCCGGTGCTGGTGCCGCCGACGCTGGCGATGATGCCGGCGGGCAACATGCCGGCCACGCGGTCGGCGACGATTGCCGCGTCGAGTGCGGCCGCATCCATGGCGCGAAAACGGCCGGCGACCGGAATGCGCACGAGATTGTCCTCGCCTATGCCTGACACCCAGATCGCCCGATCGATCGAAGTGTGCACCTGGTCGGAGGAATAGACGCGCAATCGGCCCTGCCCGGCCAATCCTTTTTTGTTGCCTTGCCAGTCCAGCGCCCGCTCGCGCATCGTCAACACCGCGTTGAGTGTCGCCGACGAGGCCGAATCCTGGATAACGCCGGAGAATCCTTCCGGCAGGCCGAGCGCCTGGCGCATCCAGTCGATGGTCCGCATTTCAAGCTCGGTCGCCGCCGGCGAGGTCTGCCAGAGCATGCATTGCGCGGCCATCGCCGACACCAGATATTCAGCCACCACCGAGACCGGCGCCGCGTTGGCCGGGAAATAGGCGAAGAAGCGCGGGTGCTGCCAATGCGTCATCCCCGGCACGATCTTCTCTTGGAAATCGGCGAAAATCCTGTCCATCGACTCCGCGTCTTCGGGCGGCGACGCCTCGATGCTCCTGAAAATGTCGCCCGGCTCGATCAGCGGCCGCACCGGCCGCTCACGCAAATTGTTGCGATAGTCGGCGCCCCAATCGGCGGCGCGTTGCGACCATTGCCGGAAATCATCATTGTTCATCTTGTCCTCCCGACACGATCATTGGCTGCCGGTGGTAGCCGCCGGCTCCTCAAGATCGGATATTAGTCACCATGTGAAATATTTGAAGCCGCCGGCGGACTGCGAGATATGCGGACTAGCCAGGAAAATCCGGCAGGCTGGCGAAGGCCGTCTTCAGAGCATTCGACCATCCATCGGAGATCGTGCGGTAATACTGGTCGTCCTGGCCGATCCGCTTTTTGAGGCCGACCTGAAAGGCGTCCTGCTCCAGGAAAAGCAGGTCGAGCGGCAGGCCGACCGACAGGTTCGACTTCAGCGTCGAATCGAACGACACCAGAAGCAGTTTCACCGTCTCGGCCAGGCTCATCGTCTTTTCGTAGGCGCGAATGATGATCGGCTTGCCGTACTTGGTCTCTCCGATCTGGAAGAACGGCGTGTCATCGGTCGACTCGATGAAATTGCCTTCGGGGTAGATCATGAACAGGCGTGGCGGGCTGCCCTTGATCTGCCCGCCCAGGATGAAGGAAGCATTGAAATAGGAATCGGCCTTCTCGCCGGCGGGCGACGATTGCGCGATCACTTCCTTCACCGTGTCGCCGAGCAGCCGCACCGTCTGGTACATGGATGGCGTCTCGAGCAGCTTCTCATGGCGGTCGGTCACCGCCTTGGTGCGCTCGTCGAGCAGGCTGACCACGGCCTGTGTCGTCGCCAGGTTGCCGGCCGACATCAGCACGATGACGCGCTCGCCCGGCTGTTCCCAGACATGCATCTTCTTGAAGGTCGAGATCGAATCCATACCGGCGTTGGTACGCGTGTCCGACATGAACACGAGCCCGCGATCGATCTTGAGGCCGACGCAATAGGTCATGGAATCTCTTAAGGCGGTAATCCCTGGGGGATTACTGCTCTACCGTGACGGTGACCGCAAGCAGTTCTTCCGCCTGTCCCAGTCGAATTCCCGACACAGGCGAAGCGTCACGGTAGTCGCGGCCGGTTGCCACCTTCACATAGCGTTCGTCGGGAGAAATACCGTTCGCGGGGTCGAAGGCAACCCAGCCGAGCCCCGCGACATGCGCTTCGGCCCAGGCGTGGCTTGCAGCCTGCTCCACCGCATCCATCATCAGATAGCCGCTGACATAGCGGGCCGGAAATCCCATGGCGCGCGCTGCGGCGGCAAAGATGTGGCTATGGTCCTGGCAGACTCCGGTTTTCAGTACCAAAGCTTCCTCGGCCGAGGTCGTCGCATTGGTTGTCCCCGGCGTGTAGGCGACGCGCTCACCAATGGCGGCCATCAGCCGGTGCAGCCTGTCAAGGTCGGTGCCCTTGCCGACCGCCTCGGTAAGATCACGGATGCCGCCGCCTATGGTGGTCAAAGCGGTCTCCTGCGCGAACAACCAGAGTGGCGCGAAGCCTTGATGAGGCCCGCAAACACCCGATGTATCGCGCGTCACCACCTCGCCCAACGCTTCGACTGTAATGAAGTCGTGGTCACCCTCGACGCTCAACAGCCTGTTGTCGTTGCCGTAATGGTCGGTAAATCGCACTTCCTCGCGCGCACCCTCGACCTTCAGCGCCCAGGACAGCACGGTCTGAGTCGGCCCGCTCACGGGAAGCAGCCGCAGCCTCTGGAGCAAATACTGCACCGGTGCGTCGTAGCGGTATTCGGTCCGGTGCGTGATTTTCAGCCGCATGGCCATCTTCCGTTCGCGTGCATGATCTCTAGCGAAAACCGATATCCACTTCCCGGCATCATGCTCAATAAAACCTGTAGTCCTGCGCGATCTCGTCGCCGAGCCTTGTGTTGTCGCGAATGAACCCGGCCAGGAACTCGTGCAGCCCGGCATCGAATATGTCCTTGATCGATCCTGCTTGCAGCATTGTCTGCGTGTTTTGCGCCGTCGCATGGCAGGCATGGCGCTCGCCATAGTCGTCGCCCAGGAACTTCAGATGCTCTGCCAGGAAGCGATAGCAGAAGGTCAGCGATCGCGGCATGCGGACGTTGAGGATCAGGTAGTCGGCGATGTTGGTCGGCTTATAGTCGGCATCATAAACCCAGCGATACGAGCGATGCGCCGACACCGAGCGCAGGATCGATTCCCACTGATAGTTGTCGAGCGTCGAGCCGACCCAGGAGATCGACGGCAACAGCACGTAGTATTTCACGTCGAGGATGCGCGCGGTGTTGTCGGCGCGCTCGACATAGGTGCCGAGCTGCGAGAAATCGAAGATCTCGTTGCGCAGCATGGTGCCGTAAAACGAGCCGCGGATCAGCGCTGTCTCGCGCTTGATCGCGTCGAGCACGTTGGGCAGGTCGCGCTCGTCTATCGGCCTCGCCAGCATCCGTTTCAGCGCCATCCAGGCTTCGTTGATGCTCTCCCACGTCTCGCGCGTCAGCGCGGTGCGCACCATGCGCGCATTGTTGCGGGCGGTCTCGATCGACGACATCGTGCTCGATGGGTTCGACGTGTCGCGCAAGAGAAAATCGGAGACATTGGCCGCGGTATAGTCCGGGTATTTCTGCTTGAAGGTGATGTCGGAGCCGGCGCTGAGCAGCACCGAATTCCACTCCTCCGACGCGCTCTGGGTGCGGGTGAGCGCCATGCGCAGCCCGGCGTCGACCAGCCGCGCCATGTTTTCCGCCCGCTCAATATAGCGGTTCATCCAGTAGAGCCCGTTGGCGGTGCGGCCGAGAAGCATGGGAAGGCCCTTCGGGCTAGTGAGTAGGGATTAGTGAATAGTCAGTAGTAAATAGTTAAATCCATATGAGATGTGGCATGCGCTTTCCCTCTGTAGCTGACTACTCACTACTCACTACTCACTAATCCCTACCGGTTCAGCTCAATCATCCAGCACCCAGGTATCTTTCGTCCCGCCGCCCTGGGAGGAGTTCACCACCAGTGAGCCTTCCTTCAGCGCGACCCGCGTCAGCCCGCCGGGCACGATCTGGATGCGATCCGAGACCAGTACGTAGGGCCTGAGATCGACATGGCGCGGCGCCAGCCCCTTTTCAGTCAGGATCGGACAGGTCGAGAGCGCGAGCGTCGGCTGGGCGATGTAATTAGACGGTTTGGCCTGCAGCTTCTTGGCGAAATCCTGACATTCCTTCTTGGTCGCCGCCGGTCCGACCAGCATGCCGTAGCCGCCGGAACCATGCACTTCCTTGATGACCAGTTCGTGGATGTGCTCGAGCACATATTTCAGGCTGTCCGGTTCCGAACAGCGCCAGGTCGGGATGTTGCCGAGGATCGCCTTGCGGCCGGTGTAGAATTCGACAATCTCGGGCATATAGGAATAGATCGCCTTGTCGTCGGCGATACCCGTGCCAGGCGCATTGGCGATGGTGATATTGCCGGCGCGATAGACATCCATGATGCCGGGTATGCCAAGCGCTGAATCCGGCCTGAAGGTCAGCGGATCGAGGAAGGAATCATCGACGCGGCGGTAAAGCACGTCGATCTGCTTGTAGCCTTCGGTGGTGCGCATCGCGACATGGCCGTCGACGACGCGCAGATCCTGGCCCTCCACAAGCTGCACACCCATCTGGTCGGCAAGGAAAGCGTGTTCGAAATAGGCGGAATTGAAACTGCCCGGCGTCAGCACCGCGATGGTCGGGGCACCGTTGGTGTTCTGTGGCCGCACGGCCGCCAGCGACTGGCGCAGCAGCTGCGGGTAGTTCTCCACTGGCCGCACCTTGATCTTCTGGAACAGCTCGGGGAACAGCTGCATCATCGTTTCGCGGTTCTCCAGCATGTAGGAGACACCGGACGGCGTGCGCGCATTGTCTTCCAGAACGTAGAACTCGTCCTCGCTGATGCGAACGATGTCGACGCCGATAATGTGGGTATAGACGCCGGCCGGCGGCCGCACGCCGATCATCTCCGGCAGGAAGGCCTCGTTCCTGGCGATGAGATCCCTTGGGACGCGGCCGGCGCGCAGGATTTCTTGGCGATGGTAGATGTCGTCGAGGAAGGCGTTCAGCGCCTGGACGCGCTGCTCGATGCCTTGCGTCAGGCGCCGCCACTCATTGCCTGAAATGATGCGAGGGACGATGTCGAACGGGATCAGCCGTTCGGAGGCTTCCTGTTCGCCATAGACGGCGAAGGTAATGCCCGTCTTGCGAAAGACGCGTTCGGCGTCCTGCATCTTCTCGGTAAGCCTGGCTGGATCCTGCTCCTTCAGCCAGCGATCGTAAGCCGAATACGGTCTTCTCAATCCGGAGACTTCCGGAAGCATTTCATCGAACGCTGCCAATCGCATCCTCCCCTGTGAAGCCATTTCACTGGCGTCGTGGGAGAAAATCAAGCGCAATCGGTGATTTGGGGGAAGCGGACGATCAGTATGTTGCGGCTGCCCAAAATTAAGGCAGCCCAAATACAAGCTTGATCAGCCTTTGCCTCGTGCCCGGGCAACTGCCTCGCACTGTTAGAAGGCGCGGAAGGTGACGACGGTGAACGTGTCCTTGATGCCGGGAAGAATCTGCACCTTCTCGTTGACGAAATGGCCGACGTCTTCTTCGTCGTCGACATAGAATTTGGCGAGCAGATCGTAGTTGCCGGCGGTGGAGTAGATTTCCGAGGCGATCTCGGCGTCGGCAAGCGCGCTGGCAACCTCATAGGATTTGCCCAGCTCGCATTTGATCTGCACGAAAAACGCCTTCATGGCTTCGTCCCGCTAAACTTCCAGGTCCAAGCGGCCCTTCTGGCAGACTGGAGGCAGCCTTTCAAGCACTGGAATGCGCGCTTAGCCGGCGCGAGGTCCCGGCCACCGCCTCGCGCGGCCCCGCAACCGGCATGCCGTGCTTGCAGAGCCTGCCGCCGATCACCAGCGCGGGCATGCCCTGCAATATCGTTCGTGCATGGCTTCTGCACCGAGGCGCGACGAATATTGGCGGCCGCTGAAACCGTGAGGCGCCCTGGCACGTATGTTAGGATGTCTCCTGGAACTTCTGGAGGCGGTTCGAGGACGGTGGAGACAAGCCATGCGCCGCGGCTTTTTCGCATTCGCGTTCGTTTCGCTCATGCTGGCTTTCCAGGCGTCTGCCGGAGATGCCGAGATCAAGGCTGGTCAGGCCGTCATCGACAGTCAGTTGAAGGCCCTCATCGCCGATGACGGCGCCAAGGCGTACAGCTTTGCCGCCCCAAACGTGAAGCAGATATTCCCGACCGTCGATGCCTTCATGAATATGGTGACCAATGGCTACCCGCCTGTGCGCAAACCCCAGTCCTACGCTTTCGGCAAGGTCGAGCAGACTGGTCCCGGTTCTATCGTCCAGCAGGTACTGATCGTCGGCCCGGACGGCAAGGATTATGAGGCGGTCTACACGCTGCAGCAGCAGCCTGACGGCACATTCCAGATCACCGGCTGCAGCCTGCGGGCGTCGAACTCGCTCAGCACCTGAACGGGCTTACGGCGCCGGGATATCGCCCCTCGTCCAGCCCTCGGAAATCTCGGCCCCACGCGTCTTGAAGGTGCCGGTTTCGATCGCGGCGCGGATGTCCTGCATCAGCTTCTGGTAGTAGGACAGGTTGTTCCAGGTCAGCAGCATCGCGCCGAGCGCCTCCTGCGAGCGCACCAGATGGTGCAGATAGGCACGCGAATAATCCCTGGCTGCCGGGCAGTCGCTCTCTTCATCGAGCGGGCGCGGATCGTCGGCATGGCGGGCGTTGCGCAGGTTGACCTTGCCGCGCCTGGTATAGGCCAGGCCGTGCCGGCCGGCCCGCGTCGGCATTACGCAATCGAACATGTCGATGCCGCGCGCAACCGATTTGAGGATATCGTCCGGGGTTCCCACGCCCATCAGATAGCGTGGCTTGTCGTCTGGCAGTTCGGGACAGGTGATGTCGAGCATGTCGAGCATCACCGCCTGCGGCTCGCCGACGGCCAAGCCGCCGACAGCATAGCCCTTGAGCTCCATCGCGCTCAGCGCCTGTGCCGAGCGAACCCTGAGCGCCGCGTTGTCACCACCCTGCACGATGCCGAACATCGCTTTGCCCGGCTGGTCGCCGAACGCCGTCTTGCAGCGCTCCGCCCAGCGCAGCGACAGTTCCATGGCGCGCTCGATCTCCTTGACCTCGGCCGGCAGCGCGGTGCATTCGTCGAGTTGCATCTGGATATCGGAATCGAGCAGACCTTGAATTTCGATCGAGCGTTCCGGCGACATCTCATAAGCCGCGCCATCGATGTGAGAGCGGAAGGTGACGCCCTTTTCCGTCAGCTTCCTCAGCTTCGACAGCGACATCACCTGAAAACCGCCGCTGTCGGTCAGGATCGGGTGCGGCCAGCGGGCGAATTCGTGCAGACCGCCGAGCCGCGCCACGCGCTCGGCCCCGGGCCGCAACATCAGGTGATAGGTGTTGCCCAGGATGATGTCGGCACCAACGCCGCGCACCTGGTCCATGTACATGGCTTTGACCGTGCCACCGGTGCCGACCGGCATGAAGGCCGGCGTGCGGATTTCGCCGCGCGGCATCTCGATCAGGCCGCGCCGCGCCTTGCCATCGGTCGCCAACACCCTGAAGGTGAAATTCTCAGCCATTGAATTCCTTGTCGAATACCGGCGCATCCGGCGCCTGCTCGTCGAGCGACTGACGGTACTGGATGCAGCCGCGCATGAATTTTGGCCAGGGCGGCACCGCGATTGACGGCTCGGTCTTTTCCGGCAGCAGGTCCCACAGATCGGGGTGATGCCAGCAGAGGTCATGACCTGATGTATCGCGGTGCGCGCGAATGCCGGCGCGCAGCCTTTTCACTTCCGCGATCAGCTTGTCGCGGTCGAAGGTCTGCAGATCATCGTCCATCGTTCTCCTCCCTGAACAAAAGACTGGCGTCTCCATAGGAATAGAACCTGTAACCGCTCTCGATGGCATGCGCATAGGCGGCACGCATCGTGTCGAGGCCACTGAAAGCCGAGACCAGCATGAACAGCGTCGAGCGCGGCAGATGGAAGTTGGTCATCAGCATGTCGGCCGTGCGAAAGCGGTAGCCGGGCGTGATGAAGATGTCGGTCGGTCCGGACCACGGCGCCAGCGTGCCGTCTTCACGCGCCGCACTCTCGAGCAGGCGCAGCGAGGTCGTACCGACGGCAATGACGCGCCCGCCCCTCGCCTTCGCCGCATTGAGCGCATCGGCGGTCGCCTGGCTGACCGAGCCGATCTCGGCATGCATCTTATGGTCCGCGGTATCGTCCGCCTTGACCGGCAGGAACGTACCGGCGCCCACATGCAAGGTGACGAAGCGGCGTTCGACCCCTTTGGCGTCCAGCGCCGCGAAAAGCGCCGGCGTGAAGTGCAGGCCCGCGGTGGGCGCCGCTACCGCGCCTTCTTCCCGGGCATAGATGGTCTGGTAGTCGGCACGATCGCGCTCGTCGTCATCGCGCTTCGAGGCGATGTAGGGCGGTAGTGGAATGTGGCCGACCGCGTGCAGCGCTTCGTCGAGGAAAGGACCGGATAGATCAAAGCCGAGCAGCGCTTCGCCGCCCTCGCCTTTTTCGATCACGGTGGCGTCGAGCTGGCCGAGGAAACAGGAATTGCCGTCATGGCCGAAATGGATGCGGTCGCCGGCGGCAATGCGCTTGCCCGGCCGCATGAAGGCCAGCCAGCGGTCCGGCGCCATGCGCATGTGCAGCGTGGCCTCGACTTGCGACTGTGCTTCGCCGCGCCGCCTGATGCCTTTCAACTGCGCCGGAATGACCTTGGTGTCGTTGAAAACCAGCACGTCGCCGGCGCGGAGCAAGGATGGCAGGTCGCCAACCGTCCTGTCCTCCAGCCCCTTGCCTGGCTTGACCACCAGCATTTTGGCGCTGTCGCGCGGTTCTGCCGGGCGAAGCGCGATGCGCTCCTCCGGCAGGTCGAAGTCAAAGAGGTCGACGCGCATCGGGACTCAAAACAGCCGAACGAGCAGCGCTCCGGCCAGCAGAAGCACCGCGCCGGCGACGCGGCCGAGCGAGATTTCACGCACGGCGACCCCAAGGAAGCCGACGCGGTCGATGAGCATACCCGCGAGCAGCTGGCCGGCCACCAGGAACGCCATCAGGGCGGCCGCGCCGATGCGCGGCGTCAGGATCGTCGAAAGCGTGACATAGAAGCCGCCAAGCATGCCGCCGGCGACAAACAACCAGGGCGCGGGCGCCTTCCAGTCGAGCGAGATGCCTTGCAGCTTCACCACCGTGACGGAGATGATGCCAAGCACGATCGCGCCCGACAGGAACGAAAACGCTGCCGCCGCGACCGGGAGACCCAAGCCGCGCGCAAGCTGCGAATTGATCGGCGCCTGGATGGCAATGAAGGCGCCGGACAGGATGCCGAGAAGCGACCAGACGACGCCCATCATTGTCGTTTGTCCTTACTTGACGTCGGCCGCGACCTTTAGGGACACGATCTTGTCGGGATCCTGCACCGGCTCGCCGCGCTTGATCTTGTCGACATTGTCCATGCCCTCGATGACCTGGCCCCAGACCGTGTACTGGCGGTTGAGGAACGCGGCGTCGTCGAAGCAGATGAAGAACTGCGAATTGGCCGAGTTCGGGTTCTGCGAACGAGCCATCGAGCAGGTGCCGCGGCCGTGGTTCGCGTTGGAGAACTCGGCCTTCAGGTCAGGCTTTTCCGAGCCGCCCATGCCGGCGCGAGACGGCGCGAAGCTGGGCTTGCTGGAATTGCCGAATTTCACGTCGCCGGTCTGCGCCATGAAGCCTTCGATGACGCGGTGGAAGACGACGCCGTCATAGGCGCCTTCACGCGCCAATTCCTTGATGCGGGCGACATGGCCAGGAGCCAAATCGGGAAACAGTTCGATGACGACCTTGCCCTTGGTCGTTTCCATGATGAGCGCGTTCTCACGGTCCTTGATCTCAGCCATGTCAGATATCCTTTTGTAAAATTGGAACTATTTGTCGGCGGCGACGCGCACTTTGATCATCCGGTCGGGATCGGTGACCGTGCCATTGTCCGCCTCGTCGCCCTTCTTGATCTTGTCCACCAGGTCCATGCCGCTGACGACATTGCCGACAATCGTATACTGGCCATCGAGCGGCGGCGCCGGTGCGAACATGATGAAGAACTGCGAATTGGCGGAGTTCGGATCCTGCGAACGGGCCATGCCGACCACGCCGCGCTTGTAATGCTCGGCCTGCGAGAACTCGGCAGGCAGGTCGGGCAGGTCGGAGCCGCCGGTGCCGACGGCCTGGGCATTGAAACCCTTATTCATGTTGCCGAACTTGACGTCGCCAGTCTGCGCCATGAAGCCGTCGATGACACGGTGGAATGCGACATTGTCGTAGGCATGGTCACGCACCAGCTTCTTGATCTGCGCGACATGCTTGGGCGCCAGATCGGGGCGCAGCGCGATGGTCACGTCGCCATCTTTCAGCGTGATGATCATCGTGTTTTCCGGATCTGCGGCATAGGCCGAGACCGATGCGGTCACGAGACCGGCGAGCACAACAAGGAATGAGGCGAGCCTTTTGAGCTGCATGAGGGTTCTCCGAGCTTATTTCGCGAATTTTGCGGTGAGCGCGCCGGCCACGGCCGCCGGCACGAAGGGGCGGATGTCGCCGCCCATCGAGGCTATCTGGCGCACAAGTGTGGCGGTAATGGTGCGCACCGACGGGCTGGCGGGCAGGAAAACCGTCTGCAATTCAGGCGCCATGGTTTCGTTCATGCCGGCCATCTGCATTTCGTAGTCGAGGTCGGTGCCGTCGCGCAGACCGCGGATCATGATCGAGGCGCCTTCTCTCCTGGCCGCATCGATCACCAGCCCATCGAAGGCAACCACCTTGATGCGGGCGCCATCGCGGCCGAATTCGGCCTTCGCGGCGGCTTCGATCAACTGCACCCGATCCTCGAACGAAAACAGCGGCTTCTTGCCCGGATGAATGCCGATCGCGGCATAAACAATGTCGGCAACCGCCAGCGACGCTTTCAGCACATCGAGATGGCCGTTGGTCAGCGGGTCGAAGGAGCCGGCATAAAGGGCGATGCGTTCGGTCATGGCGGAGCTTCTAGCGAGCCTCTATCACAAAGGCAAATCCGATTGGCAGGCGGCCCATGAACCTTTTCCGGCGCATGAACGACAGATGAACACGCTGATCACGAAGCCTTCACTAGGCTGCACCCTTAATAAGATGAAACCAAAGTCCCATATATCCGTTGTAAGGCGCAGGAGAACACGCACATGCTGATCTACATGCTCGCCACCGCAATGACCGTCGCCATGCTGATCGCCACAGTATTCGGGCTGCATCAGGAAGCACAGCGCATCCGCGTCAAGGCCACCACCAAGCGCTTCGAAGGCTTTGGCCTGCGCAAGCCGTATCGCCACTACTAAGACAGTCCGCAACGCTGCCGCGCCGGCCGACAGGCCGGCGTTGCTATGTCAAACGTACCAGGAACTATTCGGCGTTGTCCGGACCGCTGTCATTCGAATCCGGCCCCGCGCCACCCTCGACGGCCTCTTCCACTTCCTCGTCCGATTGCGGCTCCGAAATCCGCTCGACCGAAACCACCTTTTCACCTTCAGCCGTGTTGAAGATGGTCACGCCCTTGGTGGCGCGGCTAGCGAAACGGATGCCGTTAACGGGTACCCGGATGACGGTGCCGCCATCCGACACCAGCATGATCTGATCGTCATTGCCGACCGGGAAGGTTGCCACCAGCTGGCCGATTTCGGCTGCCTTGGACACGTCGGTGGCACGGATCCCCTTGCCGCCGCGGCCGGTCAGGCGGAAGTCGTAGGACGACGAGCGCTTGCCGTATCCATATTCGGTCACCGTCAGCACGTACTGCTCATGCGCCTTGAGGAATTCGTAGCGGTCGTCTGGAAGCTCGGTCTCCTCGCCGATCTCCTCATTGGTGAGCGCGATCTCTTCTTCCTCTCCGGCTGTCTCGGCGGCAAGCCGCCGCTCCGACGCCGCCCGCTTGAGGTAAGCGGCGCGTTCCGCCGGTGAAGCATTGACATGCTCGATCACCGACATGGAGATGATGCGGTCGGTTTCAGCCATGGTTATGCCGCGAACGCCGACGGAATTGCGGCTCTGGAAGACGCGCACGTCGCCGACGGAGAAGCGAATGCACTGGCCCGAATTCGCCGTCAGAAGCACGTCGTCATTGTCGGTGCAGGTCTCGACGCCGAGAATTTCGTCGCCCTCCTCCTCCAGCTTCATGGCGATCTTGCCGTTGCGATTGACCTGGACGAAGTCGGACAATTTGTTGCGGCGCACGGTGCCGCGCGTCGTGGCGAACATCACGTCGAGATCGCCCCAGCTCGTCTCGTCCTCGGGCAGCGGCATGATGGTGGTGATGCGCTCGCCCTGCTCCAGCGGCAGCATGTTGATCAGCGCCTTGCCGCGTGACTGCGGGTTGCCGATCGGCAGCCGCCAGACCTTTTCCTTGTAGACGATGCCGCGCGAGGAGAAGAACAGCACCGGCGTGTGGGTGTTGGCCACGAACAGCCGGGTGACGAAATCCTCTTCCTTGGTCGACATGCCGGAGCGGCCCTTGCCGCCGCGGCGCTGCGCCCGATAGAGCGACAGCGGCACGCGCTTGATGTAGCCGGAATGGCTCACCGTCACGACCATGTCCTCGCGCTGGATCAGATCCTCATCTTCCATGTCCGCGCCGCCATCGGTGAGCTCGGTGCGGCGTGGCGTGCCGAATTCGTCGCGCACGGCGGCGAGCTCGTCCTTGACGATCTGCTGGATGCGCGCGCGCGACGACAGAATGTCGAGGTAGTCCTTGATCTCGTCGCCGATCGTATTCAACTCATCGGCGATTTCGTCGCGGCCAAGCGCGGTCAGGCGCTGCAGGCGCAGTTCGAGGATAGCGCGCGCCTGTTCCTCGGACAGATTGTAGGTGCCGTCCTCGTTGATACGATGGCGCGGATCGTCGATCAGGAGGATCAGCGATTCAACATCGCCCGAGGGCCAGCGCCGCTCCATCAACTGCTCGCGCGCCGTCTGCGGGTCCGCCGCGGTACGGATCAGCTTGATGACCTCGTCGATGTTGGCGACGGCGATGGCCAGGCCAACCAGCACATGGGCGCGGTCCCGCGCCTTGCGCAGCAGGAACTTCGTCCGCCGGCTGATCACCTCCTCGCGGAAGGTGACGAACGCCTTCAGCATGTCGGTCAGGTTCAGCAGTTCCGGCTTGCCGCCGTTCAGAGCCACCATATTGGCGCCGAAAGAGGTCTGCAGCGGCGTGAACCGGTAGAGCTGGTTGAGGACGACGTCGGCAACGGCGTCACGCTTGAGCTCGATGACGACGCGATAACCCTGGCGGTCGCTTTCGTCGCGGATATCGGAAATGCCCTCGACGCGCTTGTCGCGCACCAGTTCGGCCATCTTCTCGATCATCGAGGCCTTGTTCACCTGGTAGGGAACCTCGGTGATGATGATCGATTCGCGGTCATTGCCGCGCTGCTCTATGTTGACCTTGCCGCGCATGACGATGGAGCCGCGGCCGGTGGAATAGGCGCTGTAGATGCCGGAACGGCCAAGCACGATGCCGCCGGTCGGGAAATCGGGGCCCGGAATGATCTCCATCAGCGCCGGCAGGTCGATCGCCGGATTGTCGATGACGGCAATAGCGGCGTTGCAGACTTCACCGAGATTGTGCGGCGGGATGTTGGTGGCCATGCCGACGGCAATGCCGCCCGAACCGTTGACCAGCAGATTGGGAAAGCGCGCCGGCAGAACCTTAGGTTCGGTGTCCGAAGCATCATAAGTGTCCTGGAAATCGACGGTATCCTTGTCGATGTCCTCCAACAGCTCGTGCGCGACCTTGGTCAGGCGCGATTCGGTGTAGCGCATCGCCGCCGGCGGATCGCCGTCGATCGAACCGAAATTGCCCTGCCCGTCGATCAGCGGCACGCGCAACGACCAGTCCTGCGCCATGCGCACCAGGGCGTCATAGATCGAGGCGTCGCCATGCGGATGGTATTTACCCATCACGTCGGCGACGGGGCGCGCCGATTTCACATATTTGCGGTTCCAGTGATAGCCGCTCTCATGGGCGGCATAGAGGATGCGACGGTGCACCGGCTTCAGGCCGTCGCGCACATCGGGCAGCGCACGACTGACGATCACGCTCATGGCGTAATCGAGATAGGAGCGCTGCATCTCCTCGATGATGGATATCGGCTCGATGCCGCTAGGGCCGCCGTCTGTGCCGCGCGGTGTCTTCTGGTCGGTCAAATCGGATCACAATCTAATCAGGAATCACTCGCTGCTTATATAGGAAGCGAGGCCGAAACTCCAATGTCCGGGGCACTTTTCCAGTGTCAATTTTAGCGGTAATTTCAAGTGGATACCACTGATTGCGACGATATGGCCACGACCCTTTCGCCGCCAGCAAGGCAAAAGCCGGCAATGGACCGTTTTCCCCAGACGAACGCCCCGAGCGCGATCAATTGGAGCTCCTGGCAACTTTTCAGCGGCTGCCAACGCGCCCGGACCGATACCGGCCAGGCGTTTCGCCCATGACGCGCCGAAACCGGCGGTTGAAAGTCGACAGATCGTTGAAGCCGGCTTCGAAAGCAATTGCCGAGATGGCATCGTTGGACGTGCGCAATCGCACCGCCGCGCGATGCAATCGGGTCCTGAGCAGGTACTGATAGGGCGTCATGCCGGCAACCTGCCGGAAGGTGCGCAGGAAATGATAGGGACTGGTCGCGGTCTCATCCGCCAACGCTGGAAGCGAGACCGGTCCGTCGGCATCCAGTTCGATCCGCCTCACCGCCTCGGCAACCCTTTTCTGGTCGCGGCGGCTTGGATCGCGACTGGCGTGCCTTGCGCCTGAGATTGTCGCCACGGCGGCACCGGCGATGCGTAGGGCAAGTTCCTCGAAGGCGCCTGCGTCGGCCATGTCGCGCGCGGCTTCCGCCTCGGCCAGCAGCGGTGCGATGGCGGGTAACGGCGGCAGGCGGGGCGTCTCGAAGGTGAGCTTCCCAGCGCCCGGTACGTCGGCGACGATCCGGTCCATATAGGCCGGCCCGAAATGGAAGGAGAGGCAACGGTCGCCGCTGCCATGCTCGTGCCCGCATTCGTAGCATGTGCCGGAATTGCCAAGCAGGAGGCTGCCTGGCGCGAGCATTGCGGTGCCTTGCTGTGCGCGATAGCGGAAGGTGCCACTGGTGACCGCCGCGACGCAAAAATCCCGATGGACTTCCTCGAACGGTCGGTCGCCGGCGCTGGCCGTGCAGATCACATCCGCTACGTGCCAGCCAGGTCCGGATGCAAGGGTGTTCGCGGTCGCCGTCATGGCTGAAATATAGCAATTTTTCCCAAGCCCAAAACCCCGCCGGCACCTATTGCTCGCGGTCTCCTGACAAGAAGAGATCGCAGCCATGCCCGGCCAATCCACATTTGCCGAAGCCTTGCACAGTCCCGGACCGATCCAAGGGCTTGCCGAAAAACTGAGCCTTTACGGCCGCTTCGTCGGTGCGTGGACGTTTGACGCCGCGCGCCATCTCGAGGACGGCACGGTGCTGACCGGACGCGGCGAGGTGCACTTCGGCTGGGCGCTGGAAGGCCGCGCCATCCAGGACGTCTGGATCCTGCCCGCGCGTGACGCCGGCCCCTCGCCATCGCTTGGCAAATGGACCTTTTACGGCACGACGCTGCGGGTCTATGACCCTGGAGTCGATGCCTGGCACATCTTCTGGAGCGACCCGCGCAACCAGTATTTCAGCCGCCAGCTCGGCCGCGCCGAAGGCGACACGATCGTGCAGGTCGGCGCCGACGGCACTGGTTCCTCGGTACGCTGGAGCTTTTCGCGCATCACCGAGAATTCCTTCCGATGGCTCGGCGAGCGCTCGCATGACGGCGCCGACTGGCACCTCGAAGTCGAGTTCCTGGCGCGTCGTCAATCTGAAAGATGACACCACAACCCTTTGTGACAATGGAGAAAACCATGTTCGATCATATCTCGATCGGCGTTCGCGACGTCGCTGCCTCCAAACGTTTCTACGATGCCGCGCTGAGGCCGCTCGGCTTCACTTGCGTCAGCCAATCGCCGGGTTCGCTCGGCTATGGTGTCCAGGCTGTCGCGCCCCAGGCTGTCGCGCTGTGGGTCAACGAGGCGGCGCGCCCGGTGCCGGCGGACGAAAGATCCGGCCTGCATTTCTGCTTCGCCGCGCCGACACGGGATAGCGTCGGTGCCTTTCATGCCGGGGCGTTGCGCGAAGGCGGCAGCGACAATGGCGGACCGGGCCTGCGCGCCGACTATGGCGAGAACTATTACGCGGCCTTCGTCGTCGATCCGGACGGCTATCGCCTGGAGGCCTATTGCGGCGCTGCCGCCTAACCTGCGGTTCTGACTGTTCCCACCGACCGGGCTTTGCTCTACCAATGTGGGTACGGGCTTGGCCCGGCGGGAGGGTCAGCGATGCCGAGTTTCGACAGCCTGTTCAATGCCTTCGTCACCATTCTCGTGACCATCGATCCGCCTGGGCTGGCGCCTCTGTTCCTCGCCGTGACGCGCGGCATGAACCGCGAGGAGCGCAGCCAGGTTTCCGTGCGCGCCTCGGTCATCGGTTTTCTGGTGATGGCGCTGTTTGCGGTGGCCGGCGCATCGATCCTGTCGGTGTTCGGCATCACCTTGCCGGCGTTCCGTGTCGCCGGCGGATTCCTGCTGTTCTTCATCGCCTTCGAAATGGTGTTCGAGCGCCGACAGGACCGCAAGGAAAAGATCGGCGACGTCGCCATCACCAAGGACATGATCCACAACATCGCCGCCTTCCCCCTGGCGATCCCGCTGATCGCCGGCCCCGGCGCGATTTCAGCGACGGTGCTGCTCTCCGGCTCGTTTCAGGGTTTTGCGGCGCAGGCGGCCCTGGTCGGCATCATCCTTGTCTGCCTCGTCATAACCTATCTGGTGTTCGTGCTGTCGGAACGCATCGACCGCATCCTCGGCCAGACCGGCCGCTCGATCCTGACCCGCCTGCTCGGGGTTATCCTGGCGGCACTGGCCGTGCAGTTCGTGGCAGATGGCATCAAGGCGCTGATGGCCTCGTAGGCCGCTTATTTTGCGGTCGTATCGATGACTTCAAAGTCGTGGGTAATCGTCGCGGTCTTGGCCATCATGGCGGAGGCCGAGCAGTATTTTTCGATTGAAAGGTCGATTGCCCGCTTGACCTTGTCGCTGGACAGCGCCCGGCCCTTGACGATGAAATGCATATGGATGCGGGTAAACACTTTGGGATCGGTTTCGGAGCGGTCGGAATCGAGCTCGACCACGCAATCCTCGACGGCCTCGCGCCCCTTTTCGAGGATATGGACGACATCATAGGCCGAGCAGCCGCCGGTGCCGATCAGCACCAGCTCCATCGGGCTCGGTCCCGGCGTCTTGCCTTCCGGGCCTGACGCCGTGCCCAGCACGACCTTGTGGCCGCTGCCGGACTCGCCGACGAAGGTGCGCTCCTCGACCCATTTTACCCGTGCCTTCATCGCCAGTCCTCTTACGTCTCTGATCGCGCCAACGTCAGCTCAAACCACCATGCAAAACCCCGAAAGTCCATGCGGACCCTCGGGGCATATCAAGTAAAGGCATTCGCTATTTGGTGCGGCTTTCGATCAGAACGGAATTTCGTCGTCCAGTTCGCGCGACGAACCACCGCCACCGCCGCCCCTGGGAGCGTTGCCGCCACCGCGGTTGAACCCTTCGTTCGGGCTCGACTGGCCGAAATCGGAACCACGGCTGCTGCCGCCAACCTGACCGCCCTCACCCTGGCCACGCGCGTCGAGCATCTGCAACTCGCCACGGAATTTCTGCAGCACGACTTCGGTCGTGTATTTGTCGGCACCGGTCTGGTCCTGCCATTTGCGCGTCTGCAGCTGGCCCTCGACATAAACCTTCATGCCCTTCTTCAGATACTGCTCCGCCACCTTGGCGATGCCCTCATTGAAGATGACGACGTTATGCCACTCGGTCTTTTCCTTGCGCTCGCCGGAATTCTTGTCGCGCCAGCTTTCCGACGTCGCGATGCGGATGTTGACGACCGGCTCGCCCGAGTTCAGGCGGCGGATTTCAGGGTCAGCGCCGAGATTGCCGACCAGAATGACCTTGTTGACGCTACCCGCCATGATATTTCTCCGCGCTATCCGAAACAAATTTTTGTCGCAGCACCTTACAGGCTACGCACGTCAGCCGCTTGCCAAGGCTGGCTTTTCCCACAAGGTTTTTGTTCCCTTTTCGTTCCTATATGCACCGCCGCCAATTGTCAAGGAATGGCAGCAATGCCGGAACGCCGCATATGGGTCTCAAAACAGCGCTTGCCAAATCGATAAGTATCGACTTATGCTTTTGTCATGATCGAAGCAGAGATTTTCCGCGCCTTGGCCGACCCGACACGCCGCGCCGTCTTTGAGCGTCTCGCCACAAGCGAGATGAGCGTGTCGGAATTGCGCAGCGGCCTGACGGTGTCGCAACCGGCGGTGTCGCAGCATCTGGCGGTGCTGCGGGGCGCCGGCCTCGTGGTCGAGCGGCGGGCCGGCCGCAACGCCTATTATCGTGCGGATCCGCAGGGGCTTGCCCCGCTGCTCTCATGGATCGAACGCTACCGTACCTTCTGGCCGGAGCGCATCGAAAGGCTGAAGACGGTTTTGAAGGACATGGATCAATGAACAGCCAAAGCGAAGTCTCTCCCGATGCGATTGAGTTCGAATACGATCTTGCCGAGCCGCCGGAAAAGGTTTGGCGGGCGCTGACCGTGCCGGAACTGCTCGCCGCCTGGATGATGCCCAACGACATCAGGCCGCAGACCGGCAGCCGCTTTGTCTTCGCCGGTCAAGACGCGGCGATCGAATGCGAGATTCTCGATGCCGAGCCCGAACGCCTGCTGCGCTATTCCTGGCGCGAGCGGTCGGACGATGCCGCGCACCCACTCGACAGCACCGTCACCTTCACACTCGCCCGAACCGTTTCCGGCGGCACGCATCTGCGCATCGTCCATGACGGCTTTGCTCGCAAGGCGATGCCGGCCGTGGCCATGGCGGGGGCAGGCTGCCGGCTTTCGCTGCACGGGACCGGCACGCCTATAGCCGCGAACACCCCACGCCTTCTGCTGCTGCACGCGGCTTGAACACGGAAAATTGGAGACAGAAAAATGGGCGGTGTTGCCAGTCTTGTGCCGATGGTAATCGAGCAATCGAGCCGCGGCGAACGCGCATTCGACATTTTTTCGCGGCTGCTGCGCGAGCGCATCGTCTTCGTCAACGGGGAGATTAACGATGACGTCTCGGCGCTGGTCTGCGCGCAGCTTTTGTCGCTGGAGTCGGACAATCCCGAGAAGGAGATCTCGCTCTACATCAACTCGCCCGGCGGCATGGTGACCAGCGGCTTCGCCATCTACGACACGATGCAGTATATCAGCTGCCCGGTGTCGACCGTATGCATGGGCTTTGCCGCGTCGATGGGATCGTTCCTGCTGATGGCGGGCACCGCCGGGCGCCGCATCGCACTACCCAACGCCACCATCCTGCTACATCAGCCGCTGGGCGGCTTCCAGGGCCAGGCTTCCGACATCCAGCGGCACGCCGAACGCATCGGCCAGACCAAACGCCACATGACCGAACTCTACGCCCAGCATTGCGGCCGCAGCTATGAAGACGTCGAGCGCACGCTCGACCGCGACCATTTCATGACCGCCCGCGAGGCCCAGGCCTGGGGCATCGTCGACCATGTGTTCGACACCCGCAAAAAGGCTGCGTAGGACCAGAGCGAGGTCAAATCCTGCTGCTTGTCGAAGATTTGACGATCCCGCTCTGGCTCCGGTGGCGGCAGGCCCCTATAACAAGGGGATGACCGACACTCATCGATCAGGAACATCGCACCGTGTCACGGCCGCCATGGTGCTTGCCATCGTCGGCCTTGTGTCCAGGTCAGCACTTGCCGACGAGGCCTCGTCGTCGGTTCGGAAAGGCGCCCTGCCCGGCGTAACCGGCGGCTATCGCATCGCCAAGCCGGCCCCGGTGCCCGAACCCGACGACGCGTTCCCCAGCAGCGGCAACGGGCAGTTCAAGATCGGCAATACCAATGTCAGGATTTCCGGCAGCATCACCGTCGATGTCGGAGTTGGCGGGATCAAGCCACCCAGATAGGCAAAGATCGGGCCTTCCAACTGGAGCCCGCCCAAAAGAACAGCCCCGCCGTGCCTTGGGCAAACGGACGGGGCTTTCTGGATCTCAAATCCATTTTTGCCGGGAGTGTACTGCCGGCGTTTGATTTCGGATGCTTCGC
Source organism: Mesorhizobium australicum WSM2073 (assembly GCF_000230995.2). Lineage (NCBI taxonomy): Bacteria > Pseudomonadati > Pseudomonadota > Alphaproteobacteria > Hyphomicrobiales > Phyllobacteriaceae > Mesorhizobium > Mesorhizobium australicum. The sequence goes on along the minus strand of NC_019973.1, from coordinate 4,020,361 downwards.
GGCATTCAGCCGACGATCCGACTAGCAGTCTCTGATTTTCAGGGATACGGCAGGTCACGGTTTGTCGGGTGGCGCAAACGCCTGCCCTTGGCACTTATGCCTGCCGCGGCTCCAGTAACAACTGAAGCCCTGGGGGACTATCCGGTGGCGTCATGCTCCGCTCCTCTTGTCCGTTGCGACATTGTCGTCGTGAAGCGCAAATCGCAAATGCCTGCGGCGTCTCGCAGGCCGCCTTGGGGCGGCGAGGCCATCGATAGACGGCCGGCTTCGCTGACTTCGCAAGACTGCTCCCGTGAGTTGGCCGCGTCAACCATCAATAGCCGGTTACGGAAAAATGTGATCGCCGGGAGCTTACGTTCGGGTCAGCTTCCGCACAGCTTTGTCAGGAGCGTGTTCGGCCTTTGTTCTTTCCGCTTGCCCCCTCGCGCGAAAGGCGGTTAAACGACTTCTGTCGAGAATTGTGGCGTCTCTCGACGTGGCGGCAAAAATAACTACATAGGGAATGGCCGGGGAAACCCGCCTATCCCACAAATTCCAGATCTGAGGCGGCGACCTGACATGGCCGACCATAAATATCTTTCCATTCGCGGGGCGCGCGAACACAATCTGAAGAATGTCGATCTCGACCTGCCGCGTGACAGCCTGATCGTCATGACCGGCCTGTCGGGCTCCGGCAAATCGTCGCTTGCTTTCGACACCATCTATGCAGAAGGCCAGCGCCGCTATGTCGAGAGCCTCTCGGCCTATGCCCGGCAATTCCTCGAAATGATGCAGAAGCCGGACGTCGACCAGATCGACGGCCTGTCGCCGGCCATCTCGATCGAGCAGAAGACCACGTCGAAGAACCCGCGTTCGACGGTCGGTACCGTCACCGAGATCTACGACTATATGCGCCTTCTGTTTGCCCGCGTCGGCGTGCCCTATTCGCCGGCCACCGGCCTGCCGATCGAGAGCCAGACGGTCAGCCAGATGGTCGACCGGGTGCTGGCCGTCGAGGAAGGCACGCGCCTGTTCCTGCTGGCGCCCATCGTGCGCGGCCGCAAGGGCGAATATCGCAAGGAACTGCTGGAGTTGCAGAAGAAGGGCTTTCAGCGCGTCAAGGTCGACGGCGTCTTCTATGAAATCGCCGATGTGCCGGCGCTGGACAAGAAATACAAGCACGACATCGACGTCGTCGTCGACCGCATCGTCGTTCGCGGCGACCTTGCCACAAGGCTTGCCGACTCCATCGAGACGGCGCTGAAGCTGGCCGAGGGGCTGGCAGTGGCCGAGTTCGCCGACAGGCCGCTCGATGCCAGCCAGACTGGCGAGGATTCGGTCAACAAGTCGAAGAACGAGACGCATGAGCGCATCCTGTTCTCGGAAAAGTTCGCCTGCCCGGTTTCCGGCTTCACCATTCCGGAAATCGAGCCCAGGCTGTTCTCCTTCAACAACCCGTTTGGCGCCTGCCCGACCTGCGACGGTCTCGGCAGCCAGCGCGCCATCGACCCCAACCTCGTGGTGCCGGACGAGAACGTGTCGCTGCGCGACGGCGCCGTCAGCCCATGGGCGAAATCGACCTCGCCCTATTACTCGCAGACGCTCGAGGCATTGGGCAAGGCGTACGACTTCAAGCTCGGCGACAAGTTCAAGGATCTTTCAGCGCAAGCCCAGGAAGCGATCCTGCGCGGCACCGGCGAGCGCGAGATCACCTTCCAGTATGATGACGGCCTGCGCTCCTACAAGACGACCAAGACCTTCGAAGGCGTCATCCCCAATCTCGAGCGCCGCTGGAAGGAGACCGAATCCGCCTGGATGCGCGAGGAGATCGAGCGTTTCATGTCGGCAACGCCCTGCCCGGTCTGCAAGGGCTACCGGCTGAAGCCGGAGGCGCTGGCGGTGAAGATCGCCGGCAAGCACATTGGCGAAGTGACGGAACAGTCGATCCGCAACGCCGACAAATGGTTCACCGACCTGCCGGCGCAGCTCAACGACAAGCAGAACGAGATCGCTGTCCGCGTCCTGAAGGAAATCCGCGAGCGTCTGCGCTTCCTCAACGATGTCGGGCTCGACTATCTCACCTTGTCGCGCAATTCCGGCACGCTGTCGGGTGGCGAAAGCCAGCGCATCCGGCTGGCCTCGCAGATCGGCTCAGGCCTGACCGGCGTGCTCTACGTGCTGGACGAGCCGTCGATCGGCCTGCACCAGCGCGACAATACCCGCCTGCTCGACACGCTCAAGCACCTGCGCGACATCGGCAACACCGTGATCGTCGTCGAGCATGACGAGGACGCCATCCTGCATGCCGACTATGTCGTCGATATGGGTCCGGCCGCCGGCATCCATGGCGGCGAGATCATCGCCCAGGGCACGCCGCAGCAGGTGATGGCCAATCCCAATTCGATCACCGGCAAATATCTGTCGGGCGCGCTCGAAGTGGCAACGCCCGGCTTGCGCCGCGAGGCGAAGAAAAACCGGCGGCTGAAGATCGTCGGCGCGCGCGGCAACAATCTGAAGAACGTCACCGCCGAAATCCCGCTCGGCACTTTCACCGCCGTCACCGGCGTGTCGGGCGGCGGCAAGTCGACCTTCCTGATCGAGACGCTGTTCAAGGCGGCCTCGCGCCGCATCATGGGCTCACGCGAGCATCCGGCCGAGCATGACCGCATCGAGGGATTGGAGTTCCTCGACAAGGTCATCGACATCGACCAGTCGCCGATCGGCCGCACGCCGCGTTCGAACCCCGCCACCTATACCGGCGCCTTCACGCCGATCCGCGACTGGTTCGCCGGGCTACCGGAAGCGAAGGCGCGCGGCTATCAGCCCGGCCGTTTCTCCTTCAACGTCAAGGGCGGCCGCTGCGAGGCCTGCCAAGGCGACGGCGTCATCAAGATCGAGATGCACTTTTTGCCCGACGTCTACGTCACCTGCGACGTCTGTCACGGCAAGCGCTACAACAGGGAGACGCTCGACGTGCTGTTCAAGGGCAAGTCGATCGCCGACGTGCTCGACATGACCGTCGAGGAAGGCGTCGATTTCTTCGCCGCCGTACCCGGCGTACGCGACAAGCTGGAGACGCTGAAGCAGGTCGGCCTTGGTTACATCCATATCGGCCAGCAGGCGACGACGCTGTCCGGCGGTGAAGCGCAGCGCATCAAGCTCGCCAAGGAACTGTCGCGCAAGGCGACCGGCAAGACGCTCTACATCCTCGACGAACCGACCACAGGCCTGCACTTCCACGACGTCGCCAAGCTGCTGGAAGTGCTGCACGAACTGGTCGACCAGGGCAATACCGTCGTCGTCATCGAGCACAATCTCGAAGTGATAAAAACCGCAGACTGGGTGCTCGACCTCGGCCCCGAGGGCGGTGATGGCGGCGGCGAACTGGTCGCCTCGGGCACGCCGGAAGCGATCGTGCGCGAAAAGCGCAGCTACACCGGCCAGTTCCTGAAGGAGTTGCTGGAGCGTCGCCCCGGAGGCAAACGCGAAGCGGCGGAGTGATGGGTAAGGATGATCTCATCACGGTCCAGAGCAGCTTTGGCATGAGGCTTGCCGGCCCTGAAGATCTCGCCGCGATCGTCGCGCTGACGCAAGCCGCCTACGCTCCCTACTCCGCCATACTCGATGCACCGCCGATCCCGGTTACCGAGGACTACGCGCCGCGTATTGCCCAGGGCCAGATCTGGCTGCTGGAGAGCGGTGATGAACTTGCCGGAGTGATCACGCTGGAGCGGCATGAAGATCACGCGATGATCTTCTCCGTCGCGGTGTCGCCTGCCTTCCAGGGCAAGGGGTTCGGTATTGCATTGCTGAAGCACGCTGACGAGCAGGCGCGGCAGTGGGGCCTGCCGGAGATACGGCTCTACACCAATGCGAAAATGGAACGAAACATCGCGCTCTATCTCGCTTACGGCTATCGCGAAACGGGTCGCCGGCCCAATCCCTACCGGCCAGGGTGGATGCTCGTCGACATGGCCAAACCCGTCGACAACAGGTCCACCACGGCCTGATCGCCATTAGAAATCTGGGAGGACGACAATGAGCAAATCGGGAACAATCCGCGCCGGCATGGGCGGCTGGACCTTCGAACCCTGGGACACGTCCTTCTACCCCGAGAAACTGTCGAAGGCCAAGCAACTGCAATACGCTACCCGGCAGGTGCCGAGCATCGAGGTCAACGGCACTTATTATTCGAGCTTCAAGGAGCCGACCTTCGTCAAATGGGCCAACGAAGCACCTGACAATTTCGTCTATTCGCTGAAAAGCAACCGCTTCGTCACCAACCGGCGCGTGCTGGGCGAGGCCGGTGAATCGATGATGCGTTTCCTGGGTTCCGGCGTTGCCGCGCTCGGCGACAAGCTGGGACCGATCCTGTGGCAGTTCGCGCCGACCAAGAAGTTCGATCCGGACGATTTCGAGGCCTTTCTGAAGCTGCTGCCGGAAAAGCAGGATGGTGTCGCGCTGCGCCACGCGCTGGAAGTGCGCAACGACAGTTTCATCGTGCCGGAATTCCCAGCGCTCGCGCGCAAATACAAGGCGGCGATCGTCTATGCCGACCATGCCAAATATCCTGATATCGCCGACATCACTGGCGATTTCATCTATGCGCGGCTGCAGACCGGCAGCGACGACAATCCCGATTGCTATACGCCAACGGGCCTCGACGAATGGGCGGCGCGGGCCAAGATCTGGGCGCAGGGCAAGCAGCCGGCCGATCTGCGGCGCGCCGACCCCGCCACCGATGCCCCGGTCCAGCCCCGCGACGTGTTCGTCTACTTCATCACCGAGGGCAAGGTGCGGGCGCCGTTCGGGGCGATGGCATTGATGAAGCGCGTAGCCGACTGAAAAGGCATCAGTCGGTTTCCAGCTGCACACAATAAGCACATAGCCTATGCGTATTGAGCGTAGCAAAGCGCCTGTTCCTGGGCATCTTCGCCACGATCGTAACCTTATCGACACTTCCTTGCCGCATGAATGCGCCGACGCCAAGCCGCAGAGCTGGGACCGCCGCCGGCAGGGAAAGAGGGCATGTCGCTCGACTACACTTCACTTCTGCTGGCCGTCGGTTTCTCGGCAGCTTGCCTCAGCCTGACATTGTTCGGCATGTGGCTGACCGCCCGCTCGGAAAAATTCCTGCTGACATGGGCGATCAGCCTGGTGTTCGTGGTCGGCGATATTTTTATCTATGACGCCTATATCGAGATGCCGGGACGCCTGCTCGGCATCGCCACCTCGGCGTTTCTGCTGATCGGCTTTTCGACCATGCTGGGTGCGGCCTATCAGTTCCGAACCGGCGGCTCGCCACTGCCGCGGGCCCTGTGGGGTTGCTATTCCCTGGCGATAGCGTTGCCCCCCATGGCTCTGGGTTATGATGGCCTCGGCTTCATGGCGGAGAACATGTTTGCCGCCGTGCTCCTGTTCGCCACGGCGTTCGAATACTGGAAGGGCCGTGATGAGGCACCCGCGCTGACGATCGGCATCACCGCGCTCTATTCGGCCACGGCCACCTCGTTCGGGCTCTGCGCCATGGTTCTCGCCTGGGAAGGAAAACTGGTGCTTGGACATGCACCAAGCAACTGGGCCGAGGAGCTCAGTCTCATCGTGGTTATCGCCAGCATGACAGGTATTGGCGCGCTGTCGCTTGCCCTCAATCAGGGGCGTCTGGCGAGGCATCACCATCGCAACGCCCAGACGGATTCCCTGACCGGCCTGCTCAACCGGCGCGCGCTGTTCGACATGCATGGCCATGTCCCGGTCGGCGCCTTTACCGCGGTGGTCGTCTTCGACCTCGACAACTTCAAAACCATCAACGACGAATTCGGCCATGCGGCGGGCGATGAAGTGCTGAGGGTGTTCGCCAACGAGTTGGCAGCCAACCTTCGACCGGCCGACGTCGCCGCGCGCATGGGCGGCGAGGAATTCGCGCTGGTACTGAAGCGCACGCTGCCGGAGGCGGTCGAGGAAGCAGCCGAGCGTATCCGGGCGGCTTTCGCGGCGCGACTGATAGAAACCGAAACCGGTTCCCTCACCTGTACGGTCAGCGCCGGATTTGCGTTTGGCAGCAAAGAGGGGATCAGCCTGGACAAGGTACTCAGCGCCGCCGACAAGGCGCTCTATGATGCCAAGCGCGGAGGTCGCAACCGCGTCACCGCTTCGCCATTCCGACGCGCGAGCTAAACGCGCGTATCATGCCAAGCCCGCCGGGCGACTGCATTAGGCCGCCATGACAATTTCATTGAAGGTATCGAGGTCGACATAGAAGACCTTGGTGATCTCCTCGATCAGGTCGTCGTAGTCACAGCCCTGTGACCTCAGAATGTTGATGGCGGCGATGATGTCGACGCGTTCGGTAAGCCGCCGCTTCTGGTAGTCCTCGACGTAACGTTCCATGGCTGTCCCTTAGCCTGTGTGCCCAAACGCGTTTGAACGACAATCAGATCGGGAAGCTAGGAAGCCTTGCTTGCGTGGAACTTGCAGGGCCTTTGCCGCGCCGCGATCTGCGATGACCAGACTGATACGGAAACGGCCGACTCACAAAGCCACGAAAAGACTAGCATGCGATATTGCATGTGCCAGAGACGCAGATGATGGATGTAGGAAATATTGGTCTTGCCAATAACTTCAAATCTTCAATGAAGTCTGGCGCCGATTCTAGACCGTGAGGAATTTGCGGACATCAGCCCGGTCTAAATCTTCCGCTGGGCCGGTGTGGACGATCTGGCCGCGATCCATGATGTTGACCTCGTCGGCGAGTTCGCGGCAGAAATCGAGATACTGTTCGACCAGCAGCACCGCAATGCCGGCCTGGTCGCGCAGATAGCGTATGGCGCGGCCGATATCCTTGATGACAGAGGGCTGGATGCCTTCGGTCGGCTCGTCGAGCACCAGCAGCTTCGGCCGCATCACGAGTGCCCTGCCGATGGCGAGCTGCTGTTGCTGGCCGCCGGAAAGATCGCCGCCACGGCGGCCAAGCATCTGCTTCAGCACCGGAAACAGCTCGAAGACGTGCGCAGGCACGTTGCGGTCGGCGCGCTTCAAGGGCGCGAAGCCGGACTCGAGATTTTCCCGCACGCTGAGCAGCGGAAAGATCTCCCTGCCCTGCGGCACGAATGCGATGCCCGACCGGGCGCGGTCATACGCCGCGCTCCGGTCGAGCGCCTTCCCCTCGAAGGCAACGCTTCCGCTCGTCAGCCGGTTATGGCCGACGATCGATCTCATCAAACTGGTCTTGCCGACGCCGTTGCGGCCGAGCACGCAGGTGATTTTGCCCGCACCCGCCTTCAGCGACACCCCGCGCAACGCCTGGGCGGCGCCGTAGTGCAGCGTGGCATTGGAAACCTCGAGCATGTCAGCGCCTTCTCCAGAACCTCAGCAAAGACAGATCGAAGCGATGGAATTGAACCCGCCAATGCATGCTCATCTCCCCAGATAGACTTCGACGACGCGCTCGTCGGCCGAAACGAAATCGAGCGTCCCTTCCGAGAGCACCGAGCCTTCATGCAGGCAGGTAACCTTGACGCCGAGTTCGCGGACGAAATGCATGTCGTGTTCGACGACAATGACCGAGTGGTCACGGGCGATATCCCTGAGCAGCCGCGCGGTTTCCTCGGTCTCGGCATCGGTCATGCCGGCCACCGGCTCGTCGACCAGAAGCAGCTTCGGGTCCTGCGCCAGCAGCATGCCGATCTCGAGCCATTGTTTCTGGCCGTGGCTAAGATTGGCGGCGAGTTCGCGGCGCTTGTCGCCCAACCGGATGATGCCAAGGATGTCATCGATCTGCCGCGCCTCGGCGGGCGATTGGCGATGGAACAGCGCCGGGAAGATCGAACGCGGTCCCTTCAGCGCCAGCATCAGGTTTTCTTCGATCGTGTGGCTTTCGAAAACGGTCGGCTTCTGGAATTTGCGGCCGATGCCCATCATGGCGATCTCGGCTTCGTCATGCCTGGTCAGGTCCACCTGGCCGTCGAAGAACACTTCGCCTTCATCCGGCCTCGTCTTGCCGGTGACGATGTCCATCATCGTCGTCTTGCCGGCGCCGTTGGGGCCGATGATGGCGCGCATCTCGCCCTTGTCGAGCACCAGGGACAGATTGTTGATGGCGCGAAAGCCGTCGAAGGACACCGAGACGCCGTCGAGATAGAGGATAGTGTTGGATTTGCTCATGGTCGCCTACTCCGCCGCCTGCGGTTCGGGGTCGGACCAGGACCATTCGCCTGGGTTTCTCGCCGGCGAGCGAGCGGGCTTCGAGGTCGCGGACGCGATGCCAACCTCGGCGCCGGCTTCTTCAGCCTGGGACGCCACGCGCAGCGCCCTGGCATTGCCGCGCCAGCTGTCCCACATGCCGATGATGCCCTTGGGCAGGAGCAAGGTGACGGCGACGAACAGGCCGCCGAGCGCGAACAGCCAGAATTCCGGCAGCACGCCGGTGAACCAGGATTTGCCGGCATTGACCAGCAACGCGCCGATGATCGGCCCGACAATGGTGCCGCGGCCGCCGACCGCCGCCCAAATCACCACCTCGATCGAATTGGCCGGCTCGAATTCGCCTGGATTGATGATGCCGACCTGCGGCACGTAGAGCGCGCCGGCAATGCCTGCCATGACGGCCGAAACGGTAAAAGCGAACAGCTTTACGTTCTCGGCCCGCCAGCCGAGGAAACGCGTGCGGCTCTCGGCGTCGCGCACGGCCATCAGCAGCTTGCCGTATTTGGAGCCGACGATCGCCCAGGTGATGAAAACGGCGAGTGCCAGCATCACCGCGCTGGCCGCGAACAGTGCCGAACGGGTCGTATCGGCCTGCACGTTGAAGCCCAGAATATCCTTGAAATCGGTCAGGCCGTTATTGCCTCCGAAACCCATGTCGTTGCGGAAGAAGGCAAGCAGCAGCGCATAGGTCATCGCCTGGGTGATGATGGAGAGGTAGACACCGGTGACGCGGCTGCGGAAGGCGAACCAGCCGAAGATGAAGGCAAGCAGGCCGGGCACCGCCAGCACCATGATGGCGGCGAACCAGAAATGGTCGAAACCGGTCCAGAACCAGGGCAATTCCTTGTAGTTCAGGAACACCATGAAATCGGGCAGGATCGGGTTGCCGTAGACGCCGCGCGAGCCGATCTGGCGCATCAGATACATTCCCATCGCATAGCCGCCGAGCGCGAAGAAGGCGCCGTGGCCGAGCGAGAGGATACCGCAATAGCCCCAGACCAGATCGAGCGAGAGCGCCAGCAGTGCATAGCAGAGATATTTGCCGGTCAGCGCCACGATGTAGGACGGAATGTAGAAGGCGCTTGTCGGCGAGACGGCCAGGTTAAGCACCGGCACGATTATAGCCACCGCCAGCAGGATGAAGATGGTGATGGCGATGCGGCGATCCGCGCCGGCGGCAAAGAAGCGTCCCGATATCATGCTTCCACCGCCCTGCCCTTGAGCGCGAACAGGCCTCGCGGGCGCTTCTGGATGAACAGGATGATCAGCACCAGCACGACGATCTTGCCGAGCACCGCGCCGGCATAGGGCTCGAGAACCTTGTTGACGATGCCGAGCGAAAAGGCGCCGACCAATGTACCCCAGAGATTGCCGACACCGCCGAAGACGACCACCATGAAGCTGTCGATGATGTAGCCGCGACCAAGATTGGGCGAGACATTGTCGATCTGGCTGAGCGCGACGCCGGCGATACCGGCAATGCCGGATCCCAGCGCGAAGGTCAGCGCGTCGACCCAGGGCGTCCTGATGCCCATCGAGGCGGCCATGCGCCGGTTGGCGGTGACGGCGCGCATCTGCAGCCCCCAGGGCGTGCGCTTCATCACATAGAGCAACATGCCGAATACCGTGAGCGCGAACACCAGAATCCACAGACGGTTCCAGGTGATGGCCAGTTGCCCGACGTCGAAGGAGCCGGACATCCAGGACGGATTGCCGACCTCCTGGTTGGTCGGTCCGAAGATCGAGCGCACCGCCTGCTGCAGGATGAGCGAGACGCCCCAGGTTGCCAGCAGCGTCTCCAGCGGCCGGCCGTAGAGGAACCGGATCACGCCGCGCTCGATGATGAGACCGACGAATGCCGCGACCAGGAAGGCGAGCGGCAGCGCGATCACCAGCGACCAGTCGAACAGGCTGGGAAGGGACGTCCGGATCACCTGCTGGACGACGAAGGTCGTATAGGCGCCAAGCATCACCATCTCGCCATGCGCCATGTTGATGACGCCCATGACGCCGAAGGTGATGGCAAGCCCGATCGCTGCCAGCAGCAGCACGGAACCCAGCGAAATCCCGTACCAGATGTTCTGTCCGGCATCCCACAGGGCCAGCGTCGAATTGATGTTGGCGATCGCTGCCGTCGCCGCGTCCTTGACCGCGCCGGAGGCACTGGCCTCGACCGAAGTGAGCAGCGAAACCGCGTCCCGGTCGCCACGCGCGCCGATCAGGGCGACCGCGGCGAGTTTGTCGGCCTCAGGCCCGTCGGAAACAAGCACCGAGGCCGCACGGGCCTGTTCGAGCAGAGCCTTGACGCTGGCCACGGTCTCGCCGGCAATCGCCGTGTCGAGTGGCTCGATGTTGGCTGCGTCGGGCGTCTTGAACATGGTGCCGGCGGCGGCCAGCCGCACAGCCGGATCCTTGGCGCCAAGCGTCAACGTGCCGAGCGCATCGCGGATGACGCGGCGCAGTGTGTTGTTGACCTTGATCTTGGCGACGTCGTCCTTGGCCGCCTCGCCGGATGCTTCGCTGCTGAGCGGATCGAAAAGCTGGACGCTTTCGCCGGTTTCCTTGCCGACGAAGACCAGGGAATCGGCCTTGCGGATATAGAGATTGCCATCGGCGAGTGCCGAAAGCGGGTGTTCGACCAAAGGATCGCCGGTGGCGGCGAGGTCATGCACGACGGCTCCGGTCTCGGAAAAGCCCTTGGCGCTCGCGAACTTGGCGATGATGGCGCGCAGATCGGCTTCGCCTGCGCCCGACGACGACAGTGTCGCCAGCAGGAACAACAGCGTCAGGCCAATCGTGCGGATCAAGGTCATCGGCTTGAGTTAACCCTTGAAGGTTTGAAATGGGCGCGTCCGGACAGTGGAGGAAACCGTCCGGACGCGTGCGGTCTTGGGCTTGGCATGAAGGCCCAGCCCGGGGAGGATCAGTTTGTGCCCTTGCCGCCGCACTTGCCGGTGGCAACGTTGAAGTTGCCGCACGACAGCGGCTTGCGCCAATCGGAGATCAAATCCTTGGAGTCCGGCAGGTAGTCGGACCATTCGTCGCCCATCACAAGGCCGGGCGTGCGCGAAACCGTTTCGAACTGGCCGTCGGTCTGGATTTCGCCGATCAGCACCGGCTTGGTGATGTGATGGTTCGGCATCATCGTCGAGTAGCCGCCGGTCAGGTTTGGCACAGAAACGCCGATCATGGCGTCGATGACCTTGTCCGGATCGGTGGTGCCGGCCTTCTCAACCGCCTTCACCCACATGTTGAAGCCGATATAATGAGCTTCCATCGGGTCGTTTGTGGTGCGCTTGTCGCTCTTGATGAACTTGTGCCAGTCGGCGATGAACTTCTTGTTCTCGGGCGTATCGACGCTCTCGAAATAGTTCCAGGCGGCGAGATGGCCGACCAGCGGCGCGGTGTCGAGACCGGCCAGCTCTTCCTCGCCGACCGAGAAGGCCATGACCGGGATGTCCTCGGCCTTGATGCCCTGGTTGCCGAGTTCCTTGTAGAACGGCACGTTGGCATCGCCATTGACGGTCGAGACGACGGCGGTCTTCTTGCCGGCCGAGCCGAATTTCTTGATCGCCGAGACTTCGGTCTGCCAGTCGGAGAAGCCGAACGGCGTATAGTTGACCATGATGTCTTCGGCCGCGACGCCCTTGGCCTTCAGATAGGCTTCGAGGATCTTGTTGGTGGTGCGCGGATAGACGTAGTCTGTGCCTTCGAGCACCCAGCGCTTCACCGAACCGCCATCCTCGCTCATCAGGTAATCGACGGCCGGAATGGCCTGCTGGTTCGGCGCGGCACCCGTGTAGAAGACATTGCGCTCGCTTTCCTCGCCCTCATACTGGACCGGATAGAACAGGATATTGTCGAGTTCGGAAAACACCGGCAGCACCGACTTGCGCGACACCGAGGTCCAGCAGCCGAACACCGCGGCGACCTTGTCCTTCGAGATCAGCTCACGCGCCTTTTCGGCGAACAGCGGCCAGTTGGAAGCCGGGTCGACGACGACCGCTTCGAGCTTCTTGCCGAGCAGGCCGCCCTTGGCGTTCTGCTCGTCGATGAGCATCAGCATGGCGTCCTTCAGCGTCGTCTCTGAAATCGCCATCGTGCCCGACAGCGAATGAAGAATGCCGACCTTGATCGTATCATCGGCGGCCCTGGCCGGAGCAGACATCACCAGGCCGGCGGCAACTACGCTCGCCGAGAACATTTTTGCTATTGTCGAGAAATTACCTCTCATGCGGAAGACTCCCAAGCTGGTTTGATTGCACCGCAACTATGCGATGCAACCCCCGTGCCAACCGCTGAAGGCATGCGGAAAAGAGCAAGATAGATACATGTTATCAGTGCGTTGCTACATTAGATTGAACGAAACAAAGAGAGCCGGTTAAAAATTGATTGAGGGAAATTTGCGCAATGCACAAGGCATATGCCTAAGTTTTGCCCATTTTCTTTAGATGCCTATATTTTGATCTCGAAGGCAGATCGCCGACGGCAAATGTTGCGGCGCGGCGCAAAAATAGGGCAAGCTTGGTCGTTCAAGCGGACGGCATCATGACATCAGCCATTTCACGCATATTCATCGGCATAGTGGCTCTGGCGGCGGCAACCGGAGCGGCCCGAGCCGACTTCAGCGACGGCAGGATGCCCGACGGCATCTATCACTGCGAGGCCTACCTGCTCGGCATGTTCCTCAACCTCGGCGACATCACCATCAAGGGAAACGTCTACAACGGCCCGGTCACGTTCGGGACCGCGCAGCAGGGCTACAACTACCAGATGGATGCAAACGGCGTGATCTCCTGGTTGGGACCAGTTGGCGGTTACACCACTGGCGGCAACTCGCTCTCGCTCACCCAGGCAACGCTGGACGGCCAGAGTCCGCCCTCCTTCGACATCATCATGAAGCAGCCCGACGGCGCCTTCACCGCCACGACCTGCACCAGGGGAAGCAATCAATAGATCTTCCCTGGCAATGACACCGCCTCGGTCTGCAACCCTGCCCGTCTTCTCATCTCATCTGGATGTTGCCGAAGGACCGCCAGCCGGTCGGCGCCTGAGGCCATGAAAAAAAGGCGCGGAACTGGTCAAGTTCCGCGCCAGCAGGCAGTCGGGAGGTCAGATGGTTTTCGCCGACATCTGCGCGGCGATATAGTCGGCCTGGCGGATCGCCAGCGACACGATGGTCAGGGTCGGGTTTTCGGCCGCACCCGTCGTGAACTGGCTGCCGTCCGACACGAACAGGTTCTTGATGTCGTGTGCCTGGCCATGCTTGTTGACGACGCCGTCGGCGGCCTTCTCGCTCATCCGGTTGGTGCCGAGATTGTGCGTCGAGGGATAGGGTGGCGTCGGGAAGGTGCGTGTGGCGCCGACCGCATCGTAAAGCGCGGTGGCCTGCTTGTAGGCATGATTGCGCATCGCCGTGTCGTTGGCATGGTCGTCGAAATGCACATCGGCGATCGGCATGCCGTGCTCGTCCTTCTCGTCGCCATGCAGCGTGATGCGGTTCTCCTCGCGCGGCATGTCCTCACCGACGATCCACAGGCCGGCCATGTGGTCGTAGTGGTCGAGCGCGGTGGTGAAGGAACGCCCCCAGCCGCCAGGGTTCAGGAAGGCAGCCATGAAGGGCAGGCCGAGCGACAGCGTCTCGAACTCGTAACCGCCGACAAAACCGCGTGACGGATCATGGCGCGCCTCATCACGGATGATGCCGGCCATGGTGGTGCCGCGATACATGTGCACTGGCTTGTCGAAGATGGCATAGACCGATCCCGTGGTATGCCGCATGTAGTTCTTGCCCACCTGCCCCGACGAGTTGGCAAGGCCGTGCGGGAACTTGGCTGATTCGGAATTGAGCAGCAGGCGCGGGCTCTCGATCGAATTGCCGGCGACCGCCACGATGCGGGCCTTCTGCTCCTGCAGCTTGCCGTCCTTGTCGGCATAGACGACGCCGGTGACCTTTCCAGAGGCGTCATGGTTGATCTTGATCGCCATGGCGTTCGGCCGGACCTCGAGGTGGCCCGTCGCCTCGCCCTTCGGGATTTCGGTATAGAGCGTCGACCATTTGGCGCCCCATTTGCAGCCCTGGAAGCAGAAGCCGGTCTGCTGGCAGGAATTGCGGTCGTCGCGCTCCACCGAGTTGATCGCCATGTTGCCGGTATGGCATTCCTTGTAGCCGAGCTTGTCGGCGCCGGCCTTCAGCACCTTGAAATTGTTGTTGCCCGGCAGGCGCGGCCAGCCATTGGTGCCGGTGACGCCCATCTTGGCTTCCGCCTTGGCGTAATAGGGCTCCATCTCGGCCAGCGTCACCGGCCAATCCAAAAGGTTGGCGCCTTCCAGCTTGCCGTAGGTCGACAGCGTCTTGAACTCATGCTCCTGGAAGCGCAGCGATGCGCCCGCCCAGTGCGTGGTCGAGCCGCCGACCGACTTGACGATCCAGGCCGGAAGGTTGGAAAAATCCTTGGCCACGCGCCAATCGCCGGATGTGGTGCGCTTGTCCGTCCAGGCGAGCTGAGCGAACGAATCCCACTCGTCGTTGATGAAGTCCTCATATTCGTGGCGGGCACCGGCCTCGAGGATGACGACATCGATGCCCTTCTGCGCCAGTTCGTTGCCGAGCGTGCCGCCGCCGGCGCCGGAGCCGATGATGACGACCACGCCGTCGTTTTTCAGATCAAATGCTGCTGCCATGGTTTCCTCCCATGAAATCAATTGAATGCGGTTGAGGCGAAGCGGGTCAGAGCCACTCGATGTCGCTGAATCCCCGCGCGATGTAGCCGCCCTTGGAATAGGATTCGCCCTCGTAGCCGAAGATCGGCCAGACCTCCTTCTGGTTGTAGAGGCTGACGACAAGACCGCCGCGAACCGCCTGGAAGAAGGCCGTACCCTCAATGTCCCTGAGCAGCGCGACCCGCTGCTCTTCCCAGCCGAGCCCGCGATAACCGCCCTCGCCGGCTCTCTTGTCGAGATCGGCGATCCCGTTTTCGATAAGCTCCTTGTGAGCCTTGTCCTTGGCGGCCATCTCATCATGGCCCTTGACCGCGACGGCGTAATATTTGTCAGGGACTTGGTCATGCGGGTAGATATCGCGCGCCAGCTGGATCAGCGTCGCCATTGTCTCGGGCTTCAGAGCCGAGGTTTCCAGCCCCCAGGCATGTTGCGGACTGATGACGGCGCTGCCGGAAATGACGAGCAGCGCGCCGACGCCGCCGCGTTTGAGAAGTTCGCGCCGTGAAAGCCCGGGCTTCCCCTCGTGGATCGTGACCATGTTTTCCTCCCTGCTTGCTGTTCGCACTCGAAAGAGTGCCGTTGCTGGCGCCGCGCCGGTCCGCGCGGCCGGTTGTCGCTATTGGAAGCGCCCTCCGCGCTGCAGGACCTCGACCTTGTAGCCGTCGGGGTCCTCGATGAAGAAGAAGCGGGCGATGAGCGACCCGTCGCGGCTGAATTCGACAATCTTCTTCGGATTGAGGCCGAGAGCGCCGAGCCGATCATGTTCGCTGTCGAGATCGGCGACCGAGACCGCGAGGTGACCGTAGCCATCGCCCAGCGCATAGGGCTCCGCGCGCCCCTTGTTGACGGTCAACTCAACCTCGAAAGGCGCATCGGCATTGCTGAGGTAGACCAGCGTGAAGGTCTCGAAGTCCAGTCGTTGGGCGACCTCAAGGCCGAATGCCCGGGTGTAGAAATCGATGGAGCGGGCTTCGTCGAGAACCCGGATCATGGTGTGGATTGCCTTCGCCAAATCAGACTCCGCAGCTTCATGCTTTCGAAGGTGATTATGCGCGCCGGTGAAGAAAGGTGGTGGCAGCCGACTACCACGCATGGGGTTGGAAAAACGGATAGGCCCATCCCAAGGACGTAAGTCTGCCAAGGACGAAAGTCTGATTGCCGTTGACGACCTTCCGGTCGATGATGAAACCGCAGGCAGTGTTCAAAAGGCACCGACCGCCCCGTCGGCGCCCAAGACCAACAAAAACGGGAGTTAACGATGTGCAGAGTCTTTGCCGCACAGGATCCGGAAGGCTATCGTCAGATCAACCGGTCGATCCGCATTGACGGACATTCGACGAGCATCCAGCTCGAGGTCACGTTCTGGGCCTTGCTCGACGAAATCGCCGAAAGCCAGAACCTGACGACGCCGAAATTCATCTCGAAGCTCTACGACGAAGCCATCGAGATCAACGGCGAGATCCCTAATTTCGCGTCGATGCTGCGCACCACTTGCGCACTCTATCTACGCGGCCACCGACCATCCATGGAGGAGGTGTTGAAGCGAGAGGCCGCCTAGCGCCCTTCCGTGGCGACTTCGAGCGCGAGCCGGCTCATGTCGGTGAAAAGCGCCTGGCGTTCGGAATAGTCGGTCTGTTCGCCGGTAAGCAGATTGTCGACGACGGTCAGCAGCGACAACGCCCTCGCGCCGAAATGGGCCGATATGCGATAGAGAGCGCTGGTTTCCATGTCTACCGCCAGCGCCCCGAGCGCCCTTGCGTCGGCATAACGGGCACGCGCTTCAGGATGGTAGAATATATCGGTGCAGGCTGTCAGGCCGGCGTGGTGGTCGATGCCAAGTGCGGCTGCCTTGCTCAATGCGCGAGCCAGCAGCGCCGGATCCGGGCCAACATCGGCTACGTAAAGGCCAAAAACTCGACCGCTCTCGGTATTTTCAGGCCGTGCCGATTGCGAGATCACAAGGCTGCGCAGCTTTGCCTCGGCGCTCAGGCTGCCGCAGGTACCGGTGCGGATCAGTGTTCGGACGCCATAAAAGTCAAGCAGTTCATGGGCGTAGATCAGGAAGGATGAAACGCCGATGCCCGTCGCCTGAATGCTGACAGGCTTGCCGCGAAACAAGCCGGTAAAGCCGAGAGCGCCGCGTCGGCGATTGACGCAGCGCGATGCCTCCAGGAATGTCTGCGCCATCCACTCCGCGCGCTGCGGGTCGCCCGGCAACAAAACCGTGTCGGCGTAATCGCCCTTGCCTGCCTCGATGTGTGGCGTCAACAGCCGCTCCCCCAAGCCCGCCTGCTGTATTTTCAACAATCATGGCGTTGTTACGGCGTTGTGCAAGAGTGCGGCATTGGAAGCACCTAGGATTCAAGGACATCCTTGACGATCGTGGCCAGTTGCTTGAGCGAGAACGGCTTTGGCAGGAAGCCGAAATGCGCCTCCGCCGGCAGGTTCCTGGCGAAAGCGTCCTCGGCATAGCCGGAGACGAAAACGAACTTGATGTCCGGCTGGCGTTTGCGCAACTCACCGAGCAGGGTCGGCCCGTCCATTTCCGGCATCACCACGTCGGAAACGACGATGTCGACCTTGCCGCCCAGCGCTTCGAACACTTCCAGCGCCTCGACGCCCGACGATGCCTCGTGAACGGTATAGCCGCGCGAGGTCAGTGCCCGCATGCCGCCCATGCGCACGGCATCCTCATCCTCGACCAGCAGGACCGTCGCCGATCCGGACAAATCCTTGGTGCTATCGGCCGGTTTGACTGCCGCTGCCGCCGGCGCTTCACCGGCTTCGGCTGCCGTTTTCGCTTCCACGATGTGACGCGGCAGGAAGATGCGGAAGGTGGACCCCTTGCCGACTTCGGAATCGCAGAAAATGAAACCGCCGGTCTGCTTGATGATGCCGTAGACCATGGACAGGCCAAGGCCCGTGCCCTTGCCGACCTCCTTGGTGGTGAAGAACGGCTCGAAGATCTTCTTCAGCACGTCGGGCGCGATGCCTGAACCCGTATCCTCGACTTCGACCACCACATAGTCGGCGGCCGCGAGTTCGCGATAGGGAAAGGTCTTGCATTCCTCGGCGGTCACGTTGCGGGTGCGCACGGTGAGATCGCCGCCCGCCGGCATCGCGTCGCGCGCGTTGACCGCCAGGTTGACCACCACTTGCTCGAACTGCCCGATATCGACCTTGACCGGCCACAGATCGCGGCCGTGATCGACCTTGAGCTTGATGTCGTTGCCGACCAGCCGGGCAAGCAGCATCCTGAGATCGGCGAGCACGTCGGTGAGGTTCAGCACTTCCGGCCGCAGCGTCTGCTTGCGCGAGAAGGCCAGCAACTGCCTGACCAGGGAGGCCGCGCGATTGGCGTTCTGCTTGATGTTCATGATGTCGGGGAAGGACGGATCCGACGGCCGGTGATTGGTCAAAAGCAGGTCGGACGCCATGATGATGGCGGTCAGCACATTGTTGAAGTCGTGCGCGATGCCACCGGCGAGCTGGCCGACGGCCTGCATCTTCTGGCTTTGCGCCATCTGCCCTTCGAGCGCCTTCTGCTCGGTCGTCTCGACGGCGTAGACGATGGCCGCTTCCTCGGCTCCTTCGCCGCCGGTGCCATCGGCCACGGCGTTGACGTAGAAACGGATATGCCGCTCATCATTGCCGGGCAGTACGGTCTCAATCGGATCAATGTCGGCCTGCCGCTGCCGGGCTTTCTCGAAAGCCGCGGCAAAGGCCGGCCGGTCGCGGTCATGGATCACCGTGTCGAGCCGCACGCGGCGATCCACGGCATCCCGGTCGACGACCGAGGAAAACAGCGACAGGAACGGTGCGTTGGTGCGCAGGATGCGCCCGCTGGCATCGACACCGGCAATCGCCATCGGCGTCGAATTGAAGAAGCGGGTGAAGCGCACTTCCGAGGCGCGCAGGTCGGCCGAGGCATCCTCGCCCTGTGTGCGGTTGAGCACGATGGTGCGGGTTGGCCCGCCGACGCCCTCACGGCTGGCCGAAACGCGATGCATGAAGCGCACCGGCAGCGCCTCGCCGGTCATCGTCGTCAAGTCGAGATCGATGACCGCATTGCGCGTCGTCCCGGGGTCCGCCTTGACGGAGCGCACCAGCGCCATGCCGTCGCCGGCAACAATATCGGGCAAGGCGACGGCACCGGGGGTGAAGCTGGCGAGATCGATGCCCAGCCATCCGGCGAGCGTGGCGTTGATATAGGTGACGCGGCCGTCCTGGTCGGCCGAAAAGAAGCCGGCCGGCGCGTGGTCGAGGTGGTCGATGGCTTTCTGCAGATCGAGGAAGAAACGCTCCTGCTCGGCCCGCTCTTGCGAAATGTCGGCGAGCTGCCAGGCCAGCATCGGCAGCCGCTGGCCCGGAACGCTGAACGCGCGGGCGCGTGCCCGGTACCAGCGCGCGCCCGGTTCGGCGCCGGGCCGGATCGATTGCGCGAGCCGGAACTCGCCGTCGCCCGGCTGCCCGTCACGCAAGCCGGACGCCAGCCGGTAAATGGTCACCGAGGCTTCGGGGACATCGGAGAGCAATCCTTCGACCGTCTTCAGGTCAGCGGCCGAAGAGGCGCCGGTCATATCGGCATAGGCGCGGTTGGCGTAGACGACGCGACCCTTGGTGTCCGTGACCAGCAGGCCCTGCGACATCGAATCGACGAAGGCCTTGGACAGTTCGTCGCCCGTCGAGCGCGGTGTGATCTGCACGAAGCCGATCGCGGTCGCGAACAGGAAGCCGACACCGATCATCGCCAGTACGCCGAGCATGCCGAGCAGGAACGGATCGCCGAGGCGCTCGCGGAAAAGGCCGAAGACGATTGCGGCGCCCGTCAGGACGACGATGAAGATGATAAGCCGGGTGACCGCGCCCGGTCGCGTATTCTGGTCGACGATCGGTGCCGGATAGAAATCGCCGCGCGCTTCCTTGGCCATATGCCCCCTGCTCATGAAATCCGATGTTCCGACACCCGCCCCCAATGCATGTCGCCCAAAAATGACTTCGGTTTTGGGAAAACGACATGCATGAAAAACACGGACCTGAAACGCGCCGCATGAATCCGTTTCAGCGCGACGCGCTTTAGCCGGTTGAATCACATTCTCCTGGTCTGGAAAAGGCCCGGGCGGCAAATGTCGGATAAAAATGCTGTCGGCTGGCCTTCCCTGTGTTTCAAGCTGTTCACGATGCGTGAAAGGCAACTTGCGGTAGCCAGTCGCAACGGTCTAGTGTCGCGTCACTTTCCAAACCGTTCGGGGGAAACCAATGCAGTGGCTGGATAGCGTGGCGGGTCCCGGTTATGCGGCGGCACTCCTGTGGACCTTCGCGGCGCTGATCCTGCTGGTCATCGTTCTCGTCATCGTCAGGCTCGTGCGCAACCTGACCTTCGGCACGTTTGTCGCCGGCGGCCGCAACCGCAAGACGCGGCTCGCCGTCATGGACGCAACCGCCGTCGACAGCCATCGCCGACTGGTGCTGGTGCGACGCGACGACATCGAACATCTGCTTCTGATCGGCGGCCCGACCGACGTCGTTGTCGAACGCGACATCCGCCTCGCCGCGCCGCGCCGTCCGGCGTTGACTGGAGATGGCGGCCTGCAGCCTGTCCCGGCGGCCGCCGCCCCGGCTGCGAAGCCTCGGTCGCCGCAGCCCGCTCCCGTGCCTCCGAGACAAGCACCCGCTCCGCAGCCGGTGGCCATGGCACAGCCTGCCCGCCAGCGTCCGGCGGCGCCACCACCGGCTCCGGCGCCCGCACCGAAACCAGCGGCGCAAACCTATCAATCGACCAATGTCACGCCGCTGCCTGCCTATGGCTCCGCCAACGTCAATGCCGCCAGGCACACGCCGCCACCGCCGACGCAGGACAGCATCGACGACACGCTGATGAAAGAACTCGAGGTTTCGCTCGACCAGCCCCGCTCCGGCGGCCCGGTGGGCAAACCGGCAGCCAAGGCGCCGCCCTCGCTCGACGATGAAATGACCAGGCTGTTGGGCGAACTTTCAAGCCAAAAGAGATGAACTGCGCCTAGGTCAAGAGATGAACTGTCGCCTGCCAGTGACTAGGCTGGCCGGCGTTCAAGCGTGTTCAAATCTATTGAAGGTGGCACGCATCGAACAGAAATGGCCGGATAACCAGCCATTTGGAAATCAATGCAAAGGCGGTCCATCAGTCGTCGCGATAGACTTTTTCACGGCGCTCATGCCGTTCTTGCGCTTCGATCGACAAGGTGGCGATCGGGCGCGCGTCGAGCCGCTTCAAGGCGATCGGCTCACCGGTTTCTTCGCAATAGCCGTAAGTGCCTTCATCGATGCGCTGCAGCGCCGAATCGATCTTTGAGATGAGTTTCCGCTGACGGTCGCGGGCCCTGAGCTCGATGGCGCGGTCGGTTTCCGAAGAGGCGCGGTCGGCGAGGTCGGGATGGTTGGCGTTTTCCTGCTGCAGGATTTCGAGGGTTTCGCGCGCCTCGCGCAAGATGTCATTTTTCCAGGTGACGAGCTTCTGGCGGAAGTAGGATTTCTGCCGTTCGTTCATGAACGGCTCGTCTTCGGAGGGTACGTAATCGGCGGTAACGATGTCGTTCATTCGACTCACCCAACAGCCCCAAATTTGGCGCCTATATATTCGCCACCAGACGCCTGCACAAGCGCAATCAGCCACCGACTCACGCAATTGTTAAAGTGCGTCTCCAGCCTTCTCCGGAGCGGCATAAATCTGTTTTGATGGCGAAAGTACGACGATCCTCGCCCATCGCCCTGCAAGTGATTCGCCGCGCTGAAGCACGCGCACCATTGTGCGTGCGGCTTTTCTCGTGGCTAATCGCGGCAGGACTTCAGCTCTCGGGCACCGTTGGAGGTTGGGTGAGCAGGCTTTATCTGTTGCGACACGCCAAGGCCGGTTGGGCCTTGCCGGGCATGCGTGATTTCGATCGTCCGTTGGACGCATCCGGCCGCGCCGATGCCGAAAAAATGGGGACCGCGATGCGTTCCCGCTCCTATGTGCCGGACCTGACGCTGTGTTCCAACGCCAAACGCGCCAGGGAAACCCTCGAGGGTCTGGCCGGCCAGACCGATACAGGCAAGGTGCTGTTTTTGGACGCGCTCTACAGCGAGGACGCGGCGTGCTATCTCCGCCTCGTCCGAGATCATGGCGGGCCCGGTTCATTGCTGGTCATAGGCCACAACCCGATGACGGAGGATCTCGCCATGGCGGTTTCGGGCGATGGCGGCGAGGCGGAGCGGGCAATGCTCAATCACGGCTTTCCAACCACGGGCCTCGCGGTCGTCCGTTTCCCCGGCGATCTGGCGAAAGCGACCCAGGGAGCGGGTTATCTCGAAGCGTTCCTGACACCGGCAGATCCCTGATGCCGATTTCCAGCGCCATTTCAAAGCCGGGTTCCAGCGCCTATATCGGGCGGACGCAAGCCCGAGAGATCATGTTTTGGCATCATCGCTGACCACCTTCACCGACGAGGCAAGAATTGCCCTCGACACATTGTCGGGACGTGCCACCGGACTTTTTTCTCCATCGCTGCGTCTGGGTGTCACGGGTCTCTCCCGCGCCGGCAAGACCGTCTTCATCTCGGCCTTCGTCCACAATCTGATCCACGGTGGACGTCTGCCGCTGTTCGAGGCGCAGAAGTCGGGGCGTATCGCGCGCGCCTTCCTCGAACAGCAGCCCGACGACGCCGTGCCGCGTTTTCAATACGAGGACCACATCGCCGCTTTGGTCAACGATCGCGTCTGGCCGGACTCGACCCGCGCCATTTCGGAACTGCGGCTGACGATCGAATATGAATCGGCTTCCGGCTGGAACCGCATGTTCTCGTCGGGCAAGCTGTCGGTCGACATCGTTGACTACCCCGGCGAATGGCTGCTCGACCTGCCGCTGCTCGGCAAATCCTTCGCTGATTTTTCGCGCGAAGCCCTCGAAATGGCCACGCTGCCGGTGCGCGAGGATCTTTCGCTGGCCTGGCGAGCGATCTCGGCGGAAATCGACCCGAATGCCGACGCCGAGGAAATGACGGCGCGCCGGCTGGCTGAAAGCTTCGCCGCCTATCTCAAGGCATGCAAGCTCGACGAACGGGCGCTTTCGACCTTGCCGCCCGGCCGTTTCCTGATGCCCGGCGATCTCGAAGGCTCGCCCGCGCTGACTTTCGCGCCGCTGGCCGGCCTGGGCGACAGGCGCGCGCGCAACGGCTCGTTGCACGCCATGATGGAACGGCGCTACGAGGCCTACAAGACGCATGTCGTCAAACCATTCTTCCGCGAGCACATCACGCGCCTGGACCGCCAGATCGTGCTCATCGACGCCATGCAGGCGCTGAACGCCGGGCCTGGTGCCATGGCCGACCTGGAGCGCGCCGTCACCGAGATCCTCAGCTGTTTTCGCCCCGGCCGGGGCAGCTTCATAACCGACCTTTTCTCCCGGCGTATCGACCGCATCCTGGTCGCGGCGACCAAGGCCGATCATCTGCACCACGAAAGCCATGACCGGTTGCAGGCGATCGTGCGGCGCCTTGCCGACCGCGCCGTGGCGCGGGCGAATTTCACCGGCGCCGATGTCGACGTCGTCGCCATGGCGGCGGTGCGCGCCACCCGCGAAGGCACCGTCAAACAGGGCCGCGAAACATTGCCTGTTATCATCGGCACGCCGATCGCCGGCGAGAAGATCGATGGTGAAACATTCGACGGAAAGACGGAAACAGCTATATTTCCTGGTGATTTACCGGAGAACATTGATGCTGTTTTCGATCTTTCGGGGCCGGATCACAGGCAGGACTCCACGGACCCGGCAATCCGCTTCGTCCGGTTCCGTCCGCCGAAACTCGAACGCACGGCCGAAGGTGTCACGCTGTCGCTGCCCCATATCAGGCTCGACCGCGCCTTGCAGTTCCTGATCGGAGACCATCTGGCATGACCGCGCCCCGCAAACCGGCGGCATTCCGCATCGAGCCGGAAGCCGCGCCGAAACAAGACGCGCCACAAGCACGCCAGACCGAACCGTCGCGCAGACCGCGCTCCATGAACGCCGATGTGGCGCTGGTCATCCCGGCGGAGGTCGACGTTTTTGACGAACCGGACGTTATTGCCGCCGAGCCGCCGCCATCGGTCGCCCCCAGAAGGCGCTCGGTTCTCGGCAGCATCTTCTTCGGCGCCTTCGGCGTGCTGGTTTCGCTGGCTGTCGGCCTGTGGACCGACCAGTTGATACGCGATCTCTTTGCCCGCGCCGAATGGCTGGGCTGGCTGGCCGCCGGGATGGCGGCGATTGCGCTGCTGGCGCTGCTGGTAATCCTGATTCGCGAGTTCCTGGCCATCGCCCGCCTCGCCGAGGTCGAAAAGCTGCAGAAGCGCGCGCTCGATGCCATCGCGCGCGACGATCCGAAAGCGGCACGCGCGGTGGTCGACGAGTTGTCGGCCTTTGTCGCGGCCAAACCCGACACCGCTGCCGGCCGGCGCGCGCTGGCTGAATTGCGCGGCGAGATTATCGACGGCGCCAATCTGGTGCGCCTGGCGGAGGCGGAAATCCTCGGCCCCCTTGATGTCAGGGCCAAGGTGATGATTCTCGAGGCCGCCAAGCGGGTCTCGCTGGTGACGGCGGTGAGCCCGCGCGCGCTGGTCGATGTCGCTTATGTCGTGTTCGAGGCCGGGCGCCTCATCCGCCGGCTGTCGGAACTCTATGGCGGACGGCCCGGAACGCTGGGTTTTTTCCGCCTGGCGCGCAGCGTACTGGCGCATCTGGCGGTCACCGGTTCGATCGCCATCGGCGACAGTTTCGTCCAGCAGATCGTCGGCCACGGCCTGGCGGCCCGCCTCTCGGCAAAGCTGGGCGAAGGCGTCGTCAACGGTATGATGACGGCGCGCATCGGTCTCGCCGCGATGGAGACGGCGCGCCCCCTGCCCTTCAGCGCTGCCAGGCGCCCGGGACTGGGCGATTTCCTCGCAGCATTGACTTCGTTCGCAGCCAAGAAAGACGCCGAAACAGCTGGCTCCGGCAAATAGCGTCCAGCTCTTCGGGACGATGATCGGACTGCTGTTTCGAGGGCCCGCGGTGACGAAGCATTAACCAATCTTCTTCATGGTCGAACCGGTTTCAAACAGCCTCGTTGTTGCCGGGTATCGTCGATGAAAAGCGTAATTCTGTCCAGCGTCCTGCCCCTGGCGGCGGTGATCACAGCTGTCGTCGGCATTGCCTCGGCGGCCTCTGCCACGGAACCGGACAAGCAGTTTTTCCAGTCGGCCGAAGGCAAATGGGTTGGCCCGGGCGAAATCGTCGCCGGCAAATACAAGGGCACGAAATTCAACTGCAGCTTCACCGGCTCCACGCCGGACGGCAAGATGGGCATGACACTGGACGGCGGTTGCCGGGTCGGCATGTTCACCCAGCCCATGTCGGCCAAGATCGAGCGCAAGGGCCGCGACTACAAGGGTTCCTTCATGGGTGGCGCTGCCGGCGCCGGCCTCGACATCATCGGCGGCAACGTCGTCGACGCCCACAAGGTGGTCTTCACCATCAACCGCAATCAATTGCGCGGTGTCATGCAGGCCCGCATTCCCGACGACAATTCCATGACCGTAACGGTTGCAGTACGCGTTCAGGACCAGTTGGTGCCCGTCATCGGCATGAGCCTGAAGCGCGTCGATGCCGTCGAAGTCGGCTCCATCGCGCCGAACTGAGCGCACCTCGCCTCTATTCTTTACGAATTCCGGACGGGAAAACACTTCTCCTGGGATTGCTCGAATACACCCCACAAAACAAAGAGGCGGCGGCCCATCGCCACCGCCTCCTTGGAAACGGACGAACCAGGCGTCAGCCCTTGATCGCCTTGGTCAGCTCGTCATACGCCTTGCAGGCATCGGCCAGGGTCGTGGAACCCTGATACTTGGTCGTCACCGCCTGAACCTTGGCGGTCAGGTCAGCCGCCTTGGACGGATCCTTGGTGATCGCCTCCTGCAGCGCGGCGGCCATGTCCTGCGCCTTCTTGGTCGCGATCTCGGTCGTGCATTCCGGCGCCTTCGAACAGGCCGAGCCGGCAAGCACCGCCAGCCCGGCGGCAACGAGCAAAAACTTCTTCATGTCAGTCATCTCCTCAAAAGGGTGCGACTTGATCGCCGCTCACCCCCAATGGCCGAAGCCGAGCGTGCTTAGCCTTCGATTGCGGCAACAAGCAACGCGCCCATGGCGTAAACTTGTGTAAAGAGCCTGCAACATTGCGGCGGTTCGAGTTCGATGTCAGCTGGAGCAAAGTTCAGGCGCGAGGCTGCAGCAGAGCGAGCACAGCTGTCGATGCAGCAAGGATGGCCGTAACGGTCAACGGCGCCGTGGCACCATAGGTGTCCACGACATAGCCACCGACAACCGCGCCGATCGTGATGGCAACCTGGAAAGAGACGACCATCAGGCTGCCCGCTGCTTCCAGCGCGTCAGGTGCCGCACGCGAGAGATTGGTTGGCAGCACCACCGGCCCCATGCCGAAGGCGAAGCCCCAAAGCGTGACGAATCCGAAGGCAACGCCAATGTGCACGCCCCAAAGCACCAAGGCCAGCGCCGCAACCGCCATTAACGCCGCGGTGACCACGAGAGCCATGTGAATATTGGCATCGGCCATGCGGCCGCCAGCAATGTTGCCGATCACAGCGGCGATGCCAAACCCAAGCAGAGCCAGGGCGATTGGACCGGTTGCAAGCAGCGTGACGTGTTCGAGGAAGGGGCGCACATAGACAGAACCAGCAAAATGCCCCGTCATCAGCAAGACAATGGCCAGCATGCCGATTTGAATGCCGCGCCGCCGTGTAAGTCGAAACACGTCTGCAAGACTGTTGCTTGTTGTCGCCGGCAAGGTCGGCAGGCTGAGCAACTGCGCCAACATGGCCAATACGGCCAGCCCCGCTGTCATGGCCATGGCGCTGCGCCATCCCAGCCAGTCGCTGATCAACGCCCCCAAGGACGGCGCGGCAATGGTGGCGAGCGAGACGCCGAGGGTAACGATAGCCATGCCCCGGCCTGTCGCATTGGCGCCGACCAGCCTCGCCACGACGGCAACCGAAAGTGCCCAGAAAGCGCTGAGAGCAATCCCCAGCCCGGCCCGGCCTAACAACAACAGCCAGAAATTGGGTGCCAGCGCCGCAAGGATATTGGAAGCCACCGCCAACGCCATGAGACCGACCAGCACCGTCTTGCGGTTCAATCGGCCGATAAGAACATTGCTCAACATGGCCGTCACGGCGCCGACGGAAGCGGTGGCGGTGACGACCTGTCCGGCCGTTCCCTCACTGATACCGAGATCGCGCGCCATTGGCGTCAGCAGGCCTGCCGGCAGGAATTCGGCTGACACCAGGGCAAAGCTGGTTGCCGCCAGTGAAATGACCGCAAACCAGGTGGCTGCACTCCACGCGGCCGGCGTGTCGGCATCAAGGCCAATCGCGGCGTCTTCAAGCTGTAATGTTGTGTCTGTCACGGAAAGATCTCCAAAGTTTGGAGATCTTGATAGACGAGTTCTGTCGGATGATATGTGTCTTAAAATCCGAAATTCATGTCTATTCGTCCGGGATTTGTGCGACGCACAATTCCCGGCGAGACATTGGTGATGCGCTTGAACGCGCGAGCGAAGGATGCCTCGGAATCATAGCCCAAACGGGTAGCGACCTCGGCAACCGACAAGCCGCTCTGCCCCAACAACTCGCGGGCAAGCTGCATGCGCAGGCGGGCGAGATAGCGCGCGGCACCCTCGCCCAATACAGCGCTGAAACGCGCGGCGAAAATCGATCGCGATTGGCCTGCCACGCTCGCAAGGCTTCCCAGCGTCCAGTCGTGGCCGGGGTCTCGATGCATGGCTGCCAGGGCGCGGCCGATATGGGGATCGCGGATGGCTGCGAGCCAACCAGTGGTCGAGGCTCCGTTGCAATTGACCCAACAGCGGATGAGCCGGGCTGTCAGCAAATCCGCCATACGCGACAAGATGGTGGCGCTGCCCATCTGCGGTTGCGCGGCCTCCATCGTCATGGCAGCCAGCAAAGGACCAACGACCGGGTCATTGCCGGCCACGTCGCAACCCTTGATGACAGCCGGCATCAACGTGATCAATGGATTGAGCGCACAGGAGTCCAAGGCCATGGAGCCGCAGAAAAGGGTGCTTGTCGCGCCCGTTCCTTCCCGCACCACTTCGCAGACATTGCCCCCTAACTTGATCACCTGGCAGCCCTCGAGCGAGTCGCCCACCACGTCCGGCGCACTCGCCAGCCGATGGGCGATGCCCTGCGGCAGCAGCACCAGATCGCCATCGCGCAACTCTTGCCAGCCCTGCGCTTCGGTGTGAATCCAGCACGGACCCTGGCCGACAAAGTGAAAACGAAGCAGCGATTGTCGCGGAAATTCTATGCTCCATGGATGTCGGAGCTCGCAGCGGCCATAGTTGACGCCACTCAGGCGAAAGTCTTGCAGGACTTCGCTGAGCGCATCCATCGGGATATGGGACGGCGAAGACGGCTGGGACGAACGGTCAAGCATGCAGCTGATATAGATGCCGAACGTCCCGCAGACAAGCGGAGACCGTTGTTCCACCGGGGGAGTCGCACCGGCAGCACCCTACCTTTCCTGGCAGGCTTCCCGCCCTTGCCTCCCGCTCCCACTGCATGCAAGGAGTGCTATACGACAAAGGGACGGATCATGGCGGCAGAGGCAGCGGGCAGCGATCTCATTCAGGTGGTGGCATTGCTGGCGGCGGGCGTGGTGGCCGTCCCGATCTTCAAGCGCATGGGTCTCGGTTCGATTCTCGGTTACCTGGCCGCCGGCGTGGTGATCGGTC
The DNA here is from genome assembly GCF_000230995.2 of Mesorhizobium australicum WSM2073. Lineage (NCBI taxonomy): Bacteria > Pseudomonadati > Pseudomonadota > Alphaproteobacteria > Hyphomicrobiales > Phyllobacteriaceae > Mesorhizobium > Mesorhizobium australicum. The sequence continues at coordinate 3,991,658 of NC_019973.1, read as the reverse complement.
CGTTCGGCCTCGGCGTCTTTTCCGAATCGGGAGCCATCCTCCATGTCGCCGAACTCGGCGTGGTCATGTTCCTGTTCATCATCGGCCTGGAAATGCAGCCGTCTCGGCTCTGGGGCCTGCGCCGCGAGATCTTTGGGCTGGGCGCGCTTCAAGTCGGCGTCTGCGCGGTGCTCTTGACTGGTGTCGGCATGGCCGGAGGGTTTCCGATCGCGCAATCCTTCGTCGCCGGCGCCGGTTTCGTGCTGACCTCGACGGCCATCGTCATGCAGCTTCTGGAAGAACGCGGCGAAATCGCCGCGCCCAAGGGCCAGCGCATCGTCTCCATCCTGCTGCTGGAGGACTTGGCCATCGTGCCGCTGCTCGCCTTGATTGCTTTCCTGGCGCCGGGCGGTGCCGGTACCAGCCTGTCGGAGCGGCTGACCGAGGTCGGCATCGGCCTCGCCGCGATCATCGGCCTGGTGGTGGCGGGACGCTACCTCCTCAACCCCTTCTTCCGCATCCTGGCGGATGCCCGTGCGCGCGAAGTGATGACGGCTGCGGCTCTGCTGGTCGTGCTCGGATCGGCGCTTGCCATGCAGCTCAGCGGCCTGTCGATGGCGATGGGCGCGTTCCTGGCCGGCGTGCTGCTCTCGGAATCAACCTTCCGCCATCAGCTTGAAGCCGACATCGAGCCGTTCCGCGGCATCCTGCTCGGCCTGTTCTTCTTGGCGGTCGGCATGTCGCTCGATCTGCATGTGGTGGCCGCGAACTGGAAGCTGATCGCCGTCTACGTCGTGGCCTACATGGTGATGAAGGCTTTCGGCATCTACATTGTCGCCCGCATCCTGAAATCAGGCCACCGCGAGGCACTGGAGCGCGCGGTCTTCATGGCGCAAGGCGGTGAATTCGCCTTTGTGCTCTATTCCGCGGCCGCCGCCGTCGGCATCATCGACGGCCAGGCAAACGCAACGCTGACCGCGATAGTCATCATCTCCATGGTGCTGACGCCGCTGGCGATCATCGCCTTGCGCTATTTCACGCCACGGGACGAGCAGTCGCTGGACGGCGTCGAAGTCGCCGACGGCCTGTCCGGCAGCGTGCTGATCATCGGCTTTGGCCGCTTCGGCCAGATCGCCAGCCAACCCCTGCTCTTGCGCGGCATCGACGTCTCGATCATCGACAACGATGTCGAGATGATCCAGGCGGCCGCCGATTTCGGCTTCAAGGTCTATTATGGCGACGGCACGCGGCTGGACATCCTACACGCGGCCGGGGCCGGCCGGGCGCGGGCCGTGCTCATTTGTGTCGACAAGCCCGACGCCGCCATCCGCATCGCCGAACTCGTCAAGGCTGAGTTCCCCCTGCTTACGGTGCTGGCCCGTGCGTTCGACCGCGGCACGGCGCTGCAGCTCATCCGCGCCGGCGTCGATTATCAGCTGCGCGAAACCTTCGAATCGGCGCTCGTCTTTGGTGGCTCGACCCTCGAGGCGCTGGGCGTCGATCCCGAGGACGTCGCCGAAACGATCGAGGACGTCAGGCGCCGCGACACGGCCCGGTTCGAGACCCAGCTCGCCGAAGGCATCCGCTCGGGACAGCGTTTCCTGAAAGGCAATATCGGTACGCCGATCCCGACCCCGCTCTCGACGCCCCGCCGTCCTGGCCAGGCGCTCAACGAGGAAACGGCCGGCGTCCTGCATAAATCCGAATCGGCGGATTGAGGGAGTTAGGCATGGAATTGGACAGCAGAGCCCTGTCGATCACCAAGTTCTGGCGCGACGCCGGCGAGGATGCTTGGTTCGAGAAGAACGACGCTTTCGATGCCGATTTCCGCGACCGCTTCCTCGATCTCCACTACGCCGCAGCGCGCCGTGAATGCGATGTCTGGTCAAGCCATGCCGAGGGCTCGCTGGCGCTGATGATCCTGCTCGACCAGTTCCCGCGCAATTGCTTTCGCGGCACCGGCCACATGTTTGCGACCGACCCACTGGCAAAGCATTTTGCGCAAAAAGCGGTCGATGCCGGCCACGATCTGGCATTGGAACCGGAAGTGCGTGTGTTCCTCTATTTGCCGTTCGAACATTCGGAAAATCTTGCGGACCAGGAGCGGTCGGTCGAACTTCATACCGCCAGGGCCGCGTTCAATCTGAAATACGCGCTGGAGCACCGCGACATCATCCAGCGCTTCGGCCGCTTTCCGCACCGCAACCGGATGTTTGGCCGCGAGACCACGGCCGAGGAAAAAGCATTCCTGGATGACGGTGGTTTCTCCGGCTGATCCGCGATTTAGCGCCGCCACCAGTCGCGGCCCGACGGCAGCCGCTCGATGCCGGCCGCATCGACCGCGCTCAGGCGATCAGCCACGCGTTTGCCGCCGACGGCAAGATCCGGCGCGATTTCGGCCAGCGGCGCCAGCACGAAGGCGCGCTCCAGCATGCGCGGGTGCGGGACTTCCAGGCCCGTTTCATGGATGATGCGGTCGCCGAACACCAGGATGTCGATGTCGATGAGGCGCGGCCCCCACCTCTCCTCACGCACACGTTTGAGCTTTCGCTCGGCATCGAGGCAGAGGTCGAGCAATGCCCGCGGCGACAGCCGCGTCGACAATTCGGCGGCCGCATTGAGGAAATCCGGCTGGTCGAGCTTACCCCAGGGCGGCGTCCGGTAGAGCGAGGAGACGGCGGCCATGTCGGTATCGGGATCGGCGTCGAGCAGGCGCAACGCGGCTCCCATCGACGCCGCCGGATCGCCCAGATTGCCGCCGAGGCTCAGATAGACGGTGTTATTCGGGCCAGACAACGGTCACCTCGACGTAATCGAGCACGCCAGGCACCGGCGCATTGGGCTTGCGAACGGTGACCTCGGCTTTCCGGATCTGGGGAAGCGCCCGCTGAGAGCCTTCGCGACTTCCAGGGCCAGCGCCTCGATCAGGAAACGCCGGTGTCCGGTGATGATCTCCTCGATGACGGTGAAGGCGACGCCGTAATTGACGGTTTCCCCGATGGCGTCATCGACGAGCGCGCGTCCCGGCTCGACGGTGAGCGAGGCATCGACATAGAAGCGCTGCCCCAGCCCTTCTTCCTCGTCCAGCACGCCGTGCCGGGCAAAGAAGGCGCAATTCTTCATGCGGATGACATACATGGCTCAGCGTTCCGATCCGGTTTCCCGCGCCAGCATAGCATCCGCCACCGCCAGCGCGTCCACGTTGATTGCGACATCATGGACGCGAAACAGATGCGCGCCCTTGAGTCGGAGAATGACGCTGGTCGCCGCCGTGCCGGCCGCCCGGTCGGCGGCGTCGCGGCCGGTGACGGTGCCGATGAAACGCTTTCGCGACGTACCGGCCATCAGCGGGAAGCCGAGCGCGCCAAGCTCGGCAAACCGTGCCATCAGATCGAGGTTTTCCTCCGCCGTCTCCTTGGCGAAGCCGAAGCCGGGATCGAGCACGATATGGTCGTCGGCGACACCTTGCCCGCGCCCGATTTCAAGCGATTTTCCCAGGAACGCCAGCTGGTCGGCGATCACATCGGGCAGCTTGTCGCGATCCCGTCCGGTATGCATGATGACGAGCCCGGCGCCGGTTTCGGCCGCCACCCGCGCAATGTCGGGCTCACGCTGCAGACCCCAGACGTCGTTGACGATATGCGCACCGGCCTTGACGGCGAGCCGCGCGGTGTCGGCACGATAGGTGTCGACGGAAATCAGCACGTCGCCGACCTGCGCCAACGCCTCGATCACCGGCAGGATACGGGCCTGCTCCTCGCTGGCCGATATCGCGGCGGCGCCCGGGCGAGTCGATTCTCCGCCGACATCGATGACGGCAGCTCCTTCCCCGATCATGCGGCGCGCCTGGACGAGCGCCGGTTCAGGAGCATCAAACAAGCCGCCATCGGAGAAGCTGTCGGGTGTGACATTGAGGATGCCGACGACCACGGCCTTGCCGCCAAGCTCGAGATGGCGTCCATGCGCCAATTGCCATCGCCCCGCCGTCATTGCGCTTCAACCATGGGCTCATCAACCAAGATGTCATCAACGATGTGTGATCCGCATTGGATCAATTCCGTTGCGCCGGCGAAGGCCGTAAAGCAAGGTGATTGAAGAGGCAACATGATGATACGATCCCTGCTCTGCGCGCTGCTGCTTACCGCCGCCGTTCCGGCGAATGCGGCCAATCTGGTGAAGACATACAGCTATTTCGCCATTGGCGGCAGAACGCTGGAGGATATCGAGCAGCAACTTGCCAAACACGGGCCCCAGGTCAAAAGCACGGGGTCGCGCCACCCTGGCGCCACCCAGATGGCTTTCACGACACGCATTAGCTACGCCAGCCAGCCGGGCTCCTGCCGGATCGCCGACGCGGTCGTCACCGTCAAGGTCAAGGTGATCCTTCCCGAATGGCGCCGCCCGCGCAAAGCCGACGCCGATGTGCGGCTGTTCTGGGATACCTTGTCCGCCGACATCAAGCGCCATGAAGACCGCCATGTCGAGATAGCCCAGAACCACGGCCGCGCGCTGGAAGACGCCCTGAAGGCAGCTTATCCGCAGAAGGATTGCGACGCCGCAAAGGCCAGGGCCGCCGCGATCACGGCGGCCGAGCTTGCCAAACACGACAGGGACCAGGTGCGGTTCGACCGTGTCGAAGGCGCCAATTTCGAAAGCCGCATCCTGCGGCTGCTGCGTTACCGGATGGAGCGCATCGAGAGCGGCCAGTTGCGGCCGCCGGCCTGAATCTCCTCGCCGCCTCCGTTCGCCTGGGTGCAAGCCAACCGGGCGGAAGCGTAGTGCCAGCTTGGAATTTTTTCGAGCAACCGTCGAAATCGGCCTATACGGAACGACATATCCAGGGTTGCCAAGGGCACAATCCAGAAGCACGGGCATCACGATCGATCACGCCGCGGATGCACCAGACAAGCCCAATGGTGATGCGGCAGCGCAAAGCGCATGGACGAGAAGATTTATGGACCAGGCTGTCGACAAGCAGGCCGTGGCGGCCGTGAGCGCGCCGCTGAGCGAAAGCGAAAAGAACGCCATTATTGGCGGCGTTCTCCTGTCGATGCTGCTGGCAGCCCTCGACCAGACCATCGTCGCGCCCGCCATGCCGACCATCGGGCGCTTGCTCGGCCATGCCGAATACCTGCCATGGATCGTCACCGGCTACCTCTTGACCGCAACCGCCGTGGCACCGCTCTACGGCAAGATTTCCGACGTCTATGGGCGTCGGCCAACCGTCTACGCGGCAATCCTCATCTTCCTTGCTGGATCGCTGGTCAGCGCACTGGCCCCCAACATGTTCGTCCTCATCCTGGGTCGCGCGATCCAGGGGGCCGGTGGCGGCGGTCTTTTCGCGCTGACGCAGATCGTGGTCGGAGACCTCGTCCCGCCGCGCGAGCGGGCGCGCTATGCGGCGTGGTTTTCCGGTACCTGGGCCGTTGCCAGCGTCGCCGGGCCGCTGCTGGGCGGCACCTTCGCTGAGCATCTGCACTGGTCTCTCATTTTCTGGATCAATATCCCGCTGGGCTTTCTTGCCATGGCGATCATCAACAAGCCGCTCAAGAAGCTGCCCATCGCGGCCAAGAACCACAGCATCGATGGCCTCGGCGCATTGCTGCTGATCGTGGCAACGGCGCTGTTGCTGCTGGCACTGAACTGGGGCGGCAGTGCCTATCTCTGGTTATCGCCGGAAGTCATCGGCGTCCTGGCGTGCTCCGCGCTGTTCTGGGGCGCCTTTGCCTTGCGGCTGATGCGGGCGGCCGAACCGCTCATCTCGCTCGAGGTGCTGGGCAACCCGATCGTCCTGGCCGGCACCCTGTCGATGTTCCTGCTCCAGGCCTCCAGCGTCGGCCTTGCCGTGTATCTGCCGGTCTATCTGCAGTCGATACTCGGCCTCACGGCCAGCGAGTCGGGCATTGCAATGCTTGGTCTTCTGCTTGGAACCGTGGGCGGCGCCGCTTCCAGCGGCCGCCTGATACCACGCTTCACCCACTACAAGCGCATCGCCATGGTCGGCGTCGTCTTCGCCATCCTGTGCACGGGCCTGCTGGCTTTTGTCGCCGGCCATGCATCGCTGCTTGTCGTCGAAGCCCTGACCATCTGTATCGGGCTGGGAACCGGCACGACATTTCCGGTAACCACCGTGTCCGTGCAGAACGCCGTCGACCGCATGCATCTTGGCGTGGCGACGGGGGTGCTTACCTTTCTGCGTTCGCTGGGCAGTGCATTGGGGGTGGCGATGCTCGGCGCGGTCGCCCTTGGCTTTGGGTTGCCGCTGGCCGGCGAAGGCGTTCAGGTGGCTGGACATGTCGTATCGGCCCAACCCTTCGTGATGATCTTTCTCGTCGCGGCCGGCACTCTGGGATTGGGTCTCGTCACGCTGACGCTGATGCCCGAGAAAGAACTTCGGGGCCACGTCGATGATCCGGCGCCGATCCTGGCGGAATAACTAGCCGGAAACGCCGAGCTTCTTTTGCAGGCTGGTGGACGAGGTCGTGTACTGGAACACGATGCGCTCGCCGGGGCTGACGATGCGCTTGGCGGCCTGCGCCATCAGCGCCACCTCGTGAAAGCCCGACAGGATCAGCTTCAGCTTGCCCGGGTACCAGTTGATGTCGCCCACCGCGAAGATGCCGGGCACCGAGGTCTGGAACTTCTCGGTATCGACCGGGATCAGGTTCTCATGGAGATTGAGCCCCCATTCCGCGATCGGGCCGAGCTTCATGGTCAGTCCGAAGAACGGCAGCATGCGGGTGCAAGGCACCTCGACGTCGCCATCCGGGCCGCCCTTGATGGTGGCCGATGACAACTGGCCATCGGCTCCGGTGAGCCCGGTCACCTGACCGACCCTGAATTCCAGCTGCTTCATCTCCTGCATGGCGTACATCTTGTTGACGCTGTCGGGCGCCGCGCGAAACTCGGCCCGCCGGTGAACCAGTGTCACGCTCTTTGCCATCGGCTGCAGGTTCAGCGTCCAGTCGAGCGCCGAGTCGCCGCCGCCGACGATGACAAGGTCATGGCCGCGGAAATCCTCCATCCGGCGCACCGAATAGAAGACGCTCTTGCCCTCATAGGGTTCGATGCCCGGGATTGGCGGGCGCTTCGGCTGGAATGAGCCGCCGCCGGCGGCGATGACCACCACCTTGGCCTCGAACACCTCGTTCTCGTCCGTGGTGACGCGAAAGCCGCCGTCTTCCAGTTTCTCAAGGCTGAAGACCATACGGTTATAGGTGAATTCAGGCTGGAACGGCGCGACCTGCTCGAGCAGCTTGTCGACGAGCCCTTGCGCCGAGATCGAGGGCCAGCCGGGAATGTCGTAGATCGGCTTTTCCGGATAGAGTTCCGCGCATTGGCCGCCGGGCTTGTCGAGGATGTCGATCAGGTGGCATTTCAGGTCCAACAGGCCGAGCTCGAACACGGCGAACAGGCCGACCGGCCCCGCCCCGACAATGAGGACGTCTGTGCTGATGATGCCGGTCATGATGCGCCTCGCTGCGAAAGTCCGGGCGAGACTGCATGACCAGCGGCCCGCTGCCAAGCGTCAGCGACAAAAATCGCCCGTGCTGGCTTCAGCCCTGACGCTCGGGCACCCGGACGATCAGGCCGTCGAGCGCGTCGCGTACCTTGATCTGGCAGGACAGGCGCGAGTTCGGCTGGACGTCGTAGGCGAAGTCCAGCATGTCTTCCTCCATCGCCTCGGGCTCGCCGACTTCGGCCGTCCATGCCTCATCGACATAGACATGGCAGGTCGCGCAGGCGCAGGCGCCGCCGCACTCCGCCTCGATGCCCGGGACAGCGTTGCGGATGGCGTTCTCCATGACCGTCGAGCCGTTTTCGGCGTCCACGTCGAAATGTGTGCCGTCATGGGCGATGAAGGTCAGTTTGGTCATTTGTCACCTGAAGGGAGTTCCACCCCGGACGAAGGGAGTTCGCCCGAGGGGAAAGCGAGTTTCGCCCGAGATAATCACTCCGGCAAACAAGTCAACTGCCGTGCGAAAGCGGCGCTCCGTGACGTTTTTGTCGCAAACCTGGATCAGCGATTGATGGCGGCGATGAAGTCGCGCACTTCGTCGATCAGCCTGCCGAGCCGCTTGAGCGTCTGGGCGTCCTCCGGGCGATGCTCGATATCGGTGACGCAATCGGCGATGGCGAAGGCACCCACGCCACGGGCCGACCCTTTCAAACCATGAGCCAGCAGGAGCCGGTCCTTGATGTCGGCATCGACTATTTTGTCGCGTACCGACAGTGCCTGCTGTACAAACAGCGCCAGCACCTCTTGCTCGAGGGCGCGGTCGCCCATCGTTTGCCGGGCAAGGTGTGCCAAATCGACCGGTCGGGACTGCCTCGTTCCCGATACGTCGCCCCCCGGCATTGAGAAGGCAATGCCGCTTTCGCCACGCATGAACTCGAACTCCATTTTCTTCGGTCGCCTGAAAACCTAGGCGAATCCAGTGGACAACGGGTTAATGGATGGCCCGGAAAAATGTTGCGAAAGCGGCGCCCAAATCACGCTTCCGTTAACCTTATATTTAAAGTTTTACGTATCCCGCGGAATGCATGTTTTCTTTACCCCCCTGTGTCATTACGATACGAGGGTCCATTTTCAGCCTCCTGCGCGGGGGTAAGACAAGCACAATTATAAGCCCCCCGCGGCAGCTAGTACAGGGTAGCGAAGGCATGGCGAAGAAACCAACAACGACCAGAACTCTCGACAGCGACGTAGCCAGGGAACTCGAAAAAGCGCTCGATCTCGACCTGAGCGGCGATACCGATAGCGGCGACCTCGATATCGCGGCCTCGATGGAAGATCTGGAAGCGCAGATATCACAGGCCGCCGACGAACTGGCGCGCGAGGGACGCAATCAGCAGCCTGCGCCCGTCGTCAATCAGCCCCAGGCCGCGAAGCCTGCGCCAAACGCCAAGCCGGCCGAACTTCGCCCGGTCGAGACGCGCAATGGTGGCCAGCCCGCCGGCTTCGCGCCAGCCAACGACGATCGTCAGAAAGATTACAAGACCCTTCTGCACAGCCTGAACAGGCGCGCCTCCAACACCATTTACTGGGTCATCGCCTTTGTCTCGCTTGCCTGGATCGCGGGCGCCGGCGGACTGGCGAACCTGCTTTTTGGACCGGGCATCTGGCGGATCCGCACGCTGGACCAGTTCTTTGCCCGCCCCGAACTGATCGGCCTTGCCGTCGCGGCTATCGTGCCTGTCATCCTGTTCTGGGCCTTCGCGACGATGATTCGCCGCGCTCAGGACATGCGCATCGCCGCGCAATCGATGACGGAAGTGGCCTTCCGCCTGACCGAGCCGGAAAACATGGCCCAGGATCGCGTCATGATGATCGGCCAGGCCGTCCGCCGCGAGGTGGCTGCCATGGGCGAAGGCATCGAGCGCACCCTTGCCCGTGCCGTCGAACTGGAGACGCTGGTCCACAGCGAGGTCAACCAGATCGAGCGCTCCTATTCGGAAAACGAAACCCGCATCAGGTCGCTGGTCGACGGATTGGGCAGCGAACGCGAAGCAGTGGTCACCCATGCCGAACGCGTCCGCGCCTCGATCTCCGGCGCGCACGAGACGCTGCGCGATGAAATCGGCGCGGCAAGCGACATCATCCGTGACAGCATCCTCAACGCGTCGACCAAACTGTCGATGACGATCACCAATTCCGGCGACACGCTGATCGACCGCATCAACGAAAGCTCGATGTCGATCTTCGATTCGGTGGAGGGCCGGCTCGACAACATTACCGACAGGCTTTCAACCTCCGGCGAGGCTTTCGCCAGCCTGCTCGACACCCGTATCGCCAAGCTGACGGACACCACGGACGGCTTGACCCGTTCGTTGACGGACCTGCTCGACGATCGCACCACCGGCATGGTGTCGCTGCTCGGCGGCGCCGCGCGCACCCTCAATTCCGAGTTCGAGGCCAGCCTCAACGGCATCGAACGCACCTTGGCCGAACGCGGCCAGGCGCTGATCAGCGAATTTCAGACCCGCGCCGAAGCACTGGACACCGGTACCCAGAAGCTCAATGCCGCGCTGGAAGCCCGCGCCCGCCAGATCAACGAAACGCTGGTCGAGCGCGCGCGTGAAATCGCCCACACCTTCGCCGAGAGCAAGGACACGCTGTCGGCCATGATCGATCAGGGCAAGACCCAGATCGGCGCCGACATGGCCGACATCGTCACCTCGACCTCTTCCATGCTCGAGGCGCGCGCCAGCGATTTCGCCGGCCGCATGGAGGCAGCCCGCCATGTCGTGTCGCGCTCCTTCGACGCCGACATCCAGCGGCTCGCCGACGCGCGCATCGGTATCGAAGAAGCCGTCGAAAACCATAGCCGCAAGCTCTCCGAGAGCCGCGAGCGCATGGCGGCAGCCATGCAGGCGGACCTGGAGAAATTCGACGAAGGCCGCGCCGGCATCGATGCGGCGGTGACCAACCAGGTGCAGAGGCTGGCCGAAGGCCGCAGCCTGATAGCGCGTGCGCTCGAAGAAGACCTGCGCAAGGTCAACGAATCGCGTGCCGCCATCGATGCGTCGCTCGGCAGCCACCTCGAAAGGCTGGAAGAAGGCCGCAACCGGCTCTCACTGGCTCTCAACGAAGACTCCGGAAAATTGGTGCAAGCTCGTACCATCATTGATGAAATGGTGGCCGGGCATGTTGGAAAACTGGCCGAAGGCCGCAACATTTTGTCGCGCGCCTTGGAGGCCGATCTCGGCAAATTGTCCGAGAGCCGCGCCGACATTGACGGCCTTGTCGCCGGCCAGGTCGAGAAAATCGCCGAGGGCCGCGCGGTGCTCGCCAAGGCGCTGGAAAACGACATTGCTGGTATCAAGAACCTCATCGAGGCGCATTCGGCGAAACTGGCCGAGGACCGCACGCAGCTTGGCCGTTCGCTCGAAAGCGACCTGTCGGGGATACGCGGGCTGATCGACAGCCATTCGGGACGCCTGGCGGAAGACCGCGGCCTGCTGTCGCAGACGCTCGAAGCCGACCTTGCCAAGCTGGCCGAAAGCCGCTCCAGCATCGACGGTCTGGTCGCCGGCCAGGTCGAGAAGCTCGCCGAGGGCCGCGACATCCTCAAGCGTGCGCTGGAATCCGACCTCAATACGATCAAGAACGTCATATCGAGCCAGTCGGACAGGCTGGCCGAGGATCGCGGGCAGCTCTCACGTGTTCTGGAAGCCGATCTGCAGAATGTGAACAGCGTCATCGCCGACCACATGAACAGGCTGGTCCAGGATCGCTCGACCTTGTCGAAGGCGCTGGAGGACGATCTCGCCAAGCTGGCCGAAAGCCGCTCCGGCATCGACGGTCTGGTCGCCGGTCAGGTCGAGAAGCTCGCCGAGGGCCGCGATATCCTGCGCCGCGCATTGGAAGCCGACCTCAGCACGGTCAGAAACACCGTTGCCGACCAGTCCCAGAAGCTGGTCGACGACCGCGCCCAGTTCGCCCGCGCGCTGGAGGCCGATCTCGAAACTGTCAACAGCCTTGTCAACAGCCACTCGGACCGACTTGCCCAAGAGCGATCGACACTGTCAAAGGCGCTTGAGGCCGATCTCGAGGCTGTCGGCAGCCACGTCAGCAGTCACGCGGAACGGCTTGTGCAGGAGCGTTCGACCTTGTCGAAGGCGCTTGAGGCCGACCTTGAGACTGTCGGCACCCACGTCAACAATCATGCGGAACGGCTTGTGCAGGAGCGTTCGACCTTGTCGAAGGCTCTCGAGGACGATCTTGCCAAGCTGGCCGAAAGCCGCTCCAGCATCGACGGTCTGGTCGCCGGCCAGGTCGAGAAGCTTGCCGAAGGCCGCGATGTCCTCAAGCGTGCGCTGGAGGCAGACCTTGCCAAGCTGGCCGAAAGCCGCTCCAGCATCGACGGTCTGGTCGCCGGCCAGGTCGAGAAGCTCGCCGAAGGCCGCGACATTCTCAAGCGTGCTCTCGAAGCCGACCTGCAGAAGCTGACCGAAAGCCGCGGCGATATCGACGATATCATCGCCGGACATGTCGGCAAGTTGTCCGAAGGCCGCAACATGCTCAGCCGCGCGCTGGAAGATGATCTCGGCAAGCTCGCCGAGAGCCGCAAGGAGGTCGATCGTTCGCTGTCCGGCCACATCGACCAGATCGCGGCCAGGAGCACGGACATTTCCGCCGCGATCGCCGCCGATGTCGACAAGATCGAGCAGGCGTTCAGCCGCCAGACCGGCATCATCGAGGAACGCGCCGGCACCATGGAGCGCGCGCTCTCGACTGGTGTCGACAACGTCCGCAACGTGCTCGAGAAGAGCGCTGTCTTCGTCGCCGGCGCATTGCGCGAAAAGGTGTTGGAAGTCACCAGCACGCTGCACGAACAGGCCGGTGCGGCTTTCAGCGACGCCGATCGCAAGATCGCCGAGCGCGCCGAGCAGACGTCCGCCGCCCTGCTGGCCCGGGCCGAAGACATCGCCCGCACCTTCGAGGAGGCCGATCGTCGCCTCCACGCCCGTGCGGAGGATACGTCGAACGCCCTGCTCGCCCGCGCCGATGACACCTCCAGCTCGCTGCTGGCCCGTGCCCACGAAACCGCCGATCAACTCGCTGCCCGCGCCGGCGAGATCGCCGGCACCTTCGACATGGCCGACCAGAAGCTTGCCGCCCGCGCCCAGGAAACCGCCGATCAGCTGGCCGCCCGCGCAAGCGAGATTGCCGGCACGTTCGACGCGGCCGACCAGAAGCTGGTCGCCCGTGCCGTGGAAACGGCGCAGTCGCTGGCCGCCCGCGCCGGCGACATCCTGCGGAACTTCGAAAGCGCCGACCAGCGGCTCGGCATGCGCATCGGCGAATCCGCCGAGGCGCTCGCCGCCCGCGCGTCGGACCTCGGTCGTATCTTCGATGCCGCCGACCAGCATTTGGTCTCGCGCATCGCCGAGGGTTCGGACGCGCTGTCCAGCCGGGCATCCGAAATCGCCCGCATCTTCGACGACGCCGACCAGCGCCTGGTTTCGCGCATCGCCGACAGCACCTCGACGATCGGCGAGCATGCGCAGACCATTGTCGGCGCCTTTGCAAGCACCGAGCAGCGGGTCGCCGATCGCGCCCGCCAGACCGGCCAGGAGCTGGCCGTGCACGCCCGCGAAATCGAGCAGGCGCTTGCCGGCGCCGACGAGCGTCTTGCATCGAGCGCGGCGGCAGCGGCCGCCCGTGTCGAAGAACAGATCGCTGGGGTCGAAAACCGGCTCGCCTACACCACCGAGACGATGGGCCAGAAGCTCAATGAGCAGGTGTCGAGTGCCGAGGCACAACTCGTATCGCGTGCCAATGTGATCGCGGAAACCTTCACCGCGGTCGGACAACATATCGGCCAGAGCACCAATGACGCGGCCAAGACGATCGGCGCCAACACCCGCGAGCTCAACACCATGCTCGCAGCGCGGTCGGCCGAGATGTCGAAGATCCTCGACGAAACCGCGCGGCCTTTGGTCGAGCGCTTCGCCCAGGGCGGCTCGGAACTGCAAAAGAGTATGGAAGAGGTCACCGAACGCGCGACCGAGAAGCTGCGCAGCGAGAATGCAGCCCTGGTCAACGCACTGGCCAGCCGCACCGCCGAGACCTTGTCGGCGGTCGAAGGCGCCCGCTCGTCGCTGTCCGACAGCGTCGCCGATCTGATCGGCCGCATGACCGAGTCCAGCTCGCAGCTCGGTCAGCTGATCGAGCAGGCCGCGGTCAACCTCGGCGAGGTCGACGAACGTCTGACCGGCAGCACGCAAAGCTTCGCGGCGACCACCGAAAAGGCGGCGCAGACCTTTGCCAGCTCGGCGCGTCTGGTCGATTCGAACACGACGAGGCTGACGGAACTGTCGTCGTCGACCTTGCGCGAAGTCGCCTCGATCGCCACCAAGTTCGATGAACACAGCCGCTTGCTGGCCAGCGCCTCGGACCTGTTGAGCTCGGCCCAGAGCAACCTCGAACACACGCTGGAAAGGCAGTCCTCACTTGAGGACCTCGCCGTCGGCCTGGTCAAGAAGTCGGAAGATCTCGAAAGGGTCATGCGCTCGTTCGAAAATCTCGTCGGCCAGACCCTGCAGAACGCCGAGGGCAAGACAATGGAGTCCGCCGACAAGATCCGCAACGCCATCACCGACGTCGTCGATTCGGCAACCAAGCGCTTCGCCGATGCGACCGAGGAGATGCGGCGCACCGCGGGCTCGATCAAGAGCGAGCTCGACCTCACCCGCGCCGAGCTCAAGAAGGGCGTCATCGAGATGCCGGAAGAGGCAAAGGAGTCGACATCGGCCATCCGCCGCGCGGTTTCCGAGCAGATCAACGCCTTGAAGGAGCTTTCGGACATCGTGGCGAAGTCCGGTCGTGGCGGCGACACTTCAGAACCGCGGCCCTTGCGCCCTGCGCCGCAGGCACCGGCGGCACGCGCCGCCGAGCCACCCCGTCGCGCCCCGGCACCGCAGGCGGACCTGCGCCCGCCACAGGCGCCACTGGGCGGCGCGGGACTGCGCGGCACGCTCGATCTGGATCGCCCGGCTGAGGCAGCACCGCGCCAGCGTGCCACCGACGCCACTGCCCGCGCGCCGCAAGGCGGCTGGGTGCGCGATCTCTTGACCGCCGCGTCGAACGATGCCGAGCTCAGGCCGGCGGCTTCCCAGGCGCCAGCGGAAGCCCCGCGCGCGGCCCCTGCCCAGCGTTCGCCGGCACATGTCGTGGAATCGCTGAACTCGCTGTCCGTCGATATCGCGCGGGCCATCGACCACGATGCCTCGATCGAGCTGTGGAACCGCTACCGGCGTGGCGAGCGTGACGTGTTCACGCGCAGGCTCTACACGCTCAAGGGCCAGCAGACGTTCGATGAAATCCGCCGCAAGTACCAGGCGGAGGCCGAATTCCGCACCGCCGTCGACCGCTATTGCGACGATTTCGAGAAGCTGCTCAAGGATGTCTCGCGCAACGACCGCGACAACATCATGGCGCAGACCTATCTCACGTCGGACACCGGCAAGGTCTACACCATGCTGGCCCATGCCAGCGGCCGCCTGCATTAGGCGGTCGACAAGCCAAAAACGAAAAGGCGGGGGATTGTCTCCCGCCTTTTTTCTTGAACGAACTGACTTCGCCACCCGGAGACGCATCCGGGTTTGATCTTGCTTTCCGGAATCGGATCCTGGGTTGTGAAGACGGCAATCATCTTCGACTGCGAGTTTCTCTGCCTTGACGGATCACAACGCCGATACTGGTGCACGGCCCACGATCCCGATCCGATCATCGCGCAGATCGGCGCGGCAAGGTTCGGCCTCGAAGGTGACTTCCCCGTGCTGGGCACGCACAAGGCCTATATTAGATCGGTCGACCGGTTTGGCGAGCGGTACACGCTCGATCCGTTCTTCACTGGACTGACCGGCATCACCGAAGAAATCATCGAGGCCGAGGGCGTCGTGCTGGAAGATGCTCTTGCGGGCGTCGATCGTTTCTCCGATGGGGCCCGGTTCTGGTCCTGGGGCAAGGACGAACTGAACATGATCGCCATCAGTTGCTATGTCGCGGGCATCAGGCCGCCTATCCCGGCCACCCGGTTCGACAATGCGGTCAAGCTGCTGATCGCGGCCGGCATGCCGATCGAGGACCTGGCAAGGACACCGAGCAACAAGCTTGCGGATTTTTACGGCGTCGAACACCCGCCACTGCAGAGGCATGACGCGCTCGACGATGCGCTGTCCTTGACCTACACCCTGCAGCACCTGATGAAGACTGGAAAGCTGCGGCCGGAGACCTTCGACCGTCCGTAACCCGGAAGCGTTGGCGGAACCCCGCGCGCCTGGCGGTCAGACCACCGAATCGGTCCAGCGAACGACCTGCTTGGCCGCATCGCCGAAGGCCGCGTCGAGCGCGCCGACATAGGCCGGGTTGCCGCTGCCCGAAACGGGTGCCGATGCGGTGAAGCTCTTGGAAGCCTTCACTTCGCCGTTGCGGTCGTTGAGCAAGCGCACGAACAGGTTGACCTCGGCATGTTCGCCGCCATTGACGCGCACTTCGAAGGAGCGAACCTCGACGATCACCTGATAGTCGATCGCCAGCCCCTCGCCCGGCTTGCCGACGCCGGCAAAGCTGCCCGAGCGCTGGAACGTCTCGGCCAGCCGCGCCTGCACGATCAGCGGCAGGCGGTCGGCCCATTGCGCCCCTTTCAGATACTGGATCGAGCCATCGGAGGGTTTGATGACGATGTTCTGGCTGTCCAGTGCCTTCAGCGCCGAAGGCTGGGCGATCAGGATTTGCTTGCGGCTATGGCCATGCGCGTCGACCGACGGCGCCGACAATTCGAACGTGTCGAGCGGTGCCGGCTTGCCGCCGAGCGCCGCGCAGCCGGCAACCGCCAGGACAAGCAGCACCGCAGCCGATTTCAACCCGCCCGTTCCAAGCCTACTCAATCTCACGCGTGATC